>NZ_CAWNBB010000050.1:0-95982 GCF_963872585.1 Vibrio sp. 10N.222.47.A9 | reverse complement strand
GGAGTGGATTCCATACATCAAGTTAAGCCTGATAGCATCAAGGCCTAAGTACGTTCATTCGACCAACTTCAAAACGTTACTCTGAGCTAACAAGAAAGTTCTACTTTGTCGTAAAGTGATAGGTAAAGCATGGTTCTGTAGGGGCAGGTTAAGCAAATTTGATATTAAGCCCATCCATCTCTGAAGTCTCCCAGACAATAAAAGCGCCCATGCAATGATGATAGGGCACATACGTTACACTCATATGGTGAGTTGTTCATTATAGTTTGGCTAAGGCTCAATAACGTAAACGTTTTTGCCACCTTGTTCCTTTTCCCATTTAATGTGCATGCTTGTAAGTTGAACAAAATCCGCTAGTTTAGACTTATCATTGTTAGCTTGAAATCGGTAGCTCTTATTGGGGTCAAGAATTAACGTAACGTTATTTTCCACATTAATGTCTAATGCTTTTTGAGACTGCTGCAGGTACTCTTTTAATACAGTACGTGAGTTTGGGTCGCCAATATTCAGAAACTCTTTTTTCGCTTTTAACTCGCGTGCAAAATAAGGGTTATATTTGCTACCTACCAATAAGAATTTGTCATTGTGTTTGATCGGCTTGCCTTGATAAGTCATCTCCGTGATCCGACCTTCACCCTCTGCAACAGGGAACCCAAACGAATTGTGCGTTGAAGCTTTCGTGATATCGATTTTATATTTAATGCCTAAAATGTTGTAGTACAAAAACGTTAGGTGATCTGGTTTAATCAACAAACCACTATCATCATTGGGTTCAACATACATAGAGGCAGAAATTTCAAGTAGCTCTTTAAGCTCTTTTCCTGTCATCTCTTTCGCTATTAGGTCTGAAGAATAAACCAATGAACCTACGTCACGAGTCGTAAGCTCACCAGCTTCCAAACCTAAGTAGAAGTTAGAGTCATTGCGGTGAATAGCAGGGGCTACGGTGCTTAAAATTGGAAGTTTAGTAATTTTTTTATTTGTAACGAAACTGATCATTGAGTCACCGACAATTTGATAAACACTGTCATTGCCAAGCAAATTGAAATCGTTACGTAACTCAACGTTAACTTTACCAAGAGGGCGTGAAAACTCTGTTAGGATCTGTTTGTGGTAGTTCGCAGTATATTGACGCACCTTTTGTTGTTGGCTCTCTGTTTCAGATCGCTCATTGCTCTTGACAACAAAAGCGGAGCCTTCGGTAATCGTCCAGGCATTATCATCATAAGACAAACTTAGGTCAACAATACCTATGTGGTCACCCCACTTCCCCGGCTGAGCCGCAGGCTTGCCGAAAATCGTGCCTTTTTCGTTATCAACGTTTTCAGTCGATTGATACTTCTTTCCTGGAAATGGCTTATGAGTATGGCCAAATAGAATCGCATCCACATCTTCTACTTGTGCTAAATGCCAAGTCATATCTTCCATGCCCTCGTAATACTTAACGTCTTTCATACCGGAATGAGCAAGAGCAACGATGATGTCAGCACCATTTGCCTTTGCTTCTGCTGCCCATTTTTTTACATGCGGTAAGGGGTCAACGATATCTACTTTTCCATCAAGCCATTTTGCATTTAACTCCATGGTTTGAGGTGGAACAACCCCAATATAACCAATCTTAACTGTACGATTGGTCCCTTCTTTAGTGATTACAGGCTTCTCAACGATGACATAGGGATTGAAATAAGGAGTTTCTGAGCCTGATTTGTAAACATTAGAAAGAACGGTTGGAAAGTTAGCTTTGTCGTAATTGAGATGTAGATACTCTAAACCATAATCAAAGTCATGGTTACCGGGAGCTGCCACATCAAAATTAAGTTCATTTAGAATATCAATGATAGGTGTTGTTTTAGCTTGTCCAGCTAGCCACTGACCACCGATGAAATCACCAAACGGATTCCCTACGAGTAAATCACCTGTATCTGCTAGAACGGAGTTGTCACTTTCGTTTCGGTAATGCTCTATCTCAGCTATGAGGTTAACAGCCCCATACTTTTCACTTCTTTCATTAGCATAATAATCAAAGTTATCCATGTAAGAATGGAGGTCTGATGTACCGATTAATCGAAGTTTCGCATGTTCCGCACTCATTGCGTGTGTTGCTGCAAAAGTGAGTAGCAAACCACTGTATATAGCTGACCTATTCATATTATCCGCCTTTAGGTTCAATAAATGATTGTTTAATGATCTAGTCAGCAGTCATAATAATAGGATCGATTAAAATTCTACGCTAAGCCAATCACTCTATTGTTTCCCCTAACGAATTGTCATTTCACGACAGGCTCTATCATTTCAACATGTGGTCAATAAATGTTCGCACCTTATGGGGTGTAATCGCCGCACTTGGGTAAACAAAATAAAGCTCGGTGGACCAAGTATAATCAGTGAGTAGATTCACCAGTTCTTCTTGTTCAAGATAATCACCGACTAAAAAATCCAAAGCACACGCAATGCCCACTCCATTTTTGGCCATCTCGACCAACATAGCTTCTGAATCCGATCGAATCGTTGAGTTTAACTCGACAAATTCATGTGATTCATCTGCAAAGTTAAATCGCCATTTATCCTTTGTTAGACAACTTCGGTAGTTCATACAGCGATGTATTTTTAAGTCTGATGGGATATTAGGTGTCCCATTTTTCTCTAAGTAGTCGCTAGAAGCGACAACCTTTGTGCCGATGCTCTTAATCTTCCTACACCGAAAGCTGCTATTGGGCATATCGCCGATATGAAAGGCGAGATCTATACCCTCTGAAACAAGGTCATCCAATGTATAACCATACATGACCTCCAGTTCTACATTGGGATAAATTTGAGTAAACGAGCTGATCTTTTGCATGAGATTCAAATCATGCTCAAGAACAATTGGCAGGCGTATACTAAAAGAGCCGCTCAGAGTGTCATTTCGTTGGTCGATGACATCATGAGCTTCTTTAATGTCATCGAGAATCTTTGAGTATCGTTCATAGAGATACTGCCCTTGCTCTGTTAAAGATAATGTTCTGGTTGTTCGCTGAATAAGCGTACATTGCAACTCATTCTCTAACTGGCGTATTTGCTTGCTGACAACAGACTTAGACAGTACCAATTCATCAGCGGCCTGTGAGAACGAATTATGCTTCACTACGGTGTAATAGGTAGTGACCAAGTTTAGGTTCAGGTTTTTCATCGGAGTACCTCTAATAGTCATTCTATTCTAATGCATTACTACTAAAAGAGCTCACGAGTTCCTTTGCACACCTCACATTATAGTTTCTCTATAAGAACAATCTTTCCACGTAGCTTTGTTTTTCTAAACCTCAATTTCACTCATTCTGTGTCCATACCAATTTCCACAAAAGGATACTGAAATGACGAATATCACCCATGACGTAGCAGACCTAACTCTTGCACCAGAAGGTACGAAACGAATTGACTGGGCGCGTGCACACATGCCAATTATGCGAAGTCTTATCGAACGCTTAGAGAAAGAACAACCATTTAAGGGATTAACCATCGGTATTTGCCTTCACGTAGAAGCTAAAACTGGCGTATGGATGGAAGCTTTGACAAAAGGTGGAGCCAAAGTAGTTTTGACCGGTTCCCCAGGATCAACCCAAGATGAAACCGCAGCAGCACTGGTGAAAGATTACGGCGTTCACGTATTTTCTCATCGTAATGAGTCATTTGAAGACCACATTCGCTATTGTGAAAATGTTCTTAGTTTTAATCCAGACATCATTGCTGATAATGGTGCCGATTTACATGAGCTTGTGTTCACTCACCCTGAGTTTGAGCATCTACAAAGTTCACTGTTAGGTGCAACAGAAGAAACGACCACAGGGGCTAACCGTCTACGTGAAGACTTTAAGTCTGATAAGTGGTCAACGTTGATCATTAACGACACCATGTCTAAACGTATCATCGAAAATCGCTTTGGCGTTGGATCTTCTGTCGTTGACGGCATGATGCGAGCAACAAACGTGATGCTTCATGGCAAGAAAGTGATTGTGATCGGCTATGGTTACTGTGGCTCTGGTACTGCCCAACGTCTTCGTGGTATGGGCGCTCATGTCACAGTCGTTGAAAGTAACTCGCTCACGAAGCTTGAAGCGCATATGGAAGGCTTCTACACCTCAACACTTGAAAAGGCATTGCCTGATGCTGACATGGTTGTGACTATCACTGGCCGTGATGATGTTTTGCGTAAAGAGCACTTCGAGCTCATGCGTGATAAGACAATTATTGCAAACGCAGGTCATTTCCAGCGTGAAATTAATCTGTCTGAACTCAAAGATATGAGTCAGGGAATTTATCGTATTCGCCCACACGTAACAGCCTATCAAATAGAAGGTGAAGATAAAGAGTTGTTTGTCCTCTCTGATGCCAACTTAGTCAACCTATCTGCCGGTGATGGTAACCCAATCGAAATTATGGATTTAGGGCTCGCACTTCAAACGCTAAGTCTTGAGCGTATCGCGCTTAATGCTAAATCGCTCTCTAAGATACCGCAGCCGGTACCATACGACATTGAAATGATGGTGGCTGAGCTAGCTTGTGAGCACTGGATCAATCATTAATCCCAACAGAGCGGTAGGCTATTTAGGTCTGCCGTTTTTATTTGAAAGAACAAGGACATTTCTATGCAAATCCTCTTTAGTCTACTTGGCATGGTAGCGTTACTCGGTATCGCTTATGCCTTTTCTATGAACCGAAAATCTATAAATATAAGAACGGTTCTTGGCGCATTTATTATTCAATTTTTAATCGGTGCATTCGTTCTGTTTGTACCCATAGGTAAAGATCTTCTCCAGTATGTATCAAATGGAATCAATGCTGTTCTTGGTTATTCTGCTGATGGTATTGGATTCTTATTTGGTGGTTTAGCCAGTGATAAGATGTTTGAAATATTTGGTGGCGGCGGCTTCGTCTTTGCCATTCGCGTATTGCCAGTAATTGTATTCTTTTCTGCCCTAGTATCCGTTTTGTACTATTTTGGCATTATGCAGATATTCATTCGTTTCCTTGGAGGAGGCCTTCAGAAATTGCTAGGTACGAGTAAATTTGAGTCGATGTCAGCAACCGCAAATATCTTCGTCGGTCAAACTGAGGCACCTCTTGTCATTGCGCCGTATATTAATAAACTTAGTCGGTCAGAGTTATTCGCAGTGATGTGTGGTGGCCTTGCATCTATCGCCGGTACAGTACTAGGTGGATTTGCTGCAATGGGCGTAAACATGGAGTATCTGATTGCGGCATCATTTATGGCAGCGCCTGGTGGCTTGTTGTTTGCCAAGATCTTATTGCCAGAAACTAAGAAACCTGAAGAGTTGGACGCTGACCGTAAAAATAGTGAGGTAAGTGAATCAATAGAAGCTTACAAGCCAAGCAATGTTATTGATGCAGCCGCTGAGGGAGCATCTAATGGGGTAGCTTTGGCGATTAATGTGGGTGGTATGCTTTTAGCATTTATTGCTTTAATTGCCCTTTTAAATGGCCTGCTAGGTTTAGTCGGCGGATTTGTTGGGCTGCCTGAACTATCATTAGAACTCATACTTGGCTACCTATTTTCGCCTCTTGCTGTGATCATTGGTATACCACTAGAAGAAGCGTTTAGTGCGGCAACGTTCATTGGTCAAAAATTAGTACTCAATGAATTTGTCGCCTACGTTAATTTTACTGAATTCCTAATCGACAACCCGTTATCTGAACGTACTACGGCAATCATCACCTTTGCACTGTGTGGTTTTGCTAATTTCTCAGCTGCAGCTATGTTGCTAGGTGGCCTAGGTAGTATGGCAAAAGAAAGACGCTCGGAGATCTCTAGCCTGTGTTTATATGCCATTCTTGCCGGTACGTTATCTAACTTAATGAGCGCGACAATCGCTGGTCTGTTTTTGTCCTTTTAACCTATAGAGAAAAGCTTTAAGAGGCTCAAGAAGCCTTTCTCTATTTCTTGTATGGCACTAAATATAGTGGACTGTAGTGGCTGAGTGAGTTCGGCCACTTGATTGGAGGTTTGCAATACTTGAAGTAATTCATAAATCACTAATTTAGGAAGCTCGCTGACACGTTTCTGTCCAAAAACGAGTTGAACGAAGCCGCTCTGCGACTATGACCCGACTATCAGCTAACCCTGTTAAAAGTCCGTCAATTTTAGCAAACCTTCATTATCACTGGCTCGAATCATTGAGTTGATTTTTCATATACGCCAGAAACGAAAAATGTCGCATCCATGCGACATTTCTCTTTTGGCGGCCAAACCAGTTTTGCTATATCCATTCTAGATTTCAATCCATTAGGAGATTATTCAGAATGTACATATAAGACGCTGTTAATGTTGATTAGTTCCCGTTACGCCGCATTTTTTTTCGATTTATTTTCTAAGTCGAATGACGCTGCGATTAACTTCTTGGTGTAGTCATTTTTCGGTGCATTGAAAATCTCTTCTGCAGACCCTTCTTCCATCACTTCACCCTTCTGCATCACCAGTACACGATCCGACAGTGCTTTCACTACCGAGAGGTCGTGGCTGATGAACAGAAAGCCAATATTGTGCTTGGCTTGAATGTCTTTCAGCAGGTCAATCACGGTCAGTTGTACTGAGCGATCGAGTGCTGAAGTCGGTTCATCCAGCAAAATGAAAGAGGGCTCTAGAATCAGTGCGCGAGCAATCGCGATACGTTGTCTTTGCCCGCCAGAGAACTCATGCGGATAACGGTTTATTGAATTCGGCGCTAAGCGAACTTCAATCAATGCTTTGCGCGCTCTTTCTAAACGTTCTTGCTTGGATAGATGAGGTTGATGCACCGTTAAGCCTTCGGTGATGATTTCCCCAACTGTCATGCGTGGTGATAAAGAACCATAAGGATCTTGGAACACCATTTGGACATCTTTCTTGAGCTTGTGACGCTCTTTATCATTTAATAAGCTAACGTCTTGGCCTTTGTAAACAATACGTCCGGTACTCGGCAGCAAGCCGATTAATGCACGTCCAAGGGTCGATTTACCTGACCCTGATTCACCCACAATGCCTAGCGTTTCGCCTTGTTTAAGATTCAACGAAATGCCTTTTACGGCTTCGAAGTACTGACTTTTACTCTTGATGAAATGTGATTTAACCAAGAACTGAACTCGGATGTCGTCAGCAGACAATAGCTCTGGGGCTGACGCCTCAACAGGAACCTTAGCGCCTTTAGGAATCGAGTTAATCAGCATGCGTGTGTAATCGTGTCTTGGATTCTCGAATAAGGCTTGAGTCATCCCTTCTTCAACTAGCTCACCTTTGCACATCACCAGAACACGGTCGGCAAAATGTTTTACTACGCCAAGGTCATGGGTGATGAACAAAATTGCCATGCCCATTTTGTTTTGGATTTCTTTGATAAGAGAAAGCACTTCCGCTTGTACGGTCACATCCAATGCGGTGGTGGGTTCGTCGGCAATCAAAATATCGGGCTCGTTGATTAAAGCCATCGCAATCATGATGCGCTGCAACTGACCGCCTGAAAACTCATGCGGATACTTGTTGTAAGCCTGTTCTGGCATTGGTAAATGCACAAGATTGAAGAGCTCTAGCACACGCTGTTTTGCTTTTGATTTCGATACATTGCGGTGGCACATAATGGCTTCAGCCACTTGTGTGCCCACGCGCAGGTATGGGTTGAGAGAGGTCATCGGTTCCTGGAAGATCATGCCGATTCTGTCGCCACGAATCGACTGCATTTCTCGTTCAGTCTTGCCAAGTATTGATTGCCCCTCAAATTCTATTTCAGATTGAGCATCAATGATGGCGTTATCAGGGAGCAAACGCATGAGTGCGTTAGAAGAGACTGATTTACCTGAACCTGATTCACCAACAATGGCCAAGGTTTCGCTAGAATTAAGGGTAAAGTTAACCTTTTTTACCGCATCAATGATTCCATCATTGGTTGTGAAGCTAACGGAGAGGTTATTGACTTTAAGAATGGCCCGGTCCGACATGATATATCCTTATCAATTTAAGACATTAGGTGAAGATTTCACTTCTGACGTGGTTTTAAGTTGCCCAAAATGGTGATGAGCACGTTGAATTTGTTCTAGTTCGAGCATCCAATACGAACTGCGTTGAGCACTGCAAAAAGCGATCAAATGATTGAGTAGATCTTCACTCTGTTTTTCCAGCAGTGAATAGGTGCGTTGGATCAGTTCTGTGCTTTCGAGAGAGATAAATTGCATCAGTGCGTAAGACTGATTCAAGGTGTCGAAGGCTTGCTGATGATGGCCTAAACGGTTGAAAATCTCTGATTGAGCGACACTTGCGTCTCGAAGCCCTGCAAGTAGACAGGCAAATTGGCAGGGCTTGATGTCGCTTTGGTATGCAGCATCTTGGATGTGGTGAGGAAGAGACGTTAGAACATCACCATACAGGCGCTGTGCTTCTGGCCAGTGACCTTGTTCCATTAACTGTTCAGCTTTTAGGTAGTGCATCCAGCATCGTTCAATTTCCATATCCACATCCTCAATTTATAATATCTGAAAATGTTAATGATATTTATTATCAAATGCAAATTAAAATCATTCACGTGTTAAGTTGGTAAATAAAGTGGCCGGTTATTCTTAAAAATGGCTCAAATTGTGCGTTATTTGCTCAGTTGAACAGCGATGTTGCGTAAGTCACTAAATTTATAGGAAATTACATCTACACTGATTTTATCTACACCCAAGTAATGAAGGACTAAGGAGGCGGCGATGGCGATGCAAAGACTCAATACAGAACAGCTGTATAAGGTAGCGGAACTCGATAAGCTACCATGTAAGTCGACCAAAGAACTGGCTCCAATTGACGAAATCGTCGGGCAAGAACGTGCACAAAAGGCCGTTGAGTTCGCGATGTCAATCAAGGAAAAGGGTTACAACATTTATGCGATAGGGCGAAATGGTTTGGGTAAGCGCACCATGATTTTGCGCTATCTAAACCGACACACTCAAGAGGTCCAAGAGCTTTTTGATTGGTGTTATATCGCGAACTTTGAAGATATTCGTACACCGAAGGTACTCAAGTTGCCACGTGGCGTGGGCAGCAGCTTAAAGCAAGACATTGAAAAGCTGATGCGTAAATTGCTTAAAGCCATGCCGCTCGCATTCGACAACGAGATGTACTTTAGCCGTGCAGATAGGCTTAAAAACCAATTGGCCACGAAGCAACAAGCTGCGCTCGAAACAATTAGCCAAGAAGCGAAAGACAAGGGCATCAACCTGACGATTACCACTCAGGGTGATTACCAGTTTGTCGCAATGAATGGGGATGATCTTCATACCGAAGAGAGCTTTGATCTACTTTCGCCGGAAGAGCAAGACCAGTTCGATAAAACCATTGATGGATTGGAAGTGGGTCTACGAACCATTTCTCGCGAACTGACCGAGCTTGAAGAGACGTATACAGAGAAAATTCAAAAGCTTAATGATGATACGGCGCGAGATGTGATCACGCACTTCATCAAGCAGTTGAAGCAAGACTACAGCCAATATCCAGATATCAAAAAGTACCTGACGGCACTGCGTAAAGACATTGTCGACAACGCAGATATTTTCTTGGAAGAGAGCACAGAGCAAGCAGAAGTTGCGACCGCCTCTTTGGATAAGAAAATGCCACGTCGCTACAAGGTTAACGTGATTGTGAGCCAGAAGGAGGAGACGCTGCCGATCGTGGTTGAAGAGAATCCGAATTATCACTCTCTGTTTGGCTATGTCGAGACGGCAACTTTTAAAGGTACCGTATTTACGGACTTCTCATTGATTCGCGCTGGTAGTTTACATAGAGCCAATGGCGGTGTGTTGTTGATGGATGCGGTTAAAGTCCTCGAACAGCCTTATGTTTGGGAAGGCCTGAAGCGCGCGCTACGTTCGCGTCAATTGAGCTTCACTTCATTAGAAAAAGAGGTCACGTTAACGGGAGCGGTATCGCTTGATCCAGAACCGATTCCATTGGACGTTAAGATCATTCTGTTTGGCGATTACCGAACTTACCAACTGCTGCAACACTACGATGCGGAGTTCGGTGAACTGTTCCGTGTCACAGCCGATTTTGAAGATGAGATGAAGCGTACTGCGGATTCTGAAATGCATTATGCACGCTTCATTTCGAGCATCGTGCACGACAACAACATGCTGCATTGTGATCGTAAAGCGATTGCTCGCATCATTGAGCACAGTTCTCGTCAGGCGGGTGACCAAGGTAAGCTGTCGCTGCACTCGGCACACATTGCGAATCTGCTTCGTGAGTCAAACTACGTAGCGAGAGGCTCAAAATCGAACTTGATTCGTGCAACGCACGTCGACCAGGCGTTATCTAACCAACAGATGCGTGTTGGACGATTGCAAGACAGCGTAATGGAAACTTTCACTAACGGTACAACGCTTATTCATGTTGATGGCCAAGCGGTAGGGCAGGTCAATGCTCTGTCAGTACTCAGTACTACCGATCATATGTTTGGTGCGCCGAACCGAATCACGGCTACCACAGCTTACGGTGACGGTGAAGTGATTGATATTGAAAGAAACGTAGACCTAGGTGGCAGTATTCACTCGAAAGGTGTGATGATCTTGTCGGCTTACCTTTCTTCTGTATTTGGTAAGACGGCCAAAGTTCCGCTCACCACTAATATCACCTTCGAACAATCGTATGGTGGCGTCGATGGTGACAGTGCGAGTATGGCCGAGTTCTGTGCGGTGGTGTCTGCGTTTTCTAAGCAGCCAAACCGCCAAGATATTGCGATTACCGGCTCAATGAACCAGTTCGGTGAGTCTCAGCCTATTGGAGGTGTGAACGAGAAAATTGAAGGTTTCTTTGATGTGTGTGAAATCAAAGGACGTTCAAACGAACAAGGGGTGATAATCCCACGCTCGAATGTTCATAACTTAATGCTGCGCGGTGACATCGTGAAAGCAGTTGAAAAAGGCGAGTTCAATATCTGGGCGATTGACCATGTCACAGAGGCGATTGAACTGTTCACAGGCAAAGCCGCAGGTGAGGCAAGTGATGAGGGTAGCTATCCAATTGATACTATCTTTGGTATCGCTCAAGCTAAACTGAACGCACTGCGTAAATAGCTGTATAGCTAGTTAGCTAGACTAGATAGTTAGCTAGACTAGATAGTTAGCTAGTTTATGCCTAAATAAACAGATAAACAGATAAACAGATAAACAGATAAAAACAGCCACAACGCAAAAGCCATCGATTCTAGAGTCGATGGCTTTTTTATTGGTTGCGACTTTGCTCGCGAGTGAGTGGTTTGTATTTGGTCAATTCACGAATTTGATGAGCGCAGTGTGTTAAATGATCTTAGCCGTTTCGTAAGCAGAGCTTGGTGCCATCGAACTTCAATTTTGCCAACAAGTGTTTAGCGTTAGCGCGGCCAATATCATCAAATTCCACACCGTATCGAGCGTAGTGCGTCGATTTTTGCAGATTACAGATGATGCCTCTCAATGGAGGGATAAGAGGGCCATTGTAGTTTTCAGGTGTAATCTCGATAGACACTCGATCGGCAATCTGAATTGCACGAGAGGTCGGAGAGGTCACAAAACGACAACCACTTTTCGATAAGTCTCTTATCTCACAGTTTGCTCGTTGGTCGTTGAAGATAATTCTTGAAGCCAAGTTCACTTCATAGCGTGTTTCTTTACGCAGCTGAGTGACTTGCATCGTGCTTGGTGTCGAAAGTACAAGAATAGGGAAGGGTTCACCAATCTTATGGTGAATTTGGCTTCTAAAGTGAATAAGTGCGCCTTCACCTCGTAGAGAATAGGCACGAGCGGTCATCCAAAAACCTTCTTGAAAGAAAAAATTCAGATCTTCATTGGATACCTCGGGAACCTCAACCACAATACAGTTATCACTGTGCGTACCGATAAATTTGGTGGTGGCGAGAAACTTAGTGCCAACCGGAGTCGAGACATTTAATGTCAGCTCACTGCCGTGCTCAATCATGGCCAGTGCATCGGTGCTGTTTATCGTAGAAACGGTGCGGTTACGAGGGTCTTGAAGTGCCTGATTATGCTCCAAAGGCTTCTTCAGTGGTGCGTTCATTATATATTCTCCATGCGCCAACATGCGTCTGTTAGTTATATTGGTAACTTGCTAACAAGGGGTTATTACGTGCTAGATTGAGTAGGCGTACTCACATAGATTTATAGAGTGCCTTTTATCATTGCTGTTTTTATATTAAGCCGATGGCACTGAATTAACTACTTTGTTTGTAAGTACTTAGTTTTATTTATATGCACTTGCGTTAGTCTATTACAAGGAACTCATACTTCAAACTTTTATTGTTTGTCGTATCAATTATTTGCAGGAGTTGAGAATGCAGGCAGTAAAATGGGATCAAGAAGTGAACCAGATCACAGTTGAGCTAGAACCCAACCAGTTCGCGGTCGTTAAGTATCAAAAGGACGGAGATGTACTACATATCACCTCGACACGAATCCCTGATGAACTACAAGGCAAGGGCTTTGGCAAGGTGATGATGGAGTCGATCTTGCTTGAAATTGAACAAGCAGGCTTCAAAATTGTGCCAGTTTGTAGCTATGTCGTTCACTACATGAATAGGCAGCCACAGTGGTCACATCTTCTATCTGATAAAGCATAGCAACGAGTAATATGTCTCAATCAATATCGTCAAATAATCGGGCTCAACCTGAAGCGAGTTCAAGTCAAAATCAGCCAGAGCTTTATCAAAAAATAGCGACCTCGTTGGGTTGTCACCAAGGGTTTGATGTTCAAGTGATTCAACGCCTGTGGGGTGGATATGGCGAGTTAGTTCGCTTGGTCTTTTCTCAAGAAGGCCATGCTGAACTGAAAAGTGTGATTGTTAAACATGTCGCGTTGCCAGATAAAGCAGAACACCCAAAGGGTTGGAATACCAAACTCTCTCACCAACGAAAGGTGCACTCTTACCAAGTGGAAACGGCTTGGTATCAGTCGTTTACCCAACAGTGGGATGAGCGTTGCCCTGTACCTGTAGGGTTGCATTGTGAGCAACAAGAGAATGAATGGCTGATTGTGATGCAAGACTTGGCTGAAATCGGCTTTCCGTTGATCTCTCAGTTTGATGTGCTTGCTGCTTCTGACGATCTGGCAACCAAAGAGACTCAGCTTGAACGGGCTTCTGGTTACACACTAGAAGAGCAAAAACAACTCGATGCTTGCCTAAAGTGGCTTGCTAATTTTCATGCGAAGCATATCCATATAGACCAAGAAAAGTCTGCATCATTATGGGAAATAGGTACTTACTGGCATTTAGACACACGTCCTGATGAGTTCAATGCGTTGGCCGACTTACCATTGAAGAACCAAGCGCAACATATCGATCGTTTACTCAGAGAGTGTCCGTATCCAACTTTGGTGCATGGTGACGCCAAGCTCGCTAATTTCTGTTTTGATTCAGAAAGCCAAAACGCTGCTGCGGTCGATTTTCAATATGTGGGTCTTGGTTGTGCGATGAAAGACGTGGCTCTGTTTATGAGCAGTGCGGTGAGGCCGCAAGATTGCGCTGAACTAGAGTCTCAGATGTTAGAGACATACTTCCGATACTTGGAAGATGCATTGACGTACTATCAGCCACAGCTTTCGTTTGATGAAATCGAAGCTGCGTGGCGACCTATGTTTTACGTGGCGTGGGCTGATTTTCAACGTTTCGTAAAAGGTTGGAGCCCAGAGCACTGGAAGATCAACCCGTATACTGAGCAATTGACTCAAACGGTTATTGAGCAGCTAGAAAACTCAGAATACATTGCCTCATATCTGCAAACCAAATAAGAAAAAATCGCCCAATTTATGATTGGGCGATTTTGATTTTATCTCACTTAGGCCTTAGTTCGTTTGGCTATCAGCTTCTGTTGTTCGTGTGTAAGCGAGCTTATTGGCAAGTTTGAGTTTTTTATTGAAACCCTCTTTATCAATATCCCCCATTACTCGTGCAGGCTCTATTTCACCGCTGGCGGGTGAGTAAAAGAAAATCGCTGGTGGGCCAAACACATTCTTATTGTTGAGCCATGCCATTTGTTCTGGCGAGCTTTCTGTTACATCAAGTTTTATGGTCTTCCACTCTTTAAGCTTTTGGCTCACTTGTTGGTCATTGAACACGTTGGTTTCAATCACTTTACAAGACACACACCAATCTGCGTAAAGGTCGACTAGCACCTTTTGGTCGCTGCTCGCTGCGGTCTGCAACTGTTGTTCTAGCTGAATAACAGAGTCTGTTTTTTCAAAGGGAGTGATCGCAATGGATTGGACTGACTCCCTGTTTTCAAGTGGGTTCAGAGGATCGGTATTACCTAAGAAGAATCCGACAAATAGAATGAGACCGTAACTCAGTGGTAGCAAAGCAGAGAACTTACGAGTACGCGCCCAACCCGGTTGTGCGGCTTCTAAAGCACCGAAATGTACACCAGAACCGATGGCGAGCAGCGCCCATAAGATCATAATGAACGATGGGGCGACAAAACGGCTCAACAGAACAATAGCAACAGCCAATAGCAGCACGCCAAATACTTGCTTAACTGAAACCATCCATGCGCCACTTCTTAATAACAAACGCCCGCCACTCGCTCCGATAGCGATAAGTGGTACGCCCATACCAAGCGCCATTACGAACAGAGTTGCTCCGCCAAACATCCAATCTTGAGTGGTTGAAACGTACAGCAACGCACCGGCCAATGGCGCACTGACACAAGGTGACACCACCAAGGCTGAGATTGCGCCCATAGCAAAGACACTGGCGATCTTGCCACCGCCAAGTTTGTCTGAGCCACTGTTGAGTTTTTGCTGAAGGGCAGCAGGCAGTTGGAGTTCATAGAATCCGAACATCGCTAACGCAAGCAGAACAAAAACCGCTGCAAAGCTACTTAACAACCAAGGTTGTTGCATCGCGGCTTGTAGGTTGACCCCTTTTGCCAAGGTGGTGACTAAGATCCCCGTCATCGCATAGCTGGTTGCCATACCCAAAACGTAAGAACTGGAGAGTGCCGCGCCTTTCTTGCCTGTCATCGCTTTTTCGCCACCGATGATGCTAGCCAAAATCGGAATCATCGGCAGTACACATGGCGTTAGAGACAAGCCAAGACCAAGCAAGAAGAACACGAGAAGCGCTTGTAACTTACCGGCTTGAGATAGGAACGAAGATAAGCCATTCGTATCCTCGCTGATCTCACCTAGGGTTTGATATAGAGAGTTTGATGGCTCCTCAACCAGAGCTTCAGCTAAGGTTTCGAGCATAGGTAAATCGAGCACTAACTTTTGCGGCAGGTAGCAAAGTCCTTTGTCTGCGCAGCCTTGATAACGCACGGTGAGTTTCCCACTCCCTGAGTAAGGAACAGTAACGGTAACGGGCTCGTGAAATACGATGACGTTACCAAAGTTAGGATCCTCTTTCTCTTCACCTGGCAGCGAATAACTCGGTTCTAACGTAGATAATGACGACTCACCTTTGAACGAAAATCGAGATTGATACAGGTAGTAACCCTTGTGGGTATCAAAGCTGATTACCGCGCCTTGGTCTGTGGCTTCCCATGTGACGGGGAAGGCCTCTTCAACGGGAAGAAACTCGTTTTCTTGAGCATGTAACAATCCGCTAAACAATAGAATTAACGTAAGTAGGTAGCACTTCATGGATGAAGGAACTCCGTGTTTTGGTGAATGTGTAATTGATCGTCGATGTAGATAACAGCGCTATCTTCAGGTACTGATATGTTGGGATTCAATGTCAGTGAAGTACTGAGCACGCCGGCTTCCAATGTGGACGACGAGATAGCGGTAACAGAAAGGATCTTCTGCTCGACATCTTGCTTTGACAGAATATGAGAGGTGGTCTTGTCACCAAATTGCACTTGGCGTTCACTGTGAGCTGAGGTCGTGAGCGCTGCGTTCGTTAACGGAACGGCGAAAAATGGGGTCTTGTTGTCTCTTGGATCTAATACAGCAATGTTAAATGCCGAGCCATCCGGTTTGGTGCCTAACGCATAGATGTCACCGCCAAAATTCACTAACATCGACGTCGCGCCGAGTTGTTTTCCGATCGCTACGGCTTGGTCGACGGCGTACTCTTTGATGACGCCGCCAAAGTCGAAGCGAGTACGGGAATCAGGGACGTGTAGCCTTGTCCTTTGTAGATCGAGGGTCCCTTGTAGAACGACGGCCCCTTTTTGATCCATTGTCCCTTTTAATTCCCACGCTTGCTTACCCAAAGCAGAAGACAAGGCTTGGAAAGCATGACTGTGCAACATCTTCGGCTTTTGTTTTAAAAGATGTTTGATGCTTCCGACCGTAGTATCGAAGGTATCGAACGTCAGTTGACTTAATCGGTCGAGGTGTTGGAAAACCTCGGCAGATTCAGAATCGAGTTCGACATCACATGATGCTCGCTGATTAATGCATTGTGTTAGCCATGATTCGTCGCAGTAGAAGTTATATTTGTCTTCCAATCGGCGTGTGTTTTGCTCTATCTCAGTCGCTATTGCTGTTGCGCTTGCCTCTGGAAAGTTAGCCAAATTCATCGACAAAATTTGCACTTCACACGGTACGGTCATGGCATGAAAGCGATGTACAAAGGGCAGGTTAGAACTCATAGGTTGCTCCAACAGCCCACCACTGCGCTTCAAAACCGTTGCTCTGTTCGTAATACGCAGCAAGCGCATTTAAGCGTAATTTCTTATGTACCTTGATACTCGCCCCTAGCTCATAGGCATTGGCGGTGAAGTTGCCTAAGCGAAGGTCTGAAGTCGCGTAACCTGACGATGCAAAAGAAGGATCGGCACTACTTGGATCGCGATAGAAATCGGCTGCATCTTGCGTGTACCAGAAATAGCCCGGTGCCAAGGTTAACCATTCACTCACTCGCCAAGATAATTTGCCACCTAACTGGTGAGACATTACGCCCCAATCATCCATAAACCATTTGTATCTTGGTCGGATTTTTAGACTGTCGGACACTGAGTAAAAAGCTTGGATATTAATACCGCCAGAGAGTCGCGTGTCCGGTCGAGAATCTTGCCCTAAGAACACTTCATCATCATCGATCTTTCCGTCGTCGTTGATATCGACTTCACGCAGAACCGTTAAATAGTGATTGCTCAAATAGCCACTACGGTAACCCGTGTAAGCAGTAAAAATGCTGTATAGATTCGGCGTGAAGGTTTGTGATAATCCGGCTTCTAAACTGCCCGTGAAAATGTCTTCCCAGCTCTGGCTGTTTGATGAAGCCAACGAGTATTTGTCGAACGCTTGAGTCTGATCGAAAAGGGCAGAGCCACCTAGACTGTAAGAGCGGTTTTTAGTGCTATCGGCATAGACCAAACCTTTGGCATTGATACCAAGGCTTTCGTAATCTTCTTCTTGAGAGGCGTTACCACCGAGAGTCCATTCATTACGTAAGGTATCGCGATAGGTCGCGCTTAAGCTGATGGATTTTCTAGTGTCTTCAAGGCCTACTTTTTGGATTTCATAGCCACTGCGGTGAGGATCGTAGCCTGCACGAATAACCTCGTCGGTTTTATTCTGTGCTTGTTGAGTTTTCAGGGCGCGGTTTACCTGATCGGCATTGGAAGCAGGAGGTGTTGTAGGCCCCCATGCTGGAGAGGCGCCTGAAACACTGTCGTAGCTTATCTCTGCGTTGAGTGTCCAATCTAAGCCGATACTTTTCTCAATCGAAACCATGGTGTCATTGGCTGATACTCTGTCATCGTATTCCTCATAGCTAAGGTAATGAACAGAGATATGATCTTCAGCTAATGCCACGTTAGCCACTGCCGCTGCACTCAGCAGCGTAATTGGTAATTTTTTCATTTTTTTCTTATTTTGTTTTTTTAAATACTGATTTGTTCGTTGATGGATCGGTTAGTTACAACCACAGCCACCGCCACCAACACCACTGCCGCCGACGGAACCTTGTTTGTAAGCGAACACCTTTTCAGAAAAGACGTCGAATTCAGGCACCGTGCCACCGGGTTTCATCTCTTTTTGAGCCAATGTGCCTTTTTCCCAAGGCTTTACGGGTTCAATACCAAGGAACTCATCAACGAAAGCCAAAGCAGAAGGTTTGTTACTCTCTTCTGGTGCTTTCTGTTCGATAATCAGTTGCTTTGCCTTGGGTTTAACCATTTCAATGTTTCGTCTGGTTGCACGTTTCGCTTCCGGGTTTGAATAATCACCGCCACTTGAATAAACGGTGCTGGAGATGATCTCTTCTTCAACGATAGGACCATCGCTATTTGTGATGCTATTACTTGTTTGCTGTTCTGCGGGCTTCTTTCCTAAACCACTAAGATCGAGTTCAAGAGCCGCATTAGCAGTCATTGGAATAGCTAATAGCCCAACAAGGGTGGCTTTGATTAGCATTACAGTTGCACTCCCATTTGGGTGAGGTCGTCAGTAATTACGTCACTAATGTGGTTGATGGCACCAAAACGAATCTTGATAACCTTGCCCTGATAGATGTAGTAAAGCGCAGGCATACCGATAGGTTTAAACTCTGCGATCAACGCTTGTTCAGGGTCGTTAACAACAGGGAACTCCAGTCCGAGTTGTTTTTGAAACGCCAAGCCAACCTCGACATCTTCATCCACATCAACGCCTTTAAACGTGACGCCTGTGCCTTTGAGTTCGGTGTAGAGTTGATTAACTTCTGGTAGCTCTTCGCGGCAAGAGACGCACCACTCTGCAAAGAAGTCGACAATGGTCAGTTCATCCTTGTTGAGTTGAAGTTTTTCGATGACGTCTGGCGACAACGAATCCCCTTCTTGATAAGCCAATGCAGGTAAAGAAAGGCACAGCGCCAATAGCGCTAGGGCTCGTGTAAACATGTTTTTCTCCATATTGTTTTTAACTTGTTTGTTTTTAATTCAATGCTTAAATTCAGGTGTTTCGAATCAAACGCTTTTACTTGGATTATCGAGTGATTTTGATGGTTGCCGAGTATTCAACCGCCAAAATATCGGAAAAGTACTCGTTGAGTTGAGCCGTGCTGGTGGCGCTAAACACGCGTTGTGTATCCCCTACACAGTTCTCGAATTGAGCGATTCGAGAAGGGTTGACGCCATAGCCGATGAAATTCATTTCGATGCCATATTGATTGATTGCGGTAGTACAGAACCCGGCGTTAACCAGTTGGGTGAACGCGTCTCCACTGTCATCTCCGTCGGTAAAAAGCACTAATTTTCTTCTGGTTTCGGGTACTGTGCTGGCGTTCAATCCCCATGCTTGCTGCCAGCGTGGGATAAGCTGTCTCACTCCCCATACCAAACCGTGATAAGAGCGAGTACCGCCATTTGCTGTTAGGCTGTTTATCGAGTTTTGGACGCGGGAAAATACGCTGGTTAATGGCAGCATTGGTGAATCTTGATTGCAGTCGCTTAACCACTTACTCGGCGGTGTAAATTTCACCGGTCGCTCTGAGTGAAGCGTCGCGAGGTTATCGACGGTCAGTGCCGCAGAGAAATTGCCATTGCGATAGCTAAGCCCATCAATACAGTAAATTCCTGCCGCTTCTTTGGATAACCAAGGTGGGCGCTGCGCTGCGACTCCAGAGTCGAAGGGAACGATTGAAATGCTTACAGAATCTAAATCGTTAGCGTTATTGCTCTGAGATTGAATCGTATTCAATGCATTGGATAAAATGGATTTCAACGACTGGATGTTTGAACCCATCGATCCAGACACATCAAGTACTAAAACCAACTCCGTTGGAATCGAAGATTGCTTGCTTTCAACCACACTTTTATAACCACCACCCGTCGCCGTTACCTTGGTTGCATAGCTCTCATATTGGAAGTTGGGCAGTAAGGGTGACAATGAATAACCTAGGCTAATACGGCATTCTGAGCCTATGATTTCTGGTTCTAAGCCACTCACACCTTTTAGGGTTGGCTTATAGTACTCTTGGTAAGCCCGCATCATTGGGAGTGTGGCTGTATCAGCAAAGGCACAAGCTAATGCGGCAGAATCGGCGGCTTGCGCTGCTCGGTTTGAAACCATTACTTGAGCCGAGATCATCAGGGTGCCAACGGCAATGAAAAGCGCTGGAAACAGTAACGCCAACAATGAAATGGTCATGGAGCCTTGCTGTTTTTTAAGCGCAATGCTGCCGAATATTGGTTTAACCATAATGCTTTCCTATCACGGCTGATGAACTTGAGAGTGTTTTAGGAAGATTGAGTCGCTTGTAGTCAAACGGTGTATTCACACATAAAGTGAGTTGAACCAAGGTGGATGGTCTTCCAACTAACGCAGGGTCGCCGCTACCCTCAACGATAAGTGTCTCTAGTTGATCGATGGGTGTGTACTTTTGACAGATGATCCCGGCATGGATGTGCTTGTATTCCCAGTTCGAAGCAGTGGTATCAAATACACGGCTTTCAAGTACCAACCCAATATCGCTGCGCTTGATGTCTTGCGGAAGATAACGTTCGGCGAGATCGAGAAGCTGATCCTTTAACGTATTAGGTAATCCGTTTGGGCCTTGCTCTGGTTTCAGTTGCGTTAGTGAAACGGCGTTGACTAGGTTATATGTTACGTTGTCGAGCTGAGTCTGTAGGTTGAATAAGCGGTAGGTAGCAACAAGCCCCCACAAAATGATCATGAGTGCGAGTACAACGAAGGGGAATTCAATCGCTGCTGAACCCGCTTGTTTTTTTCGAGGTGTTTTATTTGTTGTCATAACTAACCAGTACCTTTCTTTTCAAGGTTGTCATGTTGCCGATAGACTCAGAAAACTGAGTTGATAGATTAGGTAATAAGGCAAATGAAAATGAGTAAGACACCTTGTACTCGCCTAACACTGCTCTGCTTTTGGATACCGGTTTCTCATTAACTAAATCTGAGAAGTTTTCGGCGTATAGCGGCGATGGATCCAAGACGAGCTTGCTCTTATCTATCAGTGGGAACTTTGCGATAGTCTCGGCAAAAGCTTGGTCTGAAATAGGACTAATCGGCCGTGTCTTAGCCTCTCGAACGCCCGCATTAACGGCTACATCAAGGATGATGTTGACCAACAGCAGGCGGCAGATCTCAAAGAAACCGATGATCAGTATCAGGAACGGTACCACCAACATTGCAAACTCGACGCTCTGCGCCCCTTTTTGACGAGAGAGCATCACAGTTCTCCTTGCTCAGTTTTAGCAGCAAGTTCTTGGTAATACAGACTATTGTTGGCAAACTCAGGTTGAGATAGATGTGCACGAGCGATACTTTTTGCGGACGCACTGTCTCCAGAAAGCGCATAAGCCAGTGCTAGGTTGAGTTGCAGTTTTACACTCGCTTCACCTCGGACAAAGATCGGGTGCAGAATGCGGATCCCTTGCTCTGGTTTACCATCGAGTATCCAAGCCATGGCTAAGTTGTTGCGATACTCATTACTGGATGGCATCAAGCTGAGGGCATGAGAGTAAGATTCACGCGCTTTTGAATACTGCTTATTGAGCGAGTAACTTACGCCTAAACTGTTGTGGGCGACATCATCAGTTGTAACTAATCTGACAGATTCTTCGAGTGCTGATGTGGCTTGTTCAAGCTCACCAAGCGCCAACCACGCGCGGCCAAGTTCTCTGTAAATCGCGCTCGATTGATTAAGCTCGATACCGTGCTTTAGATAATGCAGTGCCTCATCATAACGACTGGCTTGATTCGCAGCGGACCCCATTAGCAATAGTAACTGTGGGTCATCAGGCTTCGATATCAGCATCTTTCGGTACAGATCCATGGCACTTTCTGGTTTGCCATTCATCAGTGCAACCTCGGCGACTTTCATATCTTCAGAGGTCTCTTTTTCAATGCTATTCGTTGATTGACAGCCGAGTAAAATTAGCGCTAAACCCAAGAGAACGATCTTGTTCATAAGCCCCCCAGAGTTTGTTTAAGGGATAACATGATTGGCACGACAATAATGCCCACGACAGGTAGCATGATGAAGACCACTAAAGGGAATGACATCTTGGCTGGTATTTTTCCTACCCACTCTTCAAGCTCTAAGAAGTGATATTGGCGGCTATCAGAGGCAATCAGCTTTAACGCTTCAGCGAGAGGCGTACCGTATTGAAGCGCTTGATTCATGGTGGTCACAATATTGTTGATGTCAGGAAGCTGGACTCGTTTGTCTAGGTTTGAAAGTGCCGTTTGTGGTGAATCAAGAACCGATATCTCTGTCGCAGTGAGTAGCCATTCACGTGATAATGCTGGAGAGATAGCACGCATCTCTTCACCGACACAGCGAAATACCGCTTCGAGTGTTAGACCTGATGCGACACATACCACCATCAGATCGACTGCATCAGGAATAACGCGGCTAATTTGCATTCGGACTTGGTTCACGCGCCAATCTAGAATGCGGTCGAACAGGATGCCAACCACAATGGCGATTGCGATACATTCGGCCACAGAGTTCATGTTAAGCACTTGGATTCGAGTGACATACCAAGCAATAGATCCCGTCACCATCGTCAGTAGTCTTAAGCCAAGAAAATAGATCTCTGCATTAGGACTCAACCAGCCAATGAGGATTAACTTCTGGCGTCGTGGTTTTGCACCTTGGAAGCGCCATTTGCTAGAAGCGGTCGTGTACTTAGAGGAGTAGCTCGATACGTGAGTCAGTCGCTCAGCGACAACATCTCGTTTGAAAGAAGACAAGTGTGCGACAACTGTCAGTAGTAATGCGCATCCCAACAGAAGCAAGGCAACATACATCATGATGAGAACCTTTTGTTACGAGTCAGAGCGTTCAAAATGAGTGTGCCTGAGCTAATACTAATGATGGCGTAGGTCAGTACACGCTGTCCCGATTCTGTGTTGAACAATTGGATTATCATGGTGGGTTCCATCAAATAGATACCACCCAATAACCCCAAGGGTAAGATAGAAAGAAAGAGGGCTGTCATACGAGGCTCCGAGGTTAAGCTCTTGACCTTTTTTCTCATCGCTCGATTGTCATGCATGGTTCTGCTTAAGCTTTGAAGAATGTCGCGCAGTTGGCCACCATTCGATTGATTCAGGATTAACGCGACCGAGAAGTAGCGGAAACTGCTGTAAGGAAGGCGAACGCATGCATCATCGAGGCTTTGGCGAAGGCTTAAACCGAGCGTTAAGTTATCGCGAATATAGGAGAACTCACGTCCTAATAGCCCTGGTTGGGTTTCTGACACTTGTTCAATCGCTTGTGGGACTGAGAGCCCCGCAGCCACCGCTCTAGAAATTAAGCCAAGTACATTGATGATGCCTTGTTCGAACTCTTCTACCTGCATTTTTCGGCGGTACATCGCCAAGGCACATGTGCATACAAACCAAAGTCCAACAGCGGCGAAAAGTTGATGATGCATTGCCAGCTGGGGAAATAACATGTGGCCTGATGCTGGGAAACCGATAGCTGATAAGGCAATAAAGTACTTATCCCAAACTGGCAGCAATGCATTCATTCGTAAAAAGAAAGCATGCAGTTTGTTGCTGCGCTGGTGGTTGGTTTTTTTGATTGAAACGTCAGCTGTAAGCGAGCGTTGACTGCCGCTTACCAATAACAGCCGTTTATTGACGATGGCTTGCTTTGAGCTCAACCTGATTAACCCGATCGCGATAAATAAAACGAAAACAGTGAGAACTAAGATCATCAGGCTTCAAGCTCCATCGCTACTCTTAGTTGAGCATCGAGTTGGTGGTATTTGGCTTTTTCATTGAAGCTTGGTACGCACTTAGCACTCTTGTATTCGCCAATCAGGTTGCCTTGTTGATCCTCTGATAACGGCTTGAATTTGAACAAGTCTTGAGTGATGTATTGTTCTCCTTCTAACCCTTGCACCTCGGTGATCGAAACAATGCGTCTTTTGCCATCACGCATTCTTTCGACTTGTATAACGACATCGATGGTGTCTGCGATTTGGCGGCGCAATGAGAACAGAGGCAGAGTCGCTTGGCTCATCATCAACATGTTTTCCATGCGAACTAGTGCATCAGTCGCTGAGTTTGCGTGCAATGTACACAGTGAACCATCATGGCCGGTGTTCATTGCCTGCATCATCTCAAAGGCTTCATCACCACGAACTTCGCCTAAAATGATTCGATCTGGTCGCATACGTAGAGAATTTCGCACCAACTCTCGCTGGGTGATCGGCGTTAAGCCCTCGGCATTGGCTGGGCGTGTTTCTGCACGTACAACATGAGGTTGCTGTAGACGCAGTTCTGCGGTGTCTTCGATGGTAATGATGCGTTCTTGAGGTGAAATGCTAAAAGACATCGCATTGAGCAGTGTGGTTTTACCTGCACCAGTGCCTCCCGCAACAAGCACATTAAGGCGTGAGCGAACAATAATATCGATAAGCTTAACCATCGATTTCGACATTGCGCCAAACTGAGCCAATTGGCTGAGTGTTAGCTTATTCTCATTGAATTTTCGGATGGAAATGTAGGTTCCATCAAGCGCTAGCGGTGGGATCATCACATTGACACGGCTACCATCATCCAATCGAGCATCGACTAATGGATTCGATTCATCGATTCTTCGCCCGACCTTGCTGACGATGCGTCGCGCTAGGTTGAGAAGTTGTTCTTCATTGCGAAATTGAACTGCCGTTTTTTGCAATTTTCCTGAGCGTTCTACGTAGACTTCACGGTACCCATTGACCATGATGTCGGTAATGCCTTGGTCTTCAATCAAGGGCTGCAGTGGGCCTAATCCTAGAAACTCATTGAGCAATTGTTCCACTGAATGAGCGACATCTTTGTGACCAAGCGGTAACTGCTTAGAGACCACGATATCTGACACCATTTCGGCAATTCTAGCTTCAAGATCGGGTGCGCTTAAGCTCACTACAACCGATGGGTCGATCGCCTTGATGACCTCTTCATGAATCACATGATAATGCTCACGAACTGAGGGTGTTGATGAGAGGGCTTCATGAGACCGAGCTCTATTCGTTACAATCGGATCTATGGCTTGTGTGTTCTGACCAAACATTATGCGCCTCGCTTCCAAAAACGGCGGTTGCCTTGTTGCTGCTCACCAGTGACTAGTTCAAGTAGAGAGCTAAACGCGAGCTTCACTTTCCTATTGCCTTTATGGGCAGGCTGACCAAGCGATGACTTGCTCAAGAAATGGTTAGGCAAAAATGGAATCACGACGTCTACGGAAGTTCCGAGTGATTTCTTCACATCATGGGCTGAAATAAGGGATGCGGAATCGGACTTACAATGGTTCAACACCACAATGGTTTGTGAAGCTGCTTGGTTTTGAAGTCGTTTGATTATTTGACCGGCATTGCGAATGGAGCTGAGTGTAGGCTCGACCACAATGATTCGGATATCGGCACTTTTAAGCGCTTCAAAGCCAACCTGGTCACGCAATGAATAGGTCGGAATGTCGATCAGTAAGTAGTCTGAACTTTGCAGGCAGAACTTTGTAAACTGATCGAATGCACTCTTTTGTGGCCAAAATGGTGTGGTGTCTAAAGGTAGATAACCGGTAAAGAGCGTGTGCTCGGGTGACACACTGATCCCACTGCGCTCAAACACGAGAGGTTCTAATCTTTCTGGGTATTGTAAAAGCTCTACCAACGCCGTGTTGCCTTCGACATTGAGTAGCAAATCCAAATCACCCATCGAAAAATCGAGGTCCATACAAGTTACTCGTTTTTCGAGTTCGGCAAGCTGCTGCGATAACGTCGCGATAATGGTGCTGCTTCCTGAGCCGCCTTTTGCACTGACAATGGAAACGATTTTTTCATTTCGTTTTTCATTGTTGAGTTGTAATGCAGCAAAGGAGACGTGTTCAAGATCTTGTGGTGTCACAGGGTTGACTAAATAGTCACTGGCACCGGATGCGAGCATTCCACGGTAAGCAAAAATTTCAGTTGAATGACCAATCGCGATAACTTGGCACCCAGTACGTTGTATTAAACGCTGCACAACCTGTTTCGATTCTGGCAATTCGCTATTCAGTACATCGAGGAAGATGGTTTTAACATCGTTCTTAAGTACCTGTCTCACCACGTCATCTTCTTGATTCGAAGAGGTTGTGATGTTGTTGATACCGAAATCATTCAGTGTGTATGTGAGCGCTAATGTATCGAGTTGCTCCGATGCCGCGATCAGTACCGTTAAGTTGTGTACTTGATTCATTGCGAACCTCCTAGCGTGGTATTCGAAGAGCCAGAGTTTGTCTGTTGGTTTTGTGCTGGTGGCGCAAAGTAGTTATCGATGCTAGACACCGCTTTTTGTCCTTGTGCACTGTCGATGGGCTGACCAACTATCAGGTCTTTTGGATTTGCGACCATTTGCGCCAGTGCATTGGCATTCGCACAGCCGAAATTGCGCTGAGTACGATAAGCGTTGAGTGTGGTTCTTGGTGTTTTACCCGCGTCACATGCAGTTACTTTGGCACGATAAGATTCAACAAAAATCGTGATGTCGCCTTTACCTTGCGCCGCAGTGTCTGACACTGAAATTTGCGAAGGGTAGAGGCCTGACTCGATCAGATGAAGCCTAACTTTTTCACTTTGGCTTTCTCCTTTCTGAGTCGTATTTTCAATCTTGACCATTAAGTTGGATAGCGTACCTAGACGAGCAATAAAATCAGAGATGTCATCTTTCTCTTGAGCCGATAACGTTTTGCCCGACAGTGTTAAAGTCAGTTTGTTTGTCACGGACACCACATCCACAGAAGGTTGTTGGGTTGTAGGCGTTGGCGCGCAACCCGCAAGCGCAATGAGAGCGGGCAGTAATAAGGATAATTTGTTCATGATGTCCTCAGTAGTAGAACCCGTTGTCACCCAGTAAGCGAGGCTTCTGGTTGTCGGTGTATGTGTCTTGACTAAACGTTCTTTTACGTTGAATTCTCGGCAGTGCCAGTAATCGTTCAACATCACTCAACGGGATTAAACCATCGGTTGGGAGTGGCATTGAGTCCGAACGTGTCGGTTGAACTAGGTAAGCCGTTACAATGATGATCAGCTCTGTTTCTCTACGAGTGAATTCAGTTGAGCGGAACAGGCTACCGAGAACCGGTATTTCACCGATAAGCGGTACTTTTTGTAGCTGTTCAATGTCTTCCGATTTCAATAACCCGCCTAAAGCGAAGCTCTGCCCACTTGCCAATTCAATGGTGGTGGAGGCGCTACGAGTGGTAAAAGAAGGGAAGTTAGTTCCGTTTATCACTTGTTGGCTCTCGATTGAGATGTTACTGACCTCGGGATTTACTTTTAAGCTGATACGGTTTTGACTGAGCACGGTTGGGGTGAAGTTCAGTTTTACACCGAAATCCTTGTATTCGATTTGAGTGGTGTCAGCCGTAATCAGTGGCAGCGGTACTTGTCCACCAACCAAAAACTCCGCATCTTCGCCTGACATCGCGGTCAAGTTAGGTTCAGCAAGCACAGACATCATGCCGTTGGTTGCTAGCGCATCAATCAGAGCAGTAATGCTCGGCTTGCCCCAACTACTGACATTAGGCAGCTTTGAAAACGAAAATTGCCCCACACCGCCAGCGATTGAACCCCATTTGATGCCCAACTTATTGGATACATTTCTTGAGACTTCAGCGATTTTTACACGAATGTTGACCTGATTTGGCATGGTGACAACCAATTGATTGATCAGCTCATCATCATTGGGTTGAGTCTGCTGATTTTGATTGGTTGAACTACTGCTGTTGTTACTGTTTCCCTGTGAATTCGAGCTCTCTTGTTGTTCGGTAGAACCGACAATAGGGGATAAGTAGCCTTTCGCGAGCGACACGATATTGTGTGCCATCATCGGAGAAGGAACGCGTCCTTTAAGCCATAACTTTCCGCCCAGAGATTCCGCGTTGACTGACGCTTCTGGGAACTTGTTTTTAACCAGTTCATTGAACTCGCGGCTGTTATGCGTGACGCGAATCTTGTTGGTATAAATCACGCGTTCTTGTTCATTCAAAACGGTGATCGTAGCGCTGCCAGCTTGCTTACCGAATATCATCACCTTGGTATTGGTTAAGGTTTGGTAATTAGCGATATGGGTGTTAGAGATGAAAATGGATTTCGCTTTTTCAGGTAAGCGAATCATTCTCGCCTCATTGATCGTCACATCAAATGTTGATGCTGCAGATGCAAAAGAGACACATAGGCTTGATAGTAGGAGAACACCCCACCAACGACAGATGTTAGCCATTGTTATCAGCTCCAGTTTTATTATTGACGGTTTTATTTTCGGCTCTAAATTCCACTAAACCCACGTCAGGTAATACCTGAGTTGTGTCTGGAGAAATGACTTTCAGCGTCACGGCATTTGCGTGTTGAGGTTGATCTTGAGCCTCGTTTTGCCCGCGTAATACAAGCGTTAACTTTCCTAATTGCTTCGCAAGTACCACTTGGTTTGCTTGCTCGGGTGTCACTTCTAAAGAGACACTGCTGTCTTCAGGGATACCATTTTCGAAACCATTCGATTCCCGAGCCTTTTGATAAGATTCTGCCGTTTGCTTGTTATTAAATGCCAAGACTCTTGCATCATGCACTATCGTTGTGACGTACAATCCTTGAGATGAATTGCCATAACGAAGTAGCTCACCATCTTGTGAACCGAGTAGGAGAATATCTACTCGGTCGCCCGGCTCAATGAAGCCTGAATTAGACGTGACTTGATCGACAGGGACTGAAATCGCGCGATAGCCTGGTTGCAACTTCAATGAGAGCGAGTAGCCACCTTCGGGTTCGGTAATGTCGGCTTTCGACAATATTGAGTCTTTGACGAGTTTGGTGCGTGCTAGCCCTGACATCGTGTGGTCGGTAGAAATATCTTCCGGTGTCACGTGGTCGATGTAGTTCTCTAACTCTTGCTGTGGAACTTCTTTCCATCGAAACGAGTTTGGCGTGTAGGTTTGGCCTATCTCGATAGTGCGAGTCGGAACCAGCACTTTGACCATTTGCTTAGCGGCTTGTTTAGAAGAGGTGATCGCAGACTCGTTATTGGTTTGGCTCAACAGTAAAACGGATAATCCGAGCACCGAGCAAAATAACGATAGCAACATGAGTCGCTTGGCAGTCATAACTATTCCTTTAATTTACGGTAAACGGGCTTATTCTGATTTTTGAGCGTCTTTGAGCTGCTTGACGACAGTCTGGTAAGTGTCAGTAATGGCTTCGGTTAGATCACCATTCTCGCCGCCTACAAAATTAAGCAAGACCACGGACATTGCTGCTGCGAGAATTGCGTATTCGATAGCGGCCGCGCCGCGCTGTTTTTTCTTGTTAAACATGTTGTTATTTCCTAGATGAAAGCAGCCTCAGCTGAGGCTGCTGTGGTCATTAATAAAGGTGTCGTTAGTCTGCAACTAATCGATATAGATAAGCTGATGAATAGCTCGCGGTAGACACGTCAGTCTCCGCCATCGTCGTCATATTCAACCCTTTGAAGCGGCCATAAGGTGCAGGGTCGCTGGTGATGTAGTAGCCATAACTACCACCAGTTGCTTCGTTGAACTCAAACACTTCGTTGTTAAGTGGCAATAGGCTATACAGTTCAGCTTTTGTCGGGTAACGCCAATTGGCTTTGCCACAAATACTCTTGGTATTTTGTGCTGTGATAAGAGGGGCAATATCTACGTATTTCTTGAAACGGCTACTATCACCTCGAGAGAAGAGTTGCCAAACCAAGTTGCTGTCTGTGTCTTGAGCACACACTGCATTTTGTCGGTTGGTTACTACCGTTCCTTGCGCATTTAGATACTGATAATTAGCAGACTTTTCTCTGAATAATCGAGCTAAGACGACTTTGTCTTCAGAACCATCGGTACGAGCTTTATCTAAGGTTTGGCTACTTTCTTTAGTGTCGTAACTTGTGATGTATTGTTGATCACCGCTTGCTGCACTCGACCAGTAATAAAACGTGGTTCCATTATCGAAATAAGATTTGTCGTATTCTGGCTTGAGTCCCAAGTAATTTGGAAATACGTCTGTATCCAAGGTCATTTTCGAATTTGAACCTTCGACAGCCTTGGTGTTAATCGACAGCAGCTGTGCTAAGTGCGGAACTTCCCAGTCACTAAAACCACACAGCTTGTTGTTATTAGTGCTAGCGAGTAGTTCGTTGCTGCCTAGTATGCTGGCGTATCCGGTCGCTGAAGCATCATAGGCAAGATCGTCAGCACCATGCGGTAGTCCATCTTTGAGAAGCGCCCATACTCGACGTTTTCCTGAAATTTTCGTGTCTTCAACACAGCGCCAACCTTGTTGATAGGTTGTGTCGCTTGTCAGGTAGTTTCCTAGTTCATCCAACTTGGCGAAGCGATTACTTACCATTGCGTTGGCTTGAGAAACACTAAACCCATTGTCTGCCGCTTGTTTTAGCCCATCTTTTGCTAACACTTTGGATTGAGCGAGATCGTGGAGTGTGGCTGTTGTGCTCATCTCTTTGATGAGTGTTTGATATAGAGCGATGAGCGAATCAAACTCAGAGCTAATTCCGTTAGTTGCGGTATTCAGTTGGTTAATGAAGTCAGTGACTTGCGCATATTGGCTCTCTAATACTGAAATGGCACTGTAGAGGTCCAAACTTGCTTGATGCAGCTCTGAAGCCAATGAGGCTGAGCCTATTGCACTTGTGGCATCGGTTAGCATTACCGAGTTTTTCTGGATGAATGCCATTTTTTGAGCAAACTTAGCACCTTCAACTAGTGCATTTAACCCGTTCGAGTTTTGCTGTAGTTTCGCTGCTTTTTCTTTGTAATCTTTTACTTTGGTAATGAACTCAAGGCTCTCCGCATCAGTACGGCTTTGAGCAACCGACACCTGAAAGTCGTAAATAGTGAGCTTCGTGGTCACTGCACTCAATTCGTCAAGCCATGGTTTAGTAAAGGCCGCCAGTTCAACAGCTTTAGCTTGTGCTTGGGTTTCTAAAGCCGCGTAGCTTTGCGCTTTTTTCTGATTGTTCGCTAGCCATGTTGTTAGGTAAGCCTCAGCCGCCTTTACTATTGAACTTTGTGTATTGAGTAGGGTTTCAACAGCAGTTGTTGAAGCATCAATGTGACTGACTAGCTCCGGCCCAGACGGTAATTGCCATTTAGCGTATGCGTATTTACTGTAATACTGCTCAACAGATTCTTGCCCTTTGTTGATAGTGACAGCGACGCCATTTTTATCCGCTAACGTATTTGAAGAATTGTTCGATACTAAGTAACTTCTTAAGTTTGATGGCAGTGTTGCGGGGTCTCGCGTTGATAGCGTGATGACTTCGCCGCTCTCTGGAAGATTCCAACCTGCGATACCACAATCATCCAGCTGTGTGACTTTATCGAATACAGTATCGATTTCTGAAGAGAATCGTTCCGCCCAAAACGTCGGTTCCCCTTGTCCTTTGTCATCGTATTCAGCAATACAATTTAGGGAGTAGGAATTCCATGAGCCACCGTAGCTAAAATCAGCGGCCTGCGAACGGGTTTTCATCGGTACGAATTTTAATGCAGTGAAGCTACTAACAGCATCTGTAGCCCAAAGGGTGTCACTGACTGAATTGGAAACGCCTTCTTTTGCTTGTTTCTTTAGTCGAACTCCGACATTAGCCTTGTCGTACCCTTCTGGGCCAATAAATTGAGGTTTTGAAACAACAGGATGCCAAGTGACACCTTTATCGTTGGTGAACTCATAGTATTCGGCTTGGTCAAAACGAACCGATTGACCCTCAACGTTGGCGGTTAAGTAATCCCATTGAAATCCATTGGTATTGATTGGGTTACTACCAGTGAATGTATTCACGATTTTAGGCGAGGTTGGCGCGGGTATTTCAAACACCTTAGTAAAGGCTTCTGTTGTTAATGCTGATGCGCCATGAGGCATACCATTAGTTGGGTTCTGCCTTACTCGTAATTGCACTTCAGCGATGTTCTTATCTACATTGCCAATCACTACAGGCTTAGCGGTTACTTTTGTCCAAGTTGAACTGGAGTCGAGTGTGACTTCGAAGTGCTCGGGCTGAGTGAATTCGCCGAAGTATGTCCAATCGAGCGTGTTGTCGGTGTCGTTAACCACCAGACCAGTCGGGGCACTTGGTGCTGACGGACGAACAGTAAACGCGACATCGTTGGTTAACTCTGAACCGCTAGGACGACCCGTAATTGGATCTCGTTTAACGCGTACTTGGATTGAATCGATAGCGTAAGCTTGGTCATTTAGCTGATATGGCTTTGTGGTAACGACTGTCCAACCTGTGTTAAGCGCATTGATCTCGTAATCCGTTACCTCTGAAAACCCGGTAACAAATGTCCAGTCAAATGTATCTAATCCATCATGAGAGATTGGTGATGTCGGTGCGGCAGGCATACTAGGAGTAACAGAGTAGCCCTTGTCTGAACACAGCGCTTCGCCAGGATCATGTTGAGGATCTGTACCTGCTTTTACTCTTACACAGATTTGCCCTTTGGCAAACGTCTCATCTGGGATAGCCTGTGGGTTGCTAGTTACAGGGGTAAAAGTAATGCCTCTATCGAGAGAGTATTCGTAGAAATCACTTCCCGTAAATCCTTCAACGTCTGTCCATGCGAATGTGTTTTCTGCATCGTCAACAATCGGTGAGGTTGGTGCTATAGGTTGATTTTCTGAGCGAGTGAATACAGAGCTGAGAACCAACGGAACTCCCGCGGGGCGGGCATCCAGTGCATTTGACTTAACGCGAACCGAAATCGTGTTTGCAGGAAGTGAAACATTGCCAACAAGATACGGCAGTGCGGTGACGTCCTGCCAACCATTACCTAGATTAATCTCGTAGAAAGACGGATCCTTGTATCCATTAACCCAAAGCCAATTGATTTGATTGGTGCTGTCGTTAGCAAAATCTAGTACTGGTTGTGCGGGTTGGACTGGGGTTACCGTCATCGATTGTTCTGATGCTGAACTTAATCCTGTTGGGTGACCTAGCGAGTCATCTTTGGCCACACGAACTTTTAGATGTCCAACTGGAATATCTAGATCTGGAATGTCTTGAGGCTTTTCAGTCGCTTGCGTCCAGCTTGAGCCGTTATCTAATGAATATTCATACAAACCTAGTTCATTAAACGAGTCGACAAATGCCCAATCAAATTGATTGATCGCGTTATTCACACTAATCCAGGCTGGAGCAGCAGGCACTGTCGTTAGCGTAAACGTTTTGTCTGAAAGCATGGGCTTTCCGGCAGGGGTATTACGAACGTTAGACGCAGCAACTCGAACTTGAACGGCTCCTTTGTCGAACGCCAGTTTCCCTACAACAATCGGCTTACGAATTACCGTTGTCCAAGTCTTCCCTGAATCCAATGAATATTCGTAATCTGTGTTGTGAGTGAAGCCACGCACAAGCTGCCAATCGAAGGTGTCTGAGGCATCATTGACTTGACCGTGCTTAGGCGCTGGCGGTCTAGTGATGATTTTATTGCCATCGATGTCTTCTTGGGAAACTTTGAGTTGGTCTCGGTATTCCTTACCAAGTTGTTTCAATGCGCTATCGGTTCCTGATGCGCCATGAGACAGCAAATCGGTCTTGGCTTTAAATTCTGCTAAATCAAGCTCTGCCAGCTTGTACATAGATCCTTTTCGAGCATTTACTTGGTCGGCACCTGCATCAACAGAAGCCATTTGTGCTTCCTGAAGTACGCGAGTAACACCGCGCGCAAACATGTGTACTTCACGGCTTTTGGTTGAGTTTGATGCGGAATAATCACCAACAGCCAGTTGTTTATCGATGCCTAAGTCGCTGGCTACAAGCTGGGTTGCTTCATCAAAACTGATTCCACTGGTTCTCGATACACTTGCAATGAGAGACGTCACGGGGCTAATCACGTCCGAATTGCTACTCGGTACTTCTAGCGTAAATCCGGATTCAATAGGCTGATTCGGTGAATCCATATCGATAGTTATAGAGGCAACCGCTTCGACCAATATTGGGTATTGGGCGACATCATTGTCGACGTCTAGTTGGAATCGTCCTTCGGCGTCCGTAGTGGCAATTTCTCCATCAGCAGAATCACACATGGCATTGCTGTTTCTGTCTAAACAAACCTTCGCGTTGCGTAAATAACCATCCAAAGCTATGCCCGAAATATTCTGAGAACTTGGCTTAGTTTGTGACTGTTTGAGCTTCGGATCTGACTCTGCTCCGCCACAAGCAATCAGCATTGTGGAAACGAGTGAAACACTCATTAATTTGTATGGATTCCTTACCACCTGAACTCCAAATAATTTATAAATTACCCATAGGAAAGGCGGAGGATATTAATTTAAATGATAGTAATTATCAATATCATTTGATCTTTTATTTCGTTAAGTGATTTAATAGCAAAATAAAATACTATAAATCAAATCATAAACTAGGTGAATCGGTCGAAAAAATGCACAATAAATTCTTAATATGCAAATTGTCACTAGCAATCTCTAGTGTCTTAATGGTCTCTGGATGTGGAGGTAGTTCTGATAGCGAAAACCCAGTTGGGTCTACGGCTTCAGGCTATGCATTTCTAGATTCATTAGTATGCGCTGATGCAGATCTGAATGGCGTATGCAGTGCTCAAGAGAAACAGATTGCTGATGTTTCTGGGTACGCACAGCAAAGGCAATATGATGGTGCAATTTTGACTGCTTCTCCTGGTATGAAAGTGGTGACGCCTTTCACTACTTTGATTCATAGCGAGATGATGTTTAACCCAACGGTAAGTAACGATGTAGAGCAAGCAAAAGCATCGCTTCAAAGTAAGTTAGGCGATCATGTTGGCATCAATTTTGGTGTGCTGGACTCAACTCATGGGTCTAAAGATCTATCAAATATGTTGTTAAAATCTCTGAAAAAGGCGCAAAGTGACGGTAAGCAGTCTTCTTATACCAATATTGCCCATGCTCTTGATTTGATGATAGAACATAAAACTTTAGACTTATCTAATATTGACGTTGCTGGTACGGTTTCTCGGCATCTACAAATTGAAGACTCTTTGGTTGTTCGCGGTTCACAATCGGTACCGCAATTGTCTGGTGCGAAGTCGATAGCTCTGAATCCAGCGAGCAGTCAGATTGTGTTTTTAACGGCTAATGATGTGGTTATGCAAATTGATAGCTCTTCACGCAATAAGCCGGTGACAATCAATGGTGACCCTGCATCTCAAGCGGTTTCTGGTCTGGTTAGTATCCGTTCGCACGACGACGATGATTATGACGACCATGACGATGATGATGACGACGATGATGATGATGACGATCACGGAGGTGGCACTGGAGGCGGAGAAATACCGGTAGACTCGAGTGAAATCATTCAGTTAGTTCCTGCGCTAAATGGTGTTCAGGCATACAAGGTTTACAAACCGACCGCTTACGTCTCACCCACATCGAGTGATATTTGTAATAGCCAAGGCGCTAATGGTGTTTTCCTCACAAGCCTCAATGGTTCGAATAATAACGATGTTGGCGTGAAGGCTTTTGCGATTGATACATACAGCAGTCGTAGTGGAGGCACGCTTCCACCCATTCCAAAACCTAATCCAGCCGTGCCGCCTAAATCGAGTGAGTCGTGCATCAATGATAACTTCGCAGCAGTGGTTCCTCTGTTACAAAGTGGTTCGTTACTAGCGATTAAAAATACCGGAAGCTCGATATACTCACAGCAAGAACTCAAATTGCTAAGTGCTAATAAGCTTGATATGAAAAGCTGGAGTCACGCATTGAAAGCTACCTCTTCGCAAGTCATGCCATCTTATGATGAAAGTGAAGCATTGGTTGTCTATAAGAATTACCTTTCAAACAGCAGCTTAGCGGCAGAAGTTATCGATACGGCTAACTTATCCACTAAGATGACGATTGATAAGTTAAACCTTAAAACAGCCAATATTGTCGTGAATCAGCAGATATTGTTGGGGTTGGATAGCAATAAGGTTGAGTGGGTGTCTAACTCGATACAACAAACCGTACTTGGGGAGCTGACCGTTGATTCTGCTATTAGCAAGATAGCGACATCGCGAGACGGAAAAACCAGTGCGATTACCACAGCAAGTTCTCTTTATATCGTTGATAACATGACGAGAACCTTACTTGTAACAGAGTCTCTGAGTAACAATGCTATCAAGTCTTTGTATGTGTTAGAAGATAAGGTGATTGCGTTAACTTCTTCAGGTGCGGACTATTATCAATTCCGAAATATTAGTGGCCCGGCTCTAAAAGTTGGCAGCCAACTGGTGACCAAAGAACTCCTCAAAAAGTGGGAAGACAGCGGCAATTCAAATTGGAGTTCAACGAACTTGGGCTACATTCTTTCTCAAACGGGTACGGAAAGTAACATCTCTGATCAATTCAAAAACGTAAACCTCTCGTTTTCTCCGACCAATGCGACAACGTCAAGTGGCATCTCTGGTGTGCACGTCAGTGGCTTAGAACGAGGTGAATGGCTAAATTTTTATAAGGCGCTGTAAGCCTAATAGTTCAATGGAAGGGGAACATTTTTTGTTGAGCTAGGAAGTCAACTTATGTGTTTGGTTGACTTTTTTCCTTGCTACTAGTTCTATCTGAAATTAAAAGCGTGGTATTACTTAAGTGTTGTATTGCGCTTTTCTGTTTTAGATATTGCCTTTTTTGGTGTTCTTTGAACCTATTTACCTTATCGGAATTCAAGGTAAGTTGTTGTGTGAAATTTCCTCCTGATCTTTACTCCTCCCAAAGTTCTACTACATCCAATATGGTGTCTATATCATTATTATTTTTGTCCTCTTTATTCTCCAAAATGACGTATAAAGATGATGATATCTTATCCATGTTAGAAGTTTTGTCCGAAGAGAATACGAGGTTTTCCTCTTTATCGTACTGGAAGCTAGTATTTTCTATCGAATGCTTACAAACGATACTAGAACAACTTCTATCTAGGGGGAGGTATTTTTCATTATCAGCATAGGCTGTATTTATCCATAACATGAAAATACAGCTAGTAGTAATGACCGATATTCGAGTGAGCATGGCTAAAACCTTGGATTTTGTTGGCGTTGAATTTTTTATTGTACTATTCATTATCGATTAAATGAAACTGTGACTTAAAATAAATATCGAAAATAGTACTTCTTACGTCATTCAATTTGATGTTAATAAGTGGTTCTCTCACCATTGATAGTTCAACGTTGTAGGTGGATTCTTTGATTTCTTCATTAAATATATAATTTAATGAAAGTGAATTTAATAAATTTTATATTCAGTTGAATTCTATCTAATATTTACTGGTCGCACATCTTACCAGTGTCTGTTAACTTTCTTGAATAAATAGAATTAAGTCTAGTTATGAGTGGTTATTAACAGGATTAACGTGTTGTTAGGATGTATTTCAAATTGTGATGAGTTGTTAATAAGATTTAATGTGAATACATACAAAATATCATTGAATACACCCTAACTAAGTTGTACCTTAGCCTTGATTTATAAAATGTATATCTGGATGTATAATGAAAAAAATAAGTAAAATAATCATTGCGTTACCTATCATGTTTTCTAGTTTTGCGCATGCTGAGCAGAATTACTTTAATAGTTTCAGTTTTGGCCTTCAAGGTGGGCAAAATGAAGGTTTGGACCAATATTTAGGATCCAAATTTTCAGAGAAAGAAGAGCAAGACCTTGTGGGCGCATATGCTTCACTATCTTTCTCATTGACTAACAATGTATTCGTGGAAACTGAATTCTCTGGGATGAGCACCGGAAAAACTCAGTTTAGAGATCATTATGCTGGATTAGGGTTTAACAGTAACTATGTCAATGGAGTCGTGCCTTTTTTATCTGTTGGCGTAAATCGTATCGATGCAGAGCGACGCGAACTTGAGTTTAGTGAATATGCTCCTTCTGCGCATGTTGGTTTCAAATATACTCCAATTAGCTTTCTGACTTTTACTCCTAGTTATCGTTACTCTTACGTTGATAAAAATACGATGAATAAATACTCGCTAATGGGCGAGATAAACTTTACTGATTTTTTTGCGATTGAGTTAGGTGCAAGCTATAAAACTTATAAAGAATCTGAACAATGGTCTGGGGTAACAGGTTTAAAGTTCTACTTTTGATTTAAAAGTAAACCTGATTCCTTCCAAGGTTGCTACTTTGTAAGTTTAGAAAACAGATCCTCATAGAATTGTTCTATGAGGATTTTTTCGTTTTTGTTGCTTATCTACAATACCCATTCGGTCTTCAGTCATTGTAGAGATATGAGGATGTATTATGTACACCGAATGAATACTACTCAATCACCTATTAAGGTCGATTTGGTGTAATTCATAATTCATATCTTTTCGACATTTAAAGCCTCCTCGTTTACCGCCACAGTCTAATTTTACTATCAAAGGCTTCGTTGCTCACCTTGTAAATGCCGAGTTAATCATTTGTTGATTCTAATGAAACGAGAGTATGATGTTGGATTAATGATAAGGAAATTCTACTCATGAGTGAACCTGTTACGAATTGGAAAACGCCACAAAACTTCTTATTACTGATTTCGATTGTTGTCCCTATTGCGTTTTCGAGCTGGATGGCTTTGCTGAATAACTTCGTGATTGAGAAAGCGAACTTTGATGGTGCCGATATTGGCTTGTTGCAAAGTGTTCGTGAGATCCCTGGCTTCTTAGCGTTTACTGTGGTGTTTGTGTTGGCATTCATTCGTGAGCAACGCTTTATGTTGATATCGCTGGCGATGTTAACTGTAGGCACGGCGATTACCGGTTTATTCCCTTCACTTACAGGTTTGTTGCTGACGACGATTTTGATGTCGACGGGCTTTCACTATTTTGAAACGCTGAAGCAGTCTTTGTCACTGCAATGGCTGAGTAAAGAAGAAGCGCCAGAGATGCTGGGTAAAATGATCTCTGTTGGTGCGTTAGCCTCGTTAATCACTTACGGATCTATCTGGGTGATGTTAGAACAGCTCAAACTCGATTTTGCTTGGGTGTATGGCATCACTGGCGGTATTGGCTTTATTTTGGTTTTGGTGATGACCTTTGGTTTCCCTGAATTTCAAACCAAGACTCAACAGAATAAGAAGTTGGTGCTGAGAAAGCGTTACTGGCTCTACTACGCTCTCACCTTTATGAGTGGTGCAAGAAGACAGATCTTCACGGTGTTCGCAGGCTTTTTGATGGTAGAGAAGTTCGGTTACTCGGCTGCTGACATCACGCTACTGTTCTTAATCAACTATCTGTTTAATTTCTTGTTCGCAAAACGCATTGGTAAATTTATTGGTGTAGTGGGTGAGCGTAAGGCGCTGATCTTTGAGTATGTGGGTTTGATTGGTGTGTTTGTTGGTTATGGCTTGGTGCAAAGCGCTGAGTGGGCGGCAGCACTTTACGTGGTCGATCATCTGTTCTTTGCGTTGGCATTGGCGATCAAAACCTACTTCCAGAAAATTGCGGATCCTGCTGACATGGCATCAACCGCGGGTGTCTCTTTCACCATCAACCATATTGCAGCGGTTGTTATTCCAGTTGCGTTTGGTGTGATTTGGCTGTCTTCTCCTGCAACGGTTTTCTACATTGGTGCAGCAATGGCAGTGGTTTCTTTGGCGCTGTCTTTAAACATTCCTAAGAAGCCTGAAGAGGGTAACGAAGTCCGGATATTTAGCTGGCGCTAAGTTGGTTTCAATCTGATGAGATAGACAAATAGCTCCAATAGCGATATTGGAGCTTTTTTGTATGTGCTATTTGGTAGTCAAAGGCGTGATGTACTAAACGGATTACTTCTTATGCCACCTGTTTTTCTAATGAGCCTGAAAAGCGCTTCTTGTAGCTGCGTAACATGCTCAGGCTGAATATAGCTGTTACGGTTTCCGCGAACAGGATACTTGCCCAAATTCCTTGTTCTGGGAATAGCTTTGGCAAAATTATGATGCCCAAGGCGACGAACACAAAGCCGCGGCCAAGAGATATCAGTGTCGCTTGTTTTGGTTTAGCTGTTGCCTGAAACAGGTTGGCGATCACTAAGTTGATGCCCATCAGTGGTACAGCAAAGAAGAAGAACGTTAATGCAGTGGCTGACAGTGCAATCAAATCACTTGAATCACCCAAATAGAGGGCTGCGATTTGAGGCGCAAGCAGGTACACAATAACCATAAACACCAAGCCGCTACCAATGGCACTTTTTAAACCTAAGCGAAAAATCGCTTCGATTCGGTTTGGCTGGTTGGCACCATGATTAAAGCTGATGATTGGCTGGCAGGCTTGAGCGATTCCGACCATCACAAACAAAGCGAATACCCCGATATTTGCCGTTAAGCCATAGGCGATAATATGATTCTCACCAAACTGATGCAGCAACACGTAGTTGAACAGCAAGATTGTCATCGCGGCGGTTACCTCAATAAAGAAGGTCGGTGTACCTATTTTTAGGATGCTTGGCAGTTTGTCCAAACCAATTCCTTTTAGGCTCAGTTCCAAGGTGCCTTGTTTACGTACAAAGTGGCTCAATAGAATACAAGCGATAACACCTTGCGCAATGGCTGTACCGTAGGCTGCCCCTTTCATACCCCAGCCCCACTTTAAGACGAAGAAGTAATCCAACACTAGATTGACCACAGCACCTATCGACATCGCGTAAGTCGCCAGTTTTGGGTTGGTGTCGTTACGAACAAAGCACGACATGACCCAAGCTAACGAGTACAACACAAAGAATGGCAGCATTACAGCCAGGTAATCGTGAGTCAGTTCAGCCATGTATCCAGAAGCGCCCATTAACGCAATCATGTCGTCTAGAAAATACAGAGCAATGCTGACTGAAATGGTGCTAAGCACGGCGGTACTGAGCATTGATTGACTAAAGAGGGTTTGACCCGACGCTGAATTGCCTTTACCAACTTCGATAGACATAAGCGCTGCGCCGCCAATGCCAACCATCATCGCGATAGCGGTAAATATCGAGAAAGCAGGGATGGTCAAAGCGATAGCACCAAGCCCATCAGGGCCAACACCACGTCCGACGAACCATGCGTCTCCCATGATGAAGAGAGACTTGATCACCATGCCAGTTAGCGCTGGCCAAAGGTACTGATAAAAAGATTTAGATATAGGATCGGTTTTAAGGTTGATGGCCATTCGAGAGTGCTCCCAACAAGTTGGATGTAACCAATGTGGATGAAATAAAGAGGGAGCATTATCCGAACTTAACTGGGCTCTAAAAAGGGATGATCTGCGTGTTATGTTGCACTATCTGCACATCGAGTTCGAAACTCTGCTGGCGACTCATTCATCTGGCCACGGTAAAAACGGCTGAAATAGGCGGGGTCTTCGAAGCCAAGTTCAAAGGCGATGGTTTTAATTGTCTTGGTCGAAAAAATCAATTCTCGGTTCGCTTCCAAGATGATTCGATCGTGGATCAATTGGGTGACCGTCTTACCTCGTTCAGCCTTCACGATCTCATTGATGCGCTTGTTAGTTATCGATAGCGCTTGCGCATAAAACTCACAATGTTTGTGGGTAGTGTAGTGTTGCTCAATCAAATCGACCACTTGGTTTACTCGGCTGTCGCGCACTTCGCCTTTCAATGATGATTGGCTGGCGAAACGTAATATGTAGCGCAAAAAGCTATTCATGAGGGACTCTACCAAATCCCAGTCGCTCTCTTCTCGTGCACACTCCTCTTTAATCATAGTGAAAATAGGCAGTAGGTAGCGGTTGCCTTCTTCACTGCAATCTAAGTAGGGAGGACGACTTTGATGCATGGCAAAAACGGTGTCGACCAGCTGTGTGTTGCGATGGTTGGTTTTGACAAAGCCCGGCGTAAACACCAGTAAACGAGCGCTTTCTCCCACTAGTTCAGATCGGTGAACCTGACCCGGAGCAATGGTAAAAATACGGCCGACCTTGTTGTCATAGTCTACAAAATCAATGCTCTGACTGCCTAAGCTATCTACGCACCACACCAACTCCCAGTATTCATGTCTGTGCGGTTCTAAGAATGCGTCGTCGCTGTTAGTCAGTTCCTCAACCCTACAAGGTTGACCTTTAATCAGACGCATGTGTTTGATGGGAGTTCTCATGACATTCCTTGGTTGAAGACAGATGGTGCAGTTAAGACTAGAGTCGGTTGTTCTCAGCGTTTCTAATGTAGTCGATTGCGACTTTTAAGTCATTCGCTTGCCATTATCAATGAGTGATGGGCAGTGAAAGAATGGACGCGGTGAAATAGATAGGAGTGTGAGAGGGGAGTGAGTTAAAACTTAGATTTGAGCCGCTAAATAGAACCCTAGAAGCGCATTGCGGGCTTCTAGGGTAAATTCATAGAACTTAGTTGCTACTTACTGTTTTCAAAGAAGAGCGCAGCTTGAAGATTCCCTTTGGTGCCTTGGTCAGCAAGATGCCACAAAGTAGAGGGAGCATCATAAGCAGAGACTGTTCAGATAGAACCTCACCATTGATGTAGCAAGAGATCAGTAGCGCAACCACTGGGAAAATCAGGAAGCAGATAGATGCTTGGAAAGGCGTCGAAACTTGTCCTAATTTAAAGTAAGCCACAATGCCACCAACACTCGCCAAAAAACCTAGGTACACGACTGCTGAGATTGAATCCCAAGTGAAGGACTCAACATTAACGCTTTCACCCATCGCTGAAACTGCGAACAAGAATAGAGAAGCAATTAAGCTCGGTACGGCGTTGTAGGTAAGTACTTCGATGCCTTTACAGTGCTTTTGAACTAAAACATACATCACTGCGTGAATGGCAACAGCAAGGCCTAAGCAAACCGTGCCAATAAGGTAGTCATCACCACCCATTTGCATTTCATTGCCAAGGATTAAACATAGGCTCACAACAGCTGTGACCAAACCAAAGATTTGATGTTTCGCCAATCGTAGACCTAAGAATAAACCCGACATCAGCATGACAGCGACTGGCATATTGGCGAAGATGATCGACGCTAGACCAGAAGAGATGTATTGCTCACCATAGATCATCAAAGTGAACGGAATAGCAAAATACATCAGTGCCACAATAAGCAGCCATTGACGTTTACCTTTAGGGAAAAGCAAAGGTTGGTTGAAGACTTTTGCTAATACCGCAAGCAGAGGTGCTGCAAGTAAAAAGCGTAACGCAGTGGCAAAAATAGGTGGGATAGAATGCAATGCCACTTCCATAGCGAACCAAGTGGTTCCCCAAATTAAGCAAACAGAGACAAAAAGCAAGATAGTTAGCGACTTCGAATTCATGGTGACTACTCATTAATAATTATTTTAAATCATAGGCTTGTGGTGCCTTAATGACGTGGCACAGTATAGAAAGGTAGTCGGAGAAAAGTTTTGCCTTTTTATCTCTAATTTGAGTTTATTGTGGAAATTAAATCTCTAATATAGTTATTTTGAAGAAAATTATTTTATTTTAGATAACTTAAACAAAGTCATTATTCTTTGTGAGGTTTAATGTTGGTCGATAAATCGTCAGTTTAGCGACGTATGGCAATTTGGTTGAAAGATATTAAGAATAAGATTCAGCGTGTTGTTTTAGGTGTTCAATAAAGGCGCGAATTCTGGCTGGCACCTGTAACCCATAATTATGGACGACATAGAAAGAGGCTTTAAGAACTTGATCTTTGGGCAAGATGTTTACCAATGTCCCTTTTTTCAGGTCTTCTTCAATTGCTTGTTTAGGTAAACAGGCAATCCCTAACCCATTTAAGGCCATCATGCGGATGGTCGGAACGCTATCTCCGATTCGACTTGCCCTGAATTGATACGTGCTTACTTTGCCCTTATTAATTTCAAAGCTTCTTTGGCTGTTGATTCCTTCCCACTGATTGGCAATGTAGTCATATTGGGAGAGGTCACTTGGCGTGATTGGCTGCGGTATTTGCGCCTTAGTAAGATAATCTGGGTGACAACACAGTACCTGATGAAGCTCTCCGAGCTTAATTGCACGAGACGTTGAATCAGGAAGAGCCCCAACAGTGACCGACAGGTCTATGTATTTCTCGATAAGATCTACGCGCATATCGTTGGCCAATAGTTGAGGCTCGATACGAGGGTGGCTTTTCATAAACTCACACATTGCAGGTCCAATAAGATGTGTCATCAATGTGTGTGGGGATGTGATGGTGATAGTGCCTGCAAAATCAGAACAGGACTCGCGTACTTCTTCTTCCGCAAGCGACATTAATTTTCGCATTTCTAAGCATCGTTGATAAAAACGTTGTCCAGCGTCGGTTAAGGATTGGCGACGTGTTGTTCGAGTGAGTAATTTCACACCAAGGTGTTGCTCAAGCCCTTGTAAGTGATGGCTAACGACAGATTTTGAGAGATCTAGCTTATCAGCCGCTTTCGTTATGGAGCCCGATTCTACAATTTGGGCGAACACTTGCATGCGATGTAATTCGTTTTTCATGGTGGTTTATTGTCTTATTAAATCGAACTATGTTTCAAATATTATTGTATTTATCTATTTTAACAAACAAGTAAGATTCTCCTCGTACCTTAACAAAATAAGAAAACGGAGAAAATGATGACTATTTTAGTGCAATTTACCTTGAGCCATACTGAAGATAAAACGGCAGAGATCGTTGAGTTTTTTAACGAAATATTGCCAGATACTCGTACTTTTAACGGCAACCTTTCTGCGGAGCTTTATCAAAAAGATTTGGCAGAAAATTCCTTGGTTTTATGTGAAGAATGGGAAAGTACCGCTCACTTTAATGAATACATTGCTTGGCGCAAGGATATTGGTGATTTTGACCGTTTAGGCGCGATGCTTACGGATATGCCAATTATCACCGTCATGTCAAAAATCGTCACAGCCTCTGAGGGGTAATGATGAATAAGATATGGAGCCCTTCTTCAGTACCCGCTCCGGCCGCTAATTATCATCAATGTGCGTTGATCCCCGCAGGTTCAACGCGGTTGCACATCGCTGGGCAACTAGGGATTGATCGCGAAGGGATGGTGGCTGAAAGTGCGGAACAACAGATTGTACTGGCTTGGGAAAATCTGAGAGGTGTGCTTCAGGCAAACCAAATGGATATCGAAGATTTAATCAGTGTAAGGCTGTACTTAGTTGACCGGAATGATATGTCTGACTATCAAGCCGCAAAGCAGCGATTGCCCTTTGATGTTGGTGGTCGGTCTCCCAACGACATTACTGTTTGTACAAGGGCTCTTTGACGAGCGATGGAAAGTTGAAATTGAGGCCGAAGCGGCGAAACTGATTTAAGTCGATCGCTGTATGCTCAATTGATACGAAAGACATGATATGAAGCAAAAAGCCCCTTTATTTAATCAGACTATAAAGGGGTGAGAGCTACCACACGAAACGGTAAACTAAAAACGAAGGTTGAAGCCTAGCTCAACGCTACCATCAGAACGAAATACGTCTCCCGGACTAACGCGCTTTTGACCGAATGTATATTTCACATACGGTTCCACCCATTTGGGTTTCAGCGTAAAAGTAACGTCTTGGCTGTTGTAATAGCCTTTTGAACCCGTTAATTGGCGGTCATGACTGAATGAATAAGAAAAGTTCATAAACTGTGTGGGAGAGTAACTGGTACCAACCGTGTTCTTCCATTCCCTATCTGTCATATCTATGAGGGATAAAGAAACATCGCGCCATTCATGCGATGTGTTCGCAAAAACCATAATATTGTTTGTGATAGCTGTGCCACCAAACAAGCCTATGTCGTAAATATCGATAAGATCTGCTCGGCCATAACTCACGAACGCTTCAGTATAAAAGTTACCCAACATCAAGCCGTAGCCAGTCCCAATTTCCAAATAACCTTCAGAATCTATTTCTGCACTAATATTGATTTCTTCAGTCGCTTGAATTACGCCGGATACTGTACCTATCCAGCTGTCTCCGGCTTTGGCTGTTTGAAAACTTAAACTCGGCTCGTGGTAGCTTAATGTTTGTAATTGATGGTCGTTTGCATATATGGCGAAGGGCATCAATAAAGTGATCAATAGTCGTTTCATCGTGTTCTCAACTCTCAAATAAAAAGGAGCCGCTAATAAGCGGCTCCTTTGCTTTTATCTTTATTATTTTTTATTAGCTGCGGCTAGCGCGGTCTTTTACTGCTTGTTTAATTTGCTGACGTTGTTCTTGAGAAAGAGATTGAATTTTTTGTTTCAGCTCTGCTTTTGTAACATTTTGGTTGTCACGGTCTATGTTGGAGCCATCAAATTTATTATTGATAACTGAACCGCCAACTTCAATGTACCGGATAGAATCGTCTTGGTTACGAACGATTGCTACTTGGTGCCAGTTATTATTATTGTTGTTAGTAATATTTAAAACAGTCAGATACTTACTATCGGTTTCGACTCGGATTTCGTAGGTATCTTTTAGTTTATCTTGGATCTTGTTTACGATACCTTCAATGTTACTACCGTCGAACTTGTGATTGAATATTGTCCCACCAATTTCAACATAAAGCAGATTACCGTCTACATCGCGACGCACAACAACTTGATGCCAGTTCCCATTTTCGTCATTCTTAATGTCGTAAGCAGTTAGGATCTTTGTATCGATAATTACTTCTGTGGTGAAGATGTCACCTAATTTATCTTTAAAGCCTGGTAGCTCGTTATCGGGGATTCCTTCGATAGGGTTTGATGGTGTAGCGTCTTCTATAGGATTAGATGGCTCTACATAAATCGGGTTTGAAGGTGTAACAGGAAGTCCATAGTCAGGATCGATAGGACCATGTACATCAGAAGCTATTAAGCGCCCGTCTTCTACACTGATTACAAACGTACCACCGTGTGTGCCTACAAAGATTAGCTCACCATTTTTACTTTGAACATCACCAACTTTTTGTCCTTCTGCATCACTTACAATGTTATTTTCTACTGTGTACGCTTGTCCGTTAATTAGAACATAACTTTTTCCGTCAGCGCCACGTACAATTAACGAATTATGTTCACCTTCATCGCCATTGATACGAGCAACTTCTACGTTTTCGCCTTGGAAATATGTAACATCAGCAATGCCATCTTGTGGATCAATACCGCCGCCGTTATCACTTGAACCAGAAGAAGAACAACCCGCTAGGAAAGAGGCTGCGATAAGTGTGCTTAATAGTTTTAGTTTCATTGTTTACTCTCAAATATTGTATAGGAACAAAGGTTGCTTCTTGCAGTGTTATGTGGCGTTCCTAGCCGATGAGAGAAGTATAGGGATGGAACAAAAAAGCCTCTAATCCCTTAAAAGAATAGAGGCCTTAACGATCAGTTATTAATGAAACAGAGTAAAGAGGGTGATAACTACTGGTTATTATTGAGTTGGAGAACCAGTATTTTCTTAAGCCATAGTGTCATTGGACTATTTCTATTTTTATGGTGGTAATAAGCACAAACGGTTGGTTGATAATAATTACTATCAAACAATAACTTGATAGTTCTTAATGACGTCTCTTGCTCAACTTCTAAGAATTTAGATGCTGGGAATAACATGTCTGAATTTTTGACGACATCAATAACTGCAGACGGCAATTCTGAACGGAAACCAATGTTTGCTTTCAATCCTTTTACTTTTAGTATTTTCTCCGCTTGTGATTGGTGTGAATTCCAATCAACCGCAATGACTGAAGCTAATTCAAAGTTAACTCCGTCTTTAACTTCCAAAGACTCTTTTTCGTATGGGTGATCTTTCCTGACATACCCTTTGAAAGTATCTTGTGCAATGGGCTTTTGCAGTAGCTCTTTAGGTGCGTGGTTGATCTCGTAGTTCAACCCGATGTGGACTTCATCATTAATAATGTCAGTCATGGTGGTACCAGACCAATTCAATAGCTGAATTTGCACTAATGGCGCTTCAGAACGAATGGCATTAAAGAGCTTGCTTGAAAGGGACGACAGCAAATATGGGGATAGTGCGACTTTTACCACTCCTTGTAGTTCGGCGGGGTTAAAATCATTGCTGTTATTAATGGCAAAAGAAAGTTCATCAAGTATTGGTGAAATGCTTTCCGCTAACATTGTCGCGTGATCAGTCGCGCGCAAGCCATGGTGTGTTTTTACAAACAGTTCATCGTCAAAATGGTCACGCAGCCTTTGTAGGGCTTTACTGACCGCTGGTTGAGATACAAAGAGACGTTCAGCTGCTTTTCGCATGTTTCGTTCTTGATGCAAGATGATAAAAGTGCGAAGAAGATTTAAGTCTAAGTTGGAGAAGAGATCTTTTGCCATATCGAACGCCTGAATTGATGATTGAATTCATAATAAGGTGTGCGTCGTTAGAGAACAAATAGATATCTTATATAGATGTGAAGTCGGTAAAATAAAACCCGCACTTGGCGGGTTTTTGTGTAGGTCGTTACTATATGTAGATTCTACTGCGTAACAGGCTTAACTTGTTTGGTTTGTCTTACCGCAAGGATAAGCTGCGGTAGTAGTGACATCACGATCATGCCAGTCATTAGTGAATATTGGACTGGAGTAAACGATTCACCCATCAACACCATACCGGTCACGATGCCCGCAACTGGGTTTGCAATACCACCGAAGGTGAAATCAACCACTGACATACGTTGTAGCAGCCACACATACATGCCATAACCCAGAGCTGTGTTTAGTCCAATCACCCACAATAGCCCCATAGCATTACGAGAATCGAAATGAGTGACAGCGTTAACATAAGGCTGCGGGTCGATGAACGCATGAACGCCAGATGCGACAGATAAAATCGTACCGCCTAGAATCAGCTGCCACGTTAATACTTTCCACCAGTGCATGCGATTACCCAGTGATTTGGTAATGCTGCTGCCGATAACGATACACATGATTGCCGCGAACATGGCACCTAAACCGATCGGGTTTAATGCGATCTGACTTGGATTAAACAATATCCACGCTAAGGTGATCAAGCCAATACCAGACAGGGCTTGAATCAGATGTGGGCGTTGCTTTTTCACTACCCAGTGGAAGATCATCGCGAACACCGGCACAGAGATCATACCCACGCCAGAGATCGCCGAAGGTAGCGTTAGCGCCATTACGAAGATCAAGCCAAAGAAGGTCGCAATATTGATAAGGCCCAATGTGAAAATGATCTGCCACTCGCCTTTTTTAGGCAGCGTTGGTTTTACCGCTAGCAATAACAAACCAGCAGGTAATGCACGCAAAGCACCCAATAATAATGGTGGCCACCCCTGTAGCGTAAATTGCGTCACTGCATAGGTTGTTCCCCAAAAGAATGCGGGGATCATTGCTAATAATATGTTCATCTGAAATATCTTTACGTTAAGATAACTATTGTGTGAACTGTATACTGAGAACTAGTGGTTGTAAAGTATCTTTATGTTAAACTAGTTTGAAGTAATCAGACTAATAACGGAGCGAGATCGCAAATGGATGCTATCGACCGCGTAGTAGAGCAATGGGCAAAGGAAAAGCCTGAGCTAGAAACTGAGCCTATGGCAATGATGGGCCGGATTATGCGTATTGCCAAGTATATGGAGACGCAAGTTGCCGAGCTTCATAAAAAATACGACATGAAGCTGGGTGAGTTTGATGTGCTGGCGACGTTGCGACGTTCTGGAAAGCCTTACCGACTGACTCCGTCAGAACTGATCGGGTCGATGATGCTGACATCAGGCGCGATGACCAATCGCCTTGATAAGCTAGAAGCCAAAGGGCTGATCAGTCGTGAGCACAGCAAAGAAGACAGACGCAGCGTGAGTGTTCAGTTAACAAAAGATGGTCTTGTTCTGATTGATCAAATGATGACAGAGCATGTCGAAACGCAGAAAAAGCTCGTTAAATCACTGTCTACTAGTCAAAAGAAGAATACTAACCAGTTGCTTAAAACATGGCTGAGTGCTTACGAGTAATTGACTGGCTGGATCGGCTTGCTGAATTTATTGAACTGAGTTAACTCAAACTGATTTGAAAACCGAAGTGATGAGCTTCGGTTTTTTTGTGTTTGTTAAACGGGGTTATTTCTCTGACTCATTTAGATGGCTTAGGCTGAGCCGAGGTTCTCCAGCACTTCTCTAGCTTTTTCAAAGCGAGTGTTTCAATGAATTTAAGGCAATGGTAACAGCATTGAGGTTGTTCAATCTTCGGATTTAGTCAGTAATTTGTATGCGAGTATATCTACTAAAATTTCAAACAAGTTGTTCTATTTTTCTCGTTATCATCTTAATGCTCAGTCGAATAACCTATCGGCAATGAAACTTATCAAGGCTTAGAACTATGAACACTAGATTGAACGACACACTGACTTTTTTCACTCGTATTTTATTGGCTTACTTGTTTATTCAAGCGGGTTGGGGAAAGCTATTTAGCTATGAAGGAACGGCGGGATACATGGCATCTCAAGGCGTCAGCGCTCACTTGTTGCCTTTGGTTATTTTGCTTGAACTCGGTGGTGGGCTTGCGATTCTAGCTGGGTTTATGACTCGCTTTACAGCGTTCTCGATTGCACTTTTCTCTTTGATTTCTGGTGTTATGTTTCACTTCGACCCAAGTTCATCGGGGCAAATGATTCACTTCTACAAAAACGTCTCTGTTGCTGGTGGGTATCTAGCGTTAGCGGTACTTGGCGCGGGATCGTTTAGTGTTGATTACTGGCTGTCTAACAAGTTGAAGGAAGACGCTAAATGGACGCGCTTAATGGTTCTTGTTCGTTAGTGCTCTTTGTCTAATCACACGTTATTCGTTAGTGTTGTTGGCGCAACTTATGAATAAAAAAACCGAAGCCTAATCGCTTCGGTTTTTTGTTCCTGTCTAAGAACTTCAAGTATAGCGAATTGGCGAGTTAAGCTTGGATCATCTCGTCACTGAATAGCTCAGCACAACCAATACCATTAATGGCGCAGCTTTCATCAATGTCTGAAATGTCACCGCTGACGCCGATAGCACCCAGTACCGTTTTATCCTTGTCTCGAATCAGTAGCCCCCCTGGAACTGGCACCATGTTTCCGTGTGCGAGCACGTTTACGGCGGAGATGAATGCTGGTCGGTTGTCAGCATCTTGGGCGAGTTTTCTAGAGGAACAACCCAGTGCGAGTGCCCCCCACGCTTTAGCAATCGCGATGTCTGGTCGCATCATGCTAGAGCCGTCTTGACGTTGCAGAGAAATCAGTTTGCCACCGCTGTCTAAGACGGCGACCGTCAAAGGCTCAGTGTGGATCTTGTTTCCCGCTTGTAAGGTGCCATCGATGATGGTTAACGCTTGTTGTAGAGTCAAACTTCCCATGTTATCTCCTAGTTTTTCAAGGGGCCGTGTACCAAGCTAAGTCAGCCAATCATTACTCTAGTTGTGAATATCATCGACTGATTCAGCTCGGTACAAGAGTCCTAACTGGACTCTTGTAATAGCCCATAGCTGGGTAAAGTTAGGAAGGCAGCGAACTCTTCGGCTGTAGAAAGTTGATAGAAAAGATCGGCTGTCTCTTCAAATCGACCTGCTGCATAGCGCGAGTCTCCGACTTCATGTTTTATGGTGTCTAGCTCTTGGTAAAGCCAAGAGTGGAATAGTGATTTGGTAAAGGTTTGGCCATCATCGAGTGTTACCCCGTGGTGGATCCATTGCCAAATATTGGCTCTCGAGATCTCAGCGGTCGCCGCATCTTCCATAAGGCCGTAGATCGGTACACAGCCGTAGCCTTGAATCCAAGCTTCGATGTAATAAAGCGCGATGCGTATATTCTTACGAACGCCCGCTTCGTCGCGACTGCCTTCACAAGGCTTTAGCAACGAGTCTGCATTGATCACGTGCTCTGGGCTTTGGAAATCCATTTGGTTTACTTTGCCATCAAGGTGCTTATCAAAGATCGACATTGCCAAATCAACCAGTGCAGGGTGCGCGACCCATGTGCCATCGTGACCGTTTTGAGATTCTCTCTGTTTGTCTTCAATTACTTTGGCAGTCACACGCGCCATCTCTTGTGGGTCTTTCGCTGGAATAAAGGCAGACATACCACCCATTGCCAATGCACCACGAGCATGACAAGTGCGCACCAACAGTTGGCTATAGGCGTTGAGGAATTCTTGATCCATGCCGATGCCGTGACGATCTGGCAGGATGCGGTCTTTATGGTTCTTCAGCGTTTTGATGTAGCTGAATATGTAATCCCAACGACCACAGTTCATCGCTACGATATGATCGCGCATTGCATACAAGATCTCTTCCATCTGGAACACGGCTGGTAGCGTTTCGATCAATACTGTCGCGCGAATAGTGCCTTTGGGTACTTGGAAGTAGTTTTCGGTGAAGCTGAAAATATCGTCCCACCACTGTGCTTCTTCCATGCTCTCAAGTTTGGGAATGTAGTAGTAAACCCCTAAACCTTGTTGTGCACGTGATTGATAGTTGTGGAAAAAGTACAAGGCGAAGTCCATCAAGCAACCGCCGATAGGCTGATTGTTGAATTGGATGGATTGCTCAGGAAGGTGGATCCCTCGTGGGCGTGCGATAAGCAGTGCAGGATCGTCGTTTAATTGGTAACGCTTCTGCTTCTTTTCATCGAAGTAACTAATGGTGCCAAGGTTGGCATCTCTTAGGTTGATTTGCCCTTCGACCATATTGGCCCAAGTAGGAGAAGACGCATCTTCAAAGCAGCACATGAAGACTTTCGCGCCTGAGTTTAGCGCGTTGATCACCATCTTTCTTTCGATAGGCCCGGTGATCTCTACTCGGCGATCGAGTAGCTCTGGTGGCGGTGTCGCCACTTTCCACTCTTTATTCTGGCGAATGGAAATGGTGTCTTTTCTGAAATTGGGTAACTCACCCTCGTCATATTGAGCTTGTTTTATGTCGCGGTCACTTAGCAGGGCATGACGGCGATCTCCAAACTTATTGACGAGAGCTTCTAAGAATTTTAATGCATCTTTAGACACGATCTCTTTGTACTCGGAGTTGTCCATCTTCCCAAGTACCTGCATACATTGTACTTCTTCTTTCTCTTTTACGTCATTCATCATTGTTGTCTCCTTTAAACAATACGATGTCACTTTGTATACAAAACGCTATTTTTAAGGATATTTATATTGCATAAATTGTAAACAAGCAAAGGGTATTTAACATTTATTTATCATTTGGTCTTTTTGTAATTTATTTTTACGTAAAGATATTTTATATAAAGCAATGAATTGTAAGCTTTTCAGGGTTAGTGCTTACTCAAGGTGGTCGTGTGATGTAACAAAATTGTTTCATTTTGGGGTTGATAAATAGCGAGGATGGTTCATAGTACACAAAAGTTAGTTTAATTGTATACAATCTGAACTGGAGGTTCGAATGGCAATTATGAAAGCGATTGAAGCAGCGGTAGAGGTGCTTAAACGTGAAGGTGTAGACATCGCATTTGGTGTTCCCGGCGCAGCAATTAACCCTATGTATGCGGCTATGAAAAAGCTCGGAGGAATCGACCACGTCTTAGCTCGTCACGTAGAGGGTGCATCCCATATGGCTGAAGGGTACACGCGTACTAATCAAGGCAATATAGGTGTGTGTATTGGTACTTCTGGTCCTGCGGGAACGGACATGATCACGGGTCTTTATTCTGCGACTGCAGATTCGATTCCAATTCTATGCATCACCGGCCAAGCGCCACGTGCTCGTCTTCACAAAGAAGATTTTCAAGCGGTCGATATTGAATCTATCGCTAAACCAGTGACTAAGTGGGCGACTACGGTGCTGGAACCTGCACAAGTGCCACGCGCATTTCAAAAAGCCTTTCATTTAATGCGTTCGGGTCGTCCGGGTCCAATCCTGATTGATCTACCGATTGATGTTCAGCTGGCTGAAATTGAATTTGATATCGATACCTATGAACCGCTAGAACCTTATAAGCCGCAAGCAACCCGCGCGCAGGTTGAGAAAGCATTAACCATGATGTCTCAATCTGAAAAACCGCTAATTGTATCGGGCGGTGGCGTGATTAATGCTGGCGCGTCTGAATTGTTGCAACAGTTTGCCGAGATCACTGGAGTTCCTGTGATTCCAACTTTGATGGGTTGGGGCTCGATCCCAGATGATCATGAATTAATGGCAGGCATGGTAGGGCTACAAACTTCTCACCGTTACGGTAACGAAACCATGCTCAACTCTGACTTTGTGTTTGGTGTCGGTAACCGATGGGCAAACCGTCATACCGGCTCTGTCGATGTTTACACTGAAGGCCGAAAGTTTGTTCACGTTGATATTGAACCAACCCAAATCGGCCGCGTGTTCTGCCCAGATTTAGGCATTGTCTCTGATGCCAAGGCAGCGCTGGAGTTAATGGTTGAAGTGGCGCAAGAGTGGCGTGATGCTGGCAAACTGCCGAACCGAAATGCTTGGGCCAGTGAGTGTCAGGAACGTAAATCGACCATGCTGCGTAAAACCAACTTCGATGAAGCACCAATGAAACCGATGCGTGTTTATGAAGAGATGAACAAGGCGTTTGGTCGTGATACTTGCTATGTGAGCACCATTGGTTTGTCGCAAATCGCTGCGGCTCAGTTCCTGCATGTTTATAAGCCGCGTAACTGGATCAACTGTGGTCAAGCTGGCCCATTGGGTTGGACAACGCCAGCCGCATTAGGCGTACGAGCTGCTGATCCAAATCGCGATATCGTTGCTATCTCTGGAGATTACGATTTCCAATTTATGATCGAAGAACTGGCAGTAGGTGCTCAATTCAACCTGCCATACATTCATGTGTTGGTGAACAACTCATACCTAGGCTTGATTCGCCAAGCACAGCGCCAATTTGATATCGATTATTGTGTACAACTGGCGTTTGACAACCAGAATGCGCCAGAGCTTGAAGGCTACGGTGTTGACCATGTTGCCGTTGTTGAAGGCCTAGGCTGTAAGGCAATTCGAGTGCGTGAACCAGACCAAATTGCCGCTGCGTTTGAGCAAGCCAAAGAGCTGATGAACAAGCACAAGGTGCCAGTGGTGGTTGAGCTGATTCTTGAGCGTGTGACCAATATTGCGATGGGCGTAGAGATCAATGCGATCAACGAATTTGAACCACTTGCCGAAAGCCGCGACGATGCTCCAACGGCGCTGGCGTACAAGTAATCATTAAGTAATGTGTATCCGTAGAGTTGAGGTTTAGCTCTACGGACAGTCTCCAATAGAGCGAGGCTTTACTACAAATAACCAGATTTTTACAGATAAAGAATAAGGACAGAGTCATGGCAAAATTTGCAGCAAACTTGTCAATGTTATTCACGGAAGTTGATTTTATGGATCGCTTTGAAGCTGCCGCAGAAGCGGGCTTTCAAGGTGTGGAGTATCTTTTCCCTTACGCCTTTGATGCTCAGGCAATCAAAGCAAAGCTCGACGCTAATAACCTAGAGCAAGTGCTATTTAATTTGCCCGCGGGTGATTGGGACGCTGGCGACCGTGGTATCGCGGTAGACCCTGCGCGAGTTGAAGAATTTCAAGCGGGTGTACCTAAAGCCATCGCTTACGCAAAAGCGCTCGGTTGTACTCAAGTGAATTGCTTGGCCGGGATTGTTCCGCAAGGTGTGACCCAACAAGATGCGCAATCGGCGTTTGTGATTAACCTGCATTACGCGGCGAACGCGCTAGCAGCAGAAGGCATCAGCTTAGTGATAGAAGCGATCAATACCCGTGATATTCCGGGCTTCTTCTTGAACACGACTGAGCAAGCCAAAGCGATCATAAAAGAGGTAGGGAGCGATAACCTTTCTATCCAATACGATATTTATCACATGCAAATTATGGAAGGCGATCTTACGCCGACCATGCAACAAAATATTGGCCAAATCGCACACGTGCAACTGGCGGATAATCCAGGCCGACACGAACCAGGTACCGGAGAAATCAATTACCCATTCGTGCTCAATTATCTTGATGAGCTTGGTTATCAAGGCTGGGTTGGCTGCGAATACAAGCCAAAAACAACGACGACAGAAGGCCTTGGTTGGCTACACCAGTACCGTTAATTGCGTCTGGTAACCCTCAAACGTTAAGGAGAACAACATGTCTAAAATTGCATTTATCGGAACTGGCATCATGGGTAAGCCTATGGCGAGTAACCTTCAAAAAGCAGGTCACGATTTGATTCTGTCGGATCACTTTAATGCAGCACCTGCCGACCTTGTGGCTGCGGGCGCAACGGTCTGTCATTCACCAGCGGAAGCGGCTGAAGCAGCAGATATCGTTATCTTAATGGTGCCGAATACACCACAAGTTGAAGATGTCCTGTTTGGTGACAACGGCGTCGAGAAAGGTCTAACTGCGGGCGGTGCAGCTGGAAAACTGGTTATCGACATGAGTTCGATCTCGCCAATCGCGACCAAAGCAATTGCAGCGCGAATCAATGAAGGTGGTGCTTCATACCTTGATGCACCGGTATCAGGTGGCGAAGTAGGCGCTATTAATGCAGCGCTGACTATCATGGTGGGCGGTGAGCAAGACGCCTTTGATAAAGCACGACCTCTGTTCGAAATCATGGGTAAGAACATCACGCTAGTAGGCGACAACGGTGCGGGTCAAACCTGTAAGGTCGCAAACCAAATCATCGTTGCTCTGAATATCGAAGCCGTGTCTGAGGCGTTAGTATTTGCTTCGAAAGCAGGTGCTGATCCAGCACGCGTACGTCAGGCGCTATTAGGTGGCTTTGCTAACTCTAAGATCTTGGAAGTGCATGGCGAGCGCATGGTTGAAGGTACATTTGATCCTGGATTTAGAATCTCGCTTCACCAGAAAGACCTGAATCTTGCGCTAACGGGCGCACAAGAATTAGGTGTCGCACTACCGAATACGGCTAACGCTCAAGAGCTATTTGGCGAGTGCGCCGAAATGGGCGGTGAAGGTTGGGACCACTCTGCGCTTATCCAAGCGATTGAGAAACGTTCTGACCACTCGATTCGTTAATTAATTAGGGCTGCTATCGATGCGTAGCCCAACAGTTTGTTTATAAATCGCGTAGTTTCGTCTCCTTTTACACGCGTTCCTGATACGAGGCAAAGGTTGAAGTTGTTCCTTTCCAACTTGATCTTAGCAGGCACCCTTTGGCCTTGTATCGGGGTTCTTTTTTTCTCCGTCAACTAAGGAGTGGATGATGGACATTGATGCTAAGCAGTTTCTGCAAACCCTTTTCTCAAGTGCTGTTAATCAGGCGCTACCTAAAAATCACATCGAACCTTTTCTTCCTCAAGACATTTTTTATCGCTCTGCTAATCAAGCCGGGCGTACTGTGGTGATAGGAGCAGGAAAAGCAGCCGCGTCGATGGCCGCAGAGCTTGAAGCGGTTTGGCAGTCAAAGAAACAGCAAGATCTCGCACTGCGTGATCTTGAAGGCTTAGTGGTGACTCGTTATGAGCACACCGCCCCTTGCGAACATATCGAAGTGATTGAAGCTGCGCACCCCGTGCCAGATGCGATGGGCTTAGAAGTGAGCCAACGTATGCTGCAATTGGTGAGTGGCTTGAGCGCTGACGACACGGTTATTTGTCTATTGTCGGGTGGCGGCTCTGCACTATTAAGCTTACCCGGTGGTGACATCAGCCTAGCAGAGAAGCAACAAATCAATAAGGCGCTGCTTAAATCAGGCGCCGCCATTGATGAGATGAACTGTGTGCGCAAACATCTATCTTCGATAAAAGGTGGTCGACTCGCCAAAGCTGCGTATCCAGCAAGAGTTGTGTCACTGGCGATTTCGGACGTGCCGGGTGATGACATCAGTGTGATTGCATCGGGCCCAACCGTACCCGACACCACCACGCGTTTTGATGCGATGGCCATTTTAGAACGTTATCAAATAGAAACACCACGCTCGGCATTTGAATGGCTAAATAATCCAGAGTCAGAGACCATTAAGCCAGATGATGCCTGTTGGAAGAACGCGGAGCACCATATTATCGCCACCCCGATGTCGGCATTGGAATCCGCTGCAGCAGAAGCTGAAGGCTTAGGTATTCCGGCTTATGTGTTGAGTGATTGCATAGAGGGAGAAGCGCGAGAAGTGGCGAAGGTTCATGCAGCGCTGGCTAAGCAAGTGGCTAATAACAAGCACCCATTCGAGACGCCTTGCGTGATACTTTCCGGCGGGGAAACCACGGTAACCGTTAAGGGAAATGGTCGCGGTGGGCGTAACTGTGAGTTCCTTTTAAGCTTGTATAACGAGCTCAAAGGCCAAGACAATATCTTCGCATTGGCTGCCGATACCGACGGGATTGATGGCGTGGAAGACAATGCGGGCGCATGGATCGCGCCTCAAACATGGCAACAAGGTTCGAGCCTGTCGCTTAAAGCGCAAGACTACCTCGATGCCAACAACAGCTACGATTTTTTCAAGCAAGTCGATGTGCTTCTTACCACGGGACCAACGCTGACCAATGTGAATGACTTCAGAGCAATATTGATTCTTTAACTTGAACAGTTCAAAAACACGGTATGGAATGGTCGCTTCTTAACAAATAGAGCGGCCATTTTATTGTTATCAATGCGGTGACCTTGAGTTCTGAGATTATCTTCTGGACTAATGAAGCACGTTGATTACTATGATTTTAGTAACGAGCTGTAAAGGATGCAATATGTCTAGGATCAGACAAAAGAATCAAGATTTAATCATCGAAGTCGCGTGTGAACAATTCGCTACTCATGGTTATGCCGCAACAAAAATGGCAGATATCGCAAAAGCGGCCGACATTCCCAAGCCCAACGTCTTCTACTATTTCAGCTCTAAAGATAAGCTCTACAACGCTGTGCTTGAAACCGTCACTCAGCCATTACTGGAAGCGTCTCGTCCGATTGAAGAGCTCAACGATCCTGTTGAAGCCTTGTCCCAATATATTCAAACCAAACTGATCATTTCTCGCGACCATCCACATGCCTCTAAAGTGTTTGCCAATGAAGTGATGTCGGGCGCTAAGGTGCTGCCGAAAGAGATTGGCGATGAGCTGTATAAGCAATCCCAGATGATCCTCGATAAGTTCTCAACATGGTCGGCACAAGATCTAATGGACGATGTTCCTGCACATCATTTAATGTTCACCATCTGGGCAGCCACCCAAACCTATGCTGATTTTGGCTGGCAGATTTGCAGCGTGATGCAGAAAGATAAGCTCGATGATAAAGACTATGAAGATGCCGCTGAGTTCATCACCCAGTTGGTGATTAAAGGGTGCGGTGTGAAAGGAAAAGCTTAGTTATTTGACCTCAAATTAATACAAAAAAGGACATCATTCGATGTCCTTTTTTTGTCTGTGTTGCTTTATGGAATAGTGACCTTTATGTGTCGCTTCGAGAAAAAATGGCGGTACAACCACAAGTGTCTGGTATTGAGTCTGAATGCGCGTTATCAGTTAGAGTTGATGTCCAGCCATAACTGTCTCCGATACGATTGACGATGATTAAACCAAGGCCGTGTTCTGTTTTTGTATCATCACTCAGCCCTGCACCAGTATCAGTAACTGAAATGGTATTAGAGTGGATGATTACCGTGATTTTACCTTGCGTGGTGAATCGAAGCGCGTTTTCAATGTAGTTCTTAAGCACCATATTGACGATTGGCAAAGGCATGTTAAGCGTAGTATTTGGCCCAATGTTTAACTGTAGTTCAACACCTGGAGCTAACATCGTGCGGTACTTCGATAAATCGATAGCGGCTTCATCGATAGCCGTTAGTGTCTTTTCGGTGGAAGAGTTCTCTTGTTTAACAATGTTCAGCAGTATTTCAACGGTGGCGCTCATGCCATTGGCTGCGCCGAGAATACGATTACGTTGTTTGGTTTGAAATGCTAGGTCGCTAGGCTTCATTGCTTGCAATTCGGCAGCGCCAGTCACAATCGCGATCGGTGTTTTCAATTCATGGCTCGCGTACTTCGCGAACATCATCTCTTGCTTTGATAGGCGGTCTTTCATCTTTGAGTAGCTATTGAGGTGCGAAGTGAGCAACTGCAGCTCATCAACGGTGTTGGTCGGGACGTGGAAGTTATCGGACTCATGCTTGCTGAGTTGGGTGCTTAGGTTTTCAATTGGTGCCATCAGTTGGTCAAACACCCGCTTGAGGGTAATGCGTAACACAATGATCAACCCAAGCATCAGCAAGGTCGAGGTTGCCATCAATACGCCCCAACTGTCGTCCCACAAGTCCATGTCAAAGGAGCTGATGGCGATGTAAGTCGGAATGTTATTGCCTTGGTCTTCGAAGGAAAAGTGATAGACGACCACGCCGGGAATAAGAGTGTCATTTTCAGAGAGTCTTATTTCAAAACGTTGGCGATCCACTGTATCCAGTGCCATGGGCGGTAGTTTTTTTAGTTGGTCGGTAAAGTCGCCTTCACCATAATAAGCCGTCACGTTGTCCGAGAGTTTTAGGCTACCTTCGGGTGAAAGGCGTTTGTAGAATTGTTCTGCCACACCTTTAAATGATTTCAGGTGGCTCTCGATTTGAGCTTCTTCCTGCCAAACTAAACGAAGCGAGAACACAAAAAATACCACGCATGAAGAAACCAGTGCGATGACAGCAAAGGTACGCATGGTGCGGATCCTGACATCCTCGATGGAGTTGCCTAGCTTGGTTCGAATTTTCATGTTTATTGCGGCTTGCTTGCAGATAAAATCAATTGAAAACCGTGTTTAGGAATCGTCTTCAACATAGGAAACTTGAATGGCTTATCGAGGACGTTTCTTAACAAATAGATATGGCTACGGAGTACATCTTTGTCAGGAATGTCATCGCCCCACAGCATGTATATCAAGCTTTCACGAGATACGACGCCGCCTTGAGCTTTCACTAACTCTCTTAGAACTTGGAACAAGATTGGTGTTAGGGTGAGGGGTTGTTTGTCTCTGGAGGCGGTATGGGTTTTCTCATCAATCGTTACCTCGCCATAGCTTAAGATCTTTTGAGCAACCAAGCCTTTATTGCGTTTGATCAGCGCGCAAAGACGAGCTTCCAGTTCTGGAAATTTAAACGGCTTAGTGACAAAGTCATCGGCGCCGGAATCGAAGCTGCTTAATAGGTCTTCTTGGCCATTTAACGCGGTTAGCATCAAAATCGGTGTCGTTATGCCATTTTGGCGCAATTTAGCTGCCACTTGCATGCCGTTAAGCTTGGGCAACATGACATCGAGAACAATCGCGTCGAAGTCATTGTGCATGGCTAGATTAAGACCTTGTTCGCCATCAGAAGCAAAATCTGCGATTGCCTCTTTAACCTCTAAGAAGTCGGCAATAATGCCTTGTAGTTCGATATTGTCTTCAATGACTAGAATACGGCTGCGTTCAAGCATCGACTTGCTCCACTAAAATATCTGCTCTCATTAAAACGTCTGTTCCCATCAAAACATCGACTCCCAGAAAAAATGTAGCCTACCTAAAATTATGTCGAATTTATGTCTAATTGATAGCGTTGATTAAAAAAATGGAGCTTCATCAGATTCTTTTTCAATGTCGAATCGACTTCGACTTTAATTCGACAAAGCCAGTTCAACAATAGTTCACATCAATAGGTGAAGGTTGAATTATGAAAACTAAAATTATCGCGCTGGCAGCACTTCTCGGTGTCTCAACGACTCAAGTACCACTAGCTCAAGCAACAGAGCTGATCGGTCACGTTCAAGGGTTAAACAGACACAGTGTTGTGGCTGAGGTGCCCGGTGTGGTGGAGATGAATAACCTTGAAGTGGGTGACGCCATAAACCAAGAACAAATACTGGCTCAGATTAAAGCCGATGATTTTAAGTTTAGCGTGGATAAGGCCAAGGCCAATCTTACCCTTGCGCAGGCTGATCTAGCATTACGAAAGGCTACATATAACCGCTATCAAGCTCTCATCAAAAAGAACAGCCTTTCAATGGGGGAGTTAGATACAGCGCGTGCCGAGTTTCTCAGTGCTAAAGCTTCAGTTTCCGTCGCTCAAATCGATTACCAACAATCTCTAGTGGATCTCGAAAACACTCAAATTGAATCTCTTATCTCGGGCTATATCTCTAACAAACCCGCGCAATCTGGAGCTTGGGTGAGTGAAGGCGATTTGCTTTATGAAGTGGTCAATATCGATAAAGTCACTCTGTCATTTATGGCGAGTGAGTATGACTTAAAGCATTTCATCGTTGGTCAGGAAGTCGTGGTGTGGTCTGAAACTAACCCAGAGATAAAAATGGAAGCGAATGTGCAGCGTATTGGTGTCGAGATGCAAAATTTAACTTACCCAGTATTGGTCGAGATCACCAACCAAGGGCATCAATTTAAGCCGGGGATGTCGGTTTACGCCTCGACAGATCTTTCGGTGACAAATATAACAGCTGCTCAAACTGCATCGAACTCGAACCAAGGTAAAGGGCAGTAGAGATGAACTTTTTAGCATATTTCGCGAATCGTCAGTTTTTGGCTCGCATCATTACGGTAATGGTGCTGCTGACGGGGGCTATGTCGTTAATGCAACTCAAGTTGCAAGAGTATCCCGATGTCGCGATGGACACGGCGGAGATCGAAACCATTTATCCCGGCGCGACGGCTCAAGATATTGAACTGAATATCACGAATCCGATAGAGAAAGAACTTCGCTCTGTGGATGGCATTGCCTACTTTTCATCAGAATCCTCAGAAGGGCGTTCTTTTATTGAGGTCGAATATTTACCCGGTGAAGACGCGGCGGTGATCTTGCGAGATATTCAACAAGCCATCGATCGAGTCGGAAACTTACCCAAAGATATTGATTCGCCACCGGTTGTGACTCAACAGAAAACCTCCTCTTTGGATGTGTACCATTTTGGTGTGAGTTTATCAGACAGCAACACCGAACTTGAGTCATTACAGCACTACGCGTATCAGCTAGAAAAGAGAATCAACAACCTTGGTGGCGTAGGTTCTATCAAGCTTTCTGGATTTAACGAACGAGAGTTTTGGGTCGAAGTTGACCCTGAGAAAGCACGCCGTTACCAAGTTGCTTTTGATGATGTGAGCACCGCGATAGAGCAGCATAACCTGTCTCAATCGGGTGGCTTTGTAGAGTCATGGAGCCAAGAGCAGAAGATCGTCACGATGACCAAAGTGGCGTCGACCAGTGATGTTTCTGATATCGTAATTAAGGCGTTAGATTCAGGTCAGGTCGTGCGTGTGTCTGATGTAGCAACGGTGATTGATACCTTTGCGCGAGCAACCGAAGATCCCGTTCTGAGTGGGAAACCTGCGGTGATTTTCTCAATCACAAACAGTGGCAGTGCGGATGTCATTACCACCATCGACAGTATTAAAGCTTTGTTGGGCAAAGAAAGCGAACGCATTGGCGATCAATTCATTTTCCAGACCAGCCTCGACCTTGGCAAAGACATGGGTGAGAAATTCGCTATCGTGGCCACCAATGGTGCGATAGGTCTGGTGTTGGTTCTGCTGATCTTGAGCATGATCCTGCAACGACGCGTCGCCTTTTGGGTATCGGTTTCTATCCCGTTTTGTGTGTTCGGTGTGATGATTGTTTTGCCGATTATTGGGCTTAATTTAGACAGCATCACATTGGCTGCATTGTTGTTGGTGATCGGTATTATCGTTGATGATTCAGTGATCATTGCTGAGAGTATTTTCCAAGAGAAGGAAGCGGGTAAAAAAGGTGTTGATGCTGCGGTGTCGGGTACGTTAAAGGTGATCAAGCCGTTGATGGCAAGCCTTGTGACAACGGCTTTGGTATTTATCCCAATGATGTTTATTCCGGGCACCATGGGCAAGGCGGTTGCGGTGATTCCAATTACCGTTATTGCTGCGCTCGTGTTCTCATTCATTGAATGTACCTTAACGCTGCCAGCGCATTTATCGTTGGCGAAAGAGAGCAACTCAAAGACACAAGAAAAGGATCGATTTGAATGGATAGCGAACCACTACCGTTCGCTGCTCAGTCTCGCTCTGAATTATAAGAAGTCAGTGATTGTATTGGCGTTGGTTGGCTTCTCCGTTGCTGGCTTTTTGGTGTCTTCGTTGAAAGTGGATATCTTCCCGACAGAAGCGGGTAAATACATTGAGGTCTACACCGAAGTGAAGGCAGGCACGCCGCTAAGCAAGGTGCGAGAAGCCCATCAGTCGATAGAGCAAGCGATTGAATCCCTGCCGGAAACGGAACTGGTTAGCTATGAATTGGTTTACTCATCACCGGTATCGCAGGGCATCATCAACCTAACGAACTTTGACCAGCGCAGCCGTTCTGCAGAGCAGATTATTACGGCGCTTAATGAAGAGTTGAAAGTGGTGTCTGATGGCATGTTCATCAAGTTCTCGATTGATGCTGGTGGTCCTCCTCCCGGCGCCCCTGTTGAGGTACGTGTACTTGGCGGAACCGAGAGTGAACGTAATCAAACCGTGGATTTGGTGATGACTTGGCTAGAAGATTACAAAGGCGTGACCAGCATTAATCACAGTGAGGCACTGAAAGATCCTCAGCTGAATATTGTTCCTCAGTATCACTGGTTGGCGAAATACAACTTAACGGTGAGTGACTTATCGAATGCGCTGCGAGTCGGCTTTGACGGTAATAGCGTGACCTCCACTTGGCTTGGCGATCAAGAAGTCGATATCCGTGTTGTTCTGGACGAGCAATTTCGCGATATCGAGAAATTGAAAACGACTAAAATCTACACGGCAGAAGGGCAACAACTACCGCTCAGCCGACTAGCAACGGTTGAACCGATAGAAATCCCTCGTCTGATTAAGCACTATAACGGAGAGCGTGAAGTGACGGTATCAGCGGCTTTATCTGACGAGAGTATTAGTTCAGTCGCATTAGCCGATGAGCTAATCACAGAGCTTACAGGTCAATATCCATCGAGCGTGACCATTAGCGTTGGTGGCGAAGCGGAAAGTACCAATGAGACCATGAGTGGCTTTATGGTGGTGTTCCCCGCGGCAATGGTGGCGATCTACTTTGTATTGGCGGTGATGTTCAACTCATTGTTGCAACCGCTGCTGATAATGGCGGTTATCCCGTTTGCGATTATGGCATCATTAATGGCACTCGTGGTTCACATGCAGCCGATGTCTTTGTTTGGTTTGATTGGTGTTCTAGGCATGACAGGCGTGGTGGTCAACAACTCACTAGTGTTGATTAACCGAATCAACGAGCTAAGAATCGAAGGTTTAGATGCGATAGACGCAGTGATGCAAGCTGCGGTCAGTCGCCTTCGCCCGATTGTGATGACATCACTGACCACGGTTGCTGGCTTGCTTCCTCTGGCTTATGGATTAGGTGGAACAGACGTGTTTATGGGGCCAATGTCGCTAACACTGGGCTATGGTTTGTTGTTCTCTTTGCCCGTTGTGCTCTTGGTGATTCCTGCAATGTATGCGTTGTTCTTTTCTCGATCTAACAACAGTGAGTCATGACGCGCGGTTTTGTGACTTGTTGTGCAATAACTCATTTATCTTGAATTCGGTTCGATTAGGTATGCCATTTCATTTAAATGACAGGTTATAGTATCGCGAAAATTGACGGCACTTACTCTTCTGAAAAGCGAAAAGCTGGAAACTTATAGATGAAGCCGCTAACAATATTACACGCACAACATTAAGGTTTAGCAATGACGCTTAAAAGCTTGGCATGCACCATCAGCGCAGTTCTACTGGCAGGTTGCGGTTCAACGGTCGCGACGCAAACATACAACGCTGATCTGATCATCACCAACGGACAGGTTCTCACCATCAACTCTGAAATGGATGTGATTGAAGATGGTGTGGTAGTGGTGAAAGACGACCAGATTATCGCAGTTGGTAACGAGGATTTGATCACTCAATATCGCGCTGAAAAGGTGATTGATGCTCAAGATGGAATCGTTATGCCGGGCATGGTCAATGCACACAACCATTTACCTATGATCGCGTTCCGTGGCTTAGGAGAAGAGGGCATCTCGAACCGCTTATTCGCTTACTTCTTCCCTCTAGAAGCCGAAAAGCTAAGCCGTGAACTGATTTACAACGCAACCAAGCTTGGCTCTATCGAATTGGCACAAAGCGGTGTGACCACTTATGTTGATATGTATTACCACATGGATGAAATGGCAAAAGCGACCAAAGAAGTTGGCTTACGTGCCGTGTTGGGCGAAACCGTGATTAAGTTCCCGGTGGTCGATGCTAAAGAACCTTACGGTGGGATTGAGTATGCCAAAGGCTTTATTGAGCAATACAAAAGCGACGAGTTAATCACACCTGCTTATGCACCACACGCGGTGTACACCGTGAGTAAAGATAAGCTGTAAGAAATCAACAAGCTGTCTGCTCAATACGATGTGCCAGTGCTGATTCACGTTGCTGAATTCCCGAATGAAGAAAAGCGCATCAAAGACGAAACCAAAGCTACGTCACCGGTCGAATACATGGATGAAATCGGCGTACTTGATGAGCGTGTAGTGATTGCTCACGGCATCCACCTTTCAGAAAATGACCAAAAGCTTCTCAAGCAAGCTGACGCGGGTATCTCATACAACCCAATGGCGAACGCCAAAGGGGCGACAGGCATTGCGCCTGCTTGGGAGATGTATCGTGCCGACATGCGCATTGGCTTAGGAACAGATGGCCCAATGAGCTCCAATCAAGTCGATATCATGCGTACTCTAAGTTACGCAGCAAACATGCAACGTTTGAAGCATTCAGACCGCACCATTATGATTCCTGAACAGGTTATTGAAATGGCAACATTAGGTGGTGCGAAAGCCCTACACATGGAAGACCAAATTGGTTCTCTTGAAGTGGGTAAGAAGGCGGATATCGTGATTGTAGAGACACAATCGGCAAACATGATGCCAAGTTACGACCCATATGCGACATTGGTTTACCAAGCGAACCCAAGCAACATCGACACCACCATTGTTAACGGCCAAGTCGTGATGGAGAACCGCGTGATGCAGACGGTTCAACTGGATGAAATCCGCCAAAGTGTCGATGAGTTTGAAACAGATATCAAAGCGTTTGCCAAAGAGCTTTCAAAGAAGGCGATTAAATCTAAGAGCTTGATGGATTAGGAAGTAAATCGGATTCCAAAATCGAATAGAAGTAACAAGGCCGACATCATGTCGGCCTTTTTTTGTTACGAACTCTCTCCAGAACCTTACTCCTTGAACCTCAGTTCTTTGGATGACAGCAACACTTGGTTAATTGAGGTTGCACTTGGTTAGTTAGAGAAGATCTTGATTAATTAAAGTAGCACTTAGCTAATTAGAGCAACTGTTGCCGTTAGGAATACCGCTACCTAAGAACTCGACGCGAATCTGTTCGATATCTTTTAGATACTGGTTGTTCACTTGCTCGGTTTTATCAAAGTTGTTAAGCGTGACATTCCATGAAGTGAATGGGGTGGGCTGGAAGTACGCGTATTCGAACTCATTCGCTACGGCGCCATCGCTAATGATGCTGATGTCGTTGGTGGTTGGATCATCAAGGCGGTAGTAGAACGCGCGTGACACGGGGTTAGAGCTGAACTGGTAATCTTGATTTTCGTATCGATCGGCATAGTTGCCTGAACTGGAGACTCGCAGGTTGAATTGCTTGCCATAAGGTAAGTTTTCACCCTCTAAGAACACTCGTACCGTGGATAGCCTAACGCGGTCAAACGAACAGAGTTGGACTTGCTCTAATGGAATAGAGAAGTTGAGCTGTCCGGTTGTTGCAAAGCTTTCGAGTTGTTCTGGGCTGGAAATGGTGTAGTTATCGATGGTGAAATCTTGTGGCGCGGGTTGGAAAGAAGACAGAGCATTCACATACTCACTTTCGATGGACGCCAAATCAAATTGGTAGTCCAAGTAGCTTTTGTTGAGAGAAGGCGTGATCTCGCTTGGCTTCAATGCCCAATATTCGTATGCCTGAACATAGTTAGATAAAGCAACGTACATCGGACGTTTGAAGTGCATCAACACTCTTGATAGTTCACGTTCAATCGAATCGAAGCTGTCGGTATCTACCTGGTAACCCCCAATTGCATCATTCAGTCTTTGCTGTTGATTGATGGTTACGTTATTGGTTAACAGTAAGTCGACCAGCTTTGCTTGTTCCTGAGCAAAGTTAAGCTGGGTGATGTTAATTGCCTTACCCAGAAGCACCTGTTTCTCAAGCTCTAGTAAGTACTGTCTTGTCCCTTTAATGCCTAAGCTATCGGCATATCTTAAGTTGCTGCGGATCTCGGTGATCATCAGATCCCACGCTAGATTGCTTTCATTGATGGTTGGGATATTGAAGTTAAAGCCATCCATCGCTTCCGATATCTTCTGGAACTTGATAGTTGATTTAATATCCGCGGTGAGCTGAGAGATACCAGAAATCGTTTTAGTGACGCTATCAATAATGCCCGTGACAGACTTGATATTGGTGACGAGGTTTTTCGCTTTTTCTAATGCTTCTGGGGTTTTAGCCAATTGCTCGGTTAGGTCATTGACCCCTGAAAGGTTGCCTGTGAACACGCCACTCACTGCACTGCCAATCTCGGCTATTGCTTTGAAAATCGCCAAAGCTGCGTTGAGTTGCTGCTGGGTTTTCCAATTCTCTACGCCAACTAGATAAGTCGTTCTTGCATCGAGAGTCACTAACTCCTGAGCTTTGTATTGGCTATCTACTTCGGTCAGGCTATCGCCTATCTTGTCTATGTTGGACTGGGTTTGTGTGATGATTGAAGTTTGTGCTCTAAGAACGTCTTCGATGTTAGCGAGTGCCAACTTAGCCGCTTCAATCTTGTCTTCAATGACCGTGTTTCTGTCTTGAATAATGTCCCACTGAGCTTGATACGCGACCATCGCTTTCAGATACGCTTCGTATTTATCTTGGTACAACACCTTATCGAGATAAGGCACATAGTGGCTCTCTTTGGTGCTGAAGCTAATGAATTGTTTGAACGCGACGGTTTGCAAGTAAAGGTCTGCAAGGATTGGATCGTCTTCTACCACTGAACCTGAGTAACGTAAGCTCTGTTCAACCCAGTTGATGAGGTCGAGGCTAAGTTCTGGGTTGGTATCGTATAAGCTGGCAGCCATATCAAAAGAACGATTAACAATGTCTGTAAAAGGCTCAGAAGCCAATTTCATTTGCCCTGTGATGTTCGAATCGATGGTGGTTCTTCGGTAGTGCTCTCCTGCTAAGACAACGGATTCGCCATCACCGATTTTCCCTGTTAGAGCGTCTCGTGTAATGCTGCCATCGCTTTGGAAAGCGAGCACATTAATCGGTGTCTCTATCTCGCCCGCAATCACAGAAATTGAGGCAGCAGAGCCTTGTTGTCCGAGCACAAATGTCGGCGTGCCTTGACCAACGATTTTGCGTGCAAAAATCAGGATATTTTGATTATTTACGAGCAAGTTGAAGTTCTCTGGAACCTCAATCGTATCTGCAAAAATGACAACTTTTGAAGGCTTAGTGACATAGAGGTTTTGCTCTGCAATCCAGTCACTTAGGTTGATGTGTAAATCGGATGTTGAACGCGATAGGACGCCAACATCGGAATAGGCAGATTGAACCCAGGTTGGGTATTCGGTTGAATTGGGTAAATTGTTCAGTTCAAGCCAGTCGCTAGAAAAAGCCTGTGGAGAAAATGAAAGAGAAATAATAATAGGTAGAAGTCTCATATTTATGTCCTGTCGAAATTAGTAGTCACCAAATTTTGGGTAGCAGAAGCCGCCACCTTAATTTGCTTAAGGTGCGGCTTCTTATTCGGAAGGTAATTTGGCTATCTTGTTATATTTTTAGCAGTTTCGTTGCTGTGTATAGCGTTTCTGTATATAGCGTCGATTTTATCTGTCGCGCTACTTTTCGATAGGTATAGGGACTAATCCATTTTTTGGATATATGCATTGTTTGCGAACGCTTTTGCTTTCTCACTAATATTACTCCAGTTACTTTCTGCAACTGTTGTATTCGCAAGAGCGCCTATCGCACCAAGCATGGTATCGTCTCTCATGATATCGGCATTATCTTGAGCTTGTTCTAGTGCAACGAGCAGTGAAGTGAAGTCGGCATTCATTTTCTGCCAATTCAGTTTCAGCTTATTAATATGTGGAATCGCATTTTCAATTTGCTGAGAAATTATCTCGATACTCTCCGAAGAGCGATGATAAGAGTTATATATTTTTTGCGTGTAAGTTAACTGCTCTTGAAGCTCTTTTACTTCGTTTTGTAATTCGTTACGAAGTTTGCGTGCTTTTTCTGCTTTATCGCCGTAGACGCCCATAATTGGCCCTGCAACCAGAGGGAACCAAGCATAAGTCACTGCGGTAGAGGCGACCGTAACGTAGTGAGTGTAATCTTTGTTGAGCTGAGTGATACGTGCATTGATGTCATTCACTCGTTGCTGAAGCGCACTGCCATCATCGCTTAGATAACCGTTATGGGTACCTTCCAACACATCTAGCTGCAATTTTTGCGTGTCCAGTGTGGCTGAAAATTCCAATAGATTTCCGCCAACGTCAGACACTTCTTGTTGGTATTTCATGGAAAAGTTCTGCAGGCTTTTTAGGTAAGCAATCGCCATTTTTCTGTTGCGTTCTACTGCTTCTATATCTTCCGGCAGTGGCGAGAATGCTTTGGCCAACATTTCATTCAAAGCATCGCTCAAAGGGGTGAGCATGTAGTCTTTAATTTGTGCGTAATTGGCCAAGCTTAATGAAAGGCCAACGATGCTTGGGTAAAGGTCTTTTTTCCAATAAAAGGCAGTATCGTGAATGTTTGAGTATTGCTCGACCAGTGCTTGAAAATTAGAGAAAGGAATGTCGTTAGGAATACTTAAAGTCGACTTCATACTGGCTTTTGTCACGGGCAGTGCTAAAGCACCTTCGACATAGGCTTGGATCTGATACCACTCTTGCTGTTTGAGAATAAAGTTGTCGGTATCTAAATCAATAAAGACGCCATTCTCACCAATTATCGTATCGTAGGTGACTTGAGGTATGTTTTGTTCAGCTGAAGCTTGGTTAATTTGAACTGGCGCTGCTTGAGAAGTGAAAGCAAAAGAAGAAAGTAGCCCGATTGAAATCGAAGATAGTACGAGTGTTTTAGTGATTTTTTTCATCGTTTAGCCCTGTTAGATTTGTTATTAGCTTTTTACAAAGACAATAATCCCCCTACCATTCGATGGCATTATTTAAATATTTATGAAGGGTTATTGAATAGTTTTATATTGTTATTTTTGTAATTATTTTTTTGTTTTTAAAATTGACCCCTTTAATGTGTTTTTTGTTTTTATAAGATTTGGTCAATCTATAGTAGATTTATAATGAAAAGTTATATTTAGATCACATATTTGGATTCATATTGATTGATTGTTGATCTATTGGATTTAATGATATTTAAGTCACTACTCTTGTGTCTTTTGTCAGGCTAGGTATAGAAAGGCCTCGAGAGGTTTTTATTCTATTCATAAATGCGATAAGTGATAAAAGTATAATTATCCTCATAATTCCCATTATTACTAAATCTGTTGATTAATTTGATGAATATATAAATAGAACGAGCGTTTTAAATTTGATCTGTGCCAGATAATGTTCAAGTTTTATATTAAGGAAAGTTTCTGTTAGTGGCTTTTTATTAGCGAGTGTTTTATTAGTGGAAATTATATTAGATGAAGTTAAATTAGATTCTCTTTAATTAATAACATTGTTTTGGATTTATTAAGGCTGGAATTATTTAAGGAAATAGATGGATACGTAGGTTGAGAGGACATCATGTTCATGGGGTTTTAGAATGTTTGCGATATTTTCGAATCTTTAGGATGTTCTGGGTGTTTGCCCATCAAAACCACTCACTTCTGCTTGAAGTGTTTGATGGGCAAGTGTCTGAGTTAGTTGTTATTCATCGCCAGCTTACCGAGCTTCATGGCGGCAGCATGGTGGCGGTGCATCAGTTGCTCCATGTCTACTCCAATTACTGCTCCATCGTTAACTCGCCATTTTCCGGCTACCATCACTTTATCCGCTTGTTGAGCTCCACAAAGTAGTAGTGCAGCCAGTGGATCGTGGCTGCCAGAGAAACGAATATCATCGAGCTTGAACATCGCGATGTCGGCTTGTTTACCTACTTCTAGCGTACCAATGTCGGTTCTGCCCATTGCGCGTGCCGAGCCTGATGTCGCCCAGCGCAGTGCATCAAAGTGTGAAACATTGGCAGAGCCATATTGCAGGCGTTGTAGATACATCGCCATGCGTACTTCGGCAATCATATTTGAGCCGTCATTAGAGGCAGAACCATCCACGCCTAGCCCGACTTTTACGCCTGCTGCTTCAAGGTCGTTGTTCTTACAAATACCGGAAGCCAACATCATATTGGAAGTAGGGCAGTGGCTGATGCCAATGCCTGCTTTGCCCAATCGTTTGATCTCTTCTGGGTTGAAGTGAATACCATGAGCAAGCCAAGTACGTTCGTTGAGCCAGCCGACATCTTCTAGGTAATCGACAGGGCGTAGACCGAACTTCTCGATACAGAAGTCCTCTTCATCGAGCGTTTCGCATAGGTGAGTGTGCATCATCACGTTTTCACGCTCACTGATCTTAGCGGTCTCTTTCATCAGGTCGGTGGTGACTGAGAACGGCGAACAAGGCGCGAGTGCGATTTGAATCATCGCCCCTTCATCGCGCTGGTGGTAATCGCGAATCAAGCGTTGGCTGTCATCAATGATGGTTTGTTCGGCTTGAATGGTGTGTCGTGGAGGTAGCCCACCTTCATCTTCCCCAAGGCTCATGGAACCGCGCGTGAATATCGCTCTCACGCCAAGTTTCTCTGCGGCCTCGACTTGTAAATCGATGGCGTGCTCTAGCCCGTTTGGCAGCAAGTAATGATGGTCTGACGCTGTGGTACAGCCCGACATCATCAACTCAACCAGAGCTAACTCTGTGGCAAGGCTCATCATCTCTGAGTCGAGATTGGCCCAAACTGGATAGAGGCTTTGTAGCCAATGGAAGAGCTCTTTATTCAGTGCGCCGGGGTAGGCACGCGTTAGGGTTTGATAGAAGTGGTGGTGCGCGTTGATAAGCCCTGGTGTTACAACATGACGAGAAGCGTCGACGCTGTAATCTACGGGCAAGGTTGGCTCTTTGTGTTTGCCAACCAGCTCAATGATTGTATTACCTTTAATGACAATTCCGCCTTCTGCATCAGCTAGTGAGCCAGTGTAGATTGCGAGAGGATTCTTAATCCAGATGGTTTCCATTCATAGTAGTCCTTAGCCATCTCAGCCTTTTCAGGGAAGAGGGTCTTTATTGGTATTTGCTGTTGGAAGATAAATTCGAATCAGGGCGTTAAAACGTTCAATGTTCTAATCATTCCCTGATTCTGTGAAAATCGGTTTTACGTCAGTCAGTGAACCAGTTAGTTCTAGACCGGGTTACTTTGAGACTTAGTTAGTTCCAGACTTAATTAGTTCGAGAGTTAGCTTAGCTAGCTAGTTCGCTTTGGGCTCAGGGTTTTCTGATGTCGCTTGAACGTCTGCTTCTGTACTTGCTTGTTGAATCTCTAATTGGTCGTTTGACTGTAACTCTTCTTCAGCTTGCTCTTTCATTTCTAGCTCAACTTGCGCTTGGCTTTCGGCTAGTGCTTCTTGCTCTTCTGCTCGTGAAGATTTCGGCAACACAAGGTTTAGCAGCACCGTCATGATGGTGCCTGTTGTAATGCCAGAATGAAGAAAGTTCGCAAGGTCATGCGGCAAGTGTTGCAGCAATCTTGGTTCGAAAGTGACGGCTAAGCCAGACGCTAAACCAACACAGATTACCAAGGCATTTCGCTTGGTGTCTGCGGCCTTGATCAACATGCGGATACCCGCGTAGGCAATCATACCGAACATCACAAAACCCACACCACCTAGAACAGGTTTCGGAATCGTGACGGCAATAGCGGCTAATTTCGGGAATAAGCCACCTAAAATTAGCAAACCACCGGTTGCAGCCACAACATAGCGACTTGCTACACCTGTGATACCCACAATGCCGACGTTTTGACTGAACGATGCCAATGGCATTGCCGTTAAAATCGAAGATAAGGTACTACCAAGACCATCGCCCAATAGGCCACGTTTTAAGTCTTTACCGCTGACTTGGGTTTGGCAGTTGTTGCCTAGTGCCATGAAATCACCCGTTGCTTCAGCGATAACCACGATGTACACCAAGCTCATGCTGATGATGGCACTCGCAGAAAAGGTGAAGCCATATTTGAAGGGTTCAGGTCCGCCAACCCAAGCGGCAGAGCTGATTTGCTCAAGGTCGACCATGCCGAGCGATAGCGCCACAATGTAGCCGCCCGCTAAACCAATCACGATGGCCGAAGCGGCAACCGCGCCTTTACAGTAAACCGATACGCCGACCACGATGCCTAGCGATACAAGGGCTAGAAACAGTTTAGGTAGTGTGGCGAATTGTTCTGTGTTGGCAGGAGAGTCTCCGACCCAGTTCATGGCAACTGGTAAAATGGTTAAGCCGATTAAGGTAACCACTACACCACTTACCACGGTTGGGAACAGTTTCCGAACCTTGTCCATATAGAAGCTGGCACCAATCACCACGAACGAGCCGATAAGCGCTGAGCCCATGATCGCGGCGACACCGCCTTCATTGCCGATTGAAATGGCGACGCCCAAAAAGGCAAAGCTCGAACCCATCACAACGGGCAGCCGAATACCAACAGGGCCAAAACCGAGACATTGAGCGACGGTCACAATACCTGACGCCAGCAGCGCAGCATTGATCAGCGAAACGATCTCGGTGTTAGGCAAGCCAATTGACGCGCCGACAATAAGGGGAACAGCGACGATGCCACCAATCGAGGCGAGCATGTGCTGTAATGCGAGTAGGAAGGTTAAGCCGTGAGGCGGTCTTTCATTTAGGGTGTACAGAAGTTTCATTTGATATTCCTCTGCCTGTGTTTCCGTTTACAGGCGATTGGCGGTCAAATAATGACTTCTACAAACTGCGTAGGGTCATAAAAAAGGTGCACTAACCGAGCGGATATTTGTGTGTTCCGCTGATTAGCACAATTAGCTTTTTCTTAAAAATGTTGTTCTAGCATGTGACTTGATAGCTCGGCCTGCGAACAAGCCAAGCGATAGTTACGTTGGGTGATTAACCGATGAACACGAGCTTCGCGACAAAAATAGCCGCTAAGAAGTACATCGAAATCGAGACGTCTTTTGTTTTACCTGTCGCCAGTTTCAGCACTGTGTAGGTAATGAAACCCAGTGCGATACCATTCGCGATAGAGAAGGTCAGAGGCATCATTAACGCTGTAATGGCTGCGGGAGCACCGTTGGTGAAGTCTTTCCAATCAACGTGCTGCATGCTGCTCATCATCACGAACGCTACGTAAATTAACGCGCCAGAGGTTGCGTAAGCTGGGATCATGCCTGCAAGTGGAGATAGGAAAATCGCAGCTAAGAACAACACCCCAACCACAATCGCAGATAGGCCTGTTCGTGCGCCTGCTGCAACGCCCGCTGCACTTTCTACGTAACTGGTTACTGGCGGACAACCCACACACGCACCTGCCACACTTGAGATACTGTCGGCTTTAAGCGCTTTGCTTAGGCCTTCAATTTTTCCCGTTTCAGGGTTAGTTAGGTTTGCACGCTCAGCCACGCCCATCAAAGTACCCGCGGTATCGAACATGTTTACAAAAAGGAAAGCCAAGATAACGCTGATCATTGAAACATCGAGAGCGCCCATAATGTCCATTTTTAGGAACGTAGGCGCTAAGCTTGGTGGCGCCGCGAAGAAGCCGTTGTAATGCACTAAGCCAAGCATCATACCGACGAGCGTTACACTCAAAATACCGATTAACACCGCACCAAATACTTTACGCTCACTAAGAACAGCGATGATCAGGAAAGCGATAGCGGCCAGTAGCGCTTCAGGTTTAGTGAAGTCACCTAGTGACACCAGTGTTGCTGGGTTTTCGACGACGATGCCTGCTGTTTTAAGACCAATTAGGCCTAAGAACAAACCAACGCCCGCAGTCATGGAGTAACGTAAACTCACAGGGATACTTTCAATGATCCATTGGCGGACTTTGTAGAAACTCATCCCGACAAACAAGATACCTGAGATAAACACCGCACCCAGTGCCACTTCCCAGCTGTAGCCCATTTCGCTTACTACCGTGAATGAGAAAAAGGCATTCAAGCCCATGCCCGGCGCAAGGCCGACAGGCCAGTTCGCAAATAACCCCATTAACAAACAACCGATAGCTGCACCAATACAGGTTGCGACGAATACCGCTCCTGCATCCATACCCGATGCGGCCATAATTTGTGGGTTAACGAAGATGATGTAAGCCATGGTTGCGAAGGTGGTGACACCGCCGACCAACTCATTTTTCACACTGCTTCCGTGGGCCTTAATTTTAAAGAGTTTCTCTAAAATTCCGTTATTCGCATCTTGGTTGAGTATTTCTGTTTTACTCTCACTCATGTCAGCAAGTCCTTTTATGTTGTGATCCATTTATTGAATACAGCGAGATTTCAATATTAAGTTTTAAGGTTTTTTCCTAGCCGCTATTTCTTTAGCTATCAGTTGATTAGTCATCAACTTCTAACTAATAACGTTATTAGTATTTTTATATGAGCGTGTTTAATGAGCGCGCATCATTTTAGATGCACGCACTAATCTGCTTAATATTTGTCGGTGAGCCTAGTTAGAAGTTCTAGGTCACGAGACTAACTGCCCCGATAGGTTGAGAAACTGTAAGGCGAGACGAGAAGAGGAACGTGATAATGCGCTTCTGGATCATCTAGACCAAAGCGAATAACAACATCGTCTAGGAAAGGCACGCCATCCAATTCCACGCCTTTACTTCTGTAGTAATCGGCTACGTAAAACACCAATTGATATTTCCCCGGTCGGAAATCATTCCCTGCCAGAATCGGCGCATCGGTTCGGCCATCGGAGTTAGTGATTACCGTCGCCAGCTTTTCTGTTGAGTCTTCATTGACCTTATAAAGCTCTACCTTGATCTCTGCACCCGGTAAGCCGTGAGTTGTGTCTAATACGTGTGTTGTTAATCTTCCCATAGTCCTTTAATAGCGCTTTTGGCGCTCCTCTGTTCCGTGGTTTATCTGTCTGTTTCGACCTTGCAAAGAATGCAACTGGTCACTTTGTTATCACTAACTATGTACGAACTGTACACAATTAGTAAAGTGAATTGTTGGAAAAATGTTAACCATTGTGTCGTTTTTCTGACTTTATAGATCTTGATTATCGTTTTTTGGTGAGTTTTGGTTTTATTAAGTTGTTGTTTTTAATTGGTAATGGTGCGTAAATTTAACTTGAATAACAAAGTCTTTACATTGAGATAAATAATTGTATACAATAAATGTACAGGGGTAAGGTTGCTCTGTTTATCGAGAATCCATTTGGTTGAATCATTTGGTGACTTACTTAAAGAGCGGCTAAGCCAACCACTTATGTTAGGAGTACTTGGATGAATAAGGATTATTCAAGAAATTTGATCGGTTACGGAGCTAACCCTCCAAACCCTCAATGGCCAGGTAATGCGCGCGTCGCGGTTTCTTTTGTATTGAACTATGAAGAGGGCGGTGAGCGTTGTTTGTTACATGGAGACGACGAGTCTGAAGCTTTTCTTTCAGAGATCCCGTCAGCACAGCCGATCAAAGGCGAACGTCACATGAGCATGGAATCCATCTATGAATATGGCAGCCGTGCGGGTGTATGGCGTGTTCTTCGCTTGTTCGATGAATATGAAATCCCATTGACCGTCTTTGCGGTCGCAATGGCGATTGAGCGTCACCCAGACGTAGCCAAAGCCATGGTCGAAGCGGGGCACGAAATCTGTAGTCACGGTTATCGCTGGATAGACTATCAATACATTGATGAGTCAGAAGAGCGCGACCACATGACCAAAGCGATCGAGATCATCCAACAAGTGACGGGTCAACGCCCACAAGGTTGGTACACAGGTCGAACTGGGCCAAATACGCGTCGCTTGGTTGCAGAAGAGGGCGGTTTTCTTTACGACTCAGATGCCTATGATGATGACCTGCCTTATTGGCACACCGAGACTGGTCATCCGCAATTGGTGATCCCTTATACACTCGATGTGAACGACATGCGTTTTTCAACAGCGCAAGGCTTTAACTCTGGTGAGCAGTTCTTCCAATATCTGAAAGACACGTTTGATACCCTTTATATGGAAGGCGAAACCGCACCGAAAATGATGTCGGTTGGGCTGCATTGTCGTCTGATTGGTCGCCCCGGTCGTATTGCTGCATTAAGACGTTTCTTAGATTACGTAAAACAGCACGACAGCGTGTGGTTATGTCGTCGAATCGATATCGCCAACCACTGGCACCAACATCATCCATATCAACCAAATAACGCTAATCATCAACAGCAAAAGTAGCAGTGAAGCAAGGAGGCTTAATGTGACTGAATTTCGATCATGCCAACCAACAACCATGGACCGCGATACCTTTGTCGCTCACTTTGTTGATGTCTACGAACACAGCCCGTGGGTTGCAGAAGTGGTGTATGACCAAGGTTTGAATGCCGAAGACGACCATATCGAGAATCTTCATCTGAAAATGGCATCGACCTTGTTAAGTGCAGACCAAGGCAAACAGTTGGCTTTGATCAACGCTCACCCGGATTTAGCCGGTCGAGCCGCAGTAAACGGCGAACTCACCGAGTCGTCGACCAAAGAACAAGCGGGGGCGGGCATCGACCAGTGCAACGCCGAAGAATTTGAAAAATTCACTTCTTACAACAACAGCTACAAAAGTCGCTTCAATTTCCCTTTTATCATGGCGGTGAAGGGAGCCAATCGTTACCAAATTCTTGAGTCGTTCGAGATGCGATTAGGAAATGATAGTGAAACTGAGTTTGCTACGGCGATTCAAGAGATCAACAAGATCGCGATGTTTCGTCTCTGGGATATGTAAGTTAACGGAGTTAACAGCTATCTCAGCCCAGTCTTAGTGCGCTAAGAACTTGATTTATCAAAGCCTTATTGAATAAAGCATAAGCCACTGAGTTCTCATTTTATTATTACTTGATTAATTGGATAGGATTACACGGACATGACCCAAACATTTGAACAATACATAAACCTTGCAGACGAAAAACTCGGCGCAGAAGCTACCTTCGCAACAGACGATTTTTTCGCAGATAAAAGCCGTCTTCTCAGCCACGCAGCGCCAGAGTGGAAAGACGACTTATACGACGATAACGGCAAGTGGATGGACGGTTGGGAAAGCAGACGTAAACGTGGTGAAGGTTACGACTACTGTGTCGTTCGCCTTGGCCTAGCTGGCACTATTGCTGGCGTTGATATTGATACCTCATTCTTCACAGGTAACTTCCCACCTTCGGCATCAATTGACGCGTGTTATTCACCACAAGGTGAGCCAACAGACGCAACAGAGTGGCAAGAAATTCTGCCTTCAATGGCACTACAAGGTGATCATCATCATCTTGAAGCGATTGAAAGTGACCAAGTATTTACGCACCTACGTTTGAATATCTATCCAGACGGCGGTGTCGCTCGCTTACGTGTTTATGGCCGACCAAGTGTGGATTGGGAAGCAATTGATTCTCTGCAACAAGTCGACCTAGCATCGGTTGAACACGGTGGCCGAGCATTGGCATGTAGCGATGAGCACTATGGAAACAAAGCCAACATCTTAGGTCCTGGCCGCGGTGAAAACATGGGTGACGGTTGGGAAACAGCGCGTCGTCGTACACCGGGTAACGACTGGGTAATTGTGGCATTAGGCCACCCAGGTAACATCGAACGTATCGTTGTTGATACGGCTCACTTCAAAGGTAACTACCCTGACAGCTGCTCAATTCAAGCCGCTTACGTGAAAGGTGGTACCGACGACCAAGTCGAAACACAAAGCCTATTCTGGCGTGAACTGTTGCCTGCACAAAAGCTGCAAGCGCACGAGATTCACGAATTCATTTCTGAGGTAAACGACCTTGGTGCGATTACCCACGTACGTGCAAACATATTCCCAGATGGTGGTATCAGCCGTTTGCGTCTATTTGGTACGAAGGCGAAATAGGTAAGGAAATCAGATATGAGTAATGGAATACGTCGTTTATCCATCGAACCGTTAACCAAGCAGGCTTTTGCAGAGTTTGGCGATGTTATCGAGTCCGATAATAGTGATTTCTTCATGATCAACAGTGGATCAACACGTCGCTACCACAAGCTAGCGACAACGGATGTGCAAGACCAAGACGGAGAAGCGATCATCAGCATCTTCCAAGCCACACCGTTGAGCTACCCACTGACCATCAAAATGTTAGAGCGTCATCCACTTGGCTCTCAGGCATTCATTCCATTACTTGGTCAACCCTATTTAATTGTTGTTGCGCCAAAAGGCGACGATCCAACATTAGCCAATAGCCGAGCTTTCTTGAGCAACGGCCGTCAAGGAGTGAACTATCACAAAGGGGTGTGGCATCACCCAGTTCTCGCCCTCACCGATCAAGACCAGTTCTTGATCGTCGATAGAGGCGGCGAAGGGCATAACTGTGATGAAGTTTATTTCGACAGCGACCGAGTGGTATTGCATTTGGACGATCTGCCAACGGACGACAATAAGGAAGAGCAACGCTTAGCTAAAGCGTTGTGATACAGGAGTTTATTATGGATCCGCATATTACAGAATGGTTGAATCTAGCAATACGCTGGGCTCACATGATTGTTGGTGTTGCGTGGATAGGCGCATCATTTTACTTTGTTTGGTTAGAGAACAACCTTAACCGAGTAAACCCAAAAACGGGCCTTTCAGGTGACTTATGGGCAATTCACGGCGGTGGTATTTATCATCTAGAGAAGTACAAACTTGCGCCACCAGAGATGCCAGAGCACCTGCACTGGTTCAAATGGGAAGCTTACTTCACGTGGATCACCGGTGTGTGTCTACTGGGTGTGGTTTACTACCTCAACGCTGAGATCTACCTGATTGCACCGGGCTCTGGCCTTGATTCAACAACGGCAATCGCGATTGGTATTGGTTCATTCGTTGCCGGTTGGTTTATCTACGACTTACTGTGTGACTCACCATTAGGTAAAACACCCGTACTGCTTGGCGTTGTGCTGTTTGTATTGCTCGTTGCTGCGACCTATGGTCTAACCCAAGTGTTCAGTGGTCGTGGTGCTTACATCCACGTTGGTGCGATCATTGGTACCATCATGGTGGGTAACGTATTCCGCGTTATCATGCCTGCGCAGCGTAACTTGGTGAAAGCGATTGAAGAGAAGCGCGAACCGGATCCGGCATTGCCAGCGAAAGGTCTACTGCGTTCTCGTCACAACAACTACATGACCCTGCCAGTGCTGTTCATCATGATCAGTAACCACTTCCCAAGTACTTATGGCTCGGAATACAACTGGCTGATTCTTGCTGGGCTAGCGATCTTCAGTATCTTGGTGCGTCACTACTTCAACACACGTCATGGTAGCCAAAAGTTTGCATGGACAGTGCCAGTAGCTGCATTGGGTATGATTACGCTCGCGTTTGTGACCTCACCTTATGCGAAAAAGCAGATGACTCCGGTTGTACAAGCGCCAGTGGTTCAAGAAGTGCAAGTCAGCGCGACGGAATCGACGACAGAAGAGCTTGCTGAAAACGGCACAGCTTCAACTTCGGCTAGTTCTCAAGCTGCACCAGCAGACCACGCAATGCAAACTGATAGCGCAGGCGTAAGCTTTGAGACCATTAATAAAGTCATTCAAGAGCGCTGTTCTGTGTGTCACTCATCAACCCCAAGCCACGCCGCTTTTGCTGCTGCGCCAGCCGGTGTGATGTTTGATACCCCAGAAGAGATTAAAGCCAATGTACCAAGGATTGTTGCTCAAACGGTAACAACCAAGGTGATGCCGCTCGGCAACATGACTCAAATGACCGACGAAGAACGCGCACTCATCGGCACATGGGTAGAGCAAGGCGCTACGCTTCAATAATGATGTGAATCCTTTACCTAAGAGCATGAGTCTTAGGTGAGGCTTGGGGAGAGTTTGGTTTCGGGCACGCGCCAAACTCATCCCACCCTGTTTCCCCGGTTCCTATAACCGGGGCTTTTTGTTTTTGGACAAAGGGGACGCAGATTTATCATTCAGTTGGTGACTCTATGTGCGTACCTGGCTTACAATTGTTATATATGGCTTTAGATGTGCGTAAAGGCTCGTTTTTCGGCTCGAAAGTTGTTAACTGGTCACCATATTTGACTAATCCATTACTTACAGGTAGTCTTTATGTCATAGCAAATTTGCAATGGATGAACGGAGGAGTTCACTATGGAAAAATACCTTCTTAAAGGCGATGATCAAGGTTTAGACTTTTTAGAGTAGATTATTGCAAATGAAAAAAATTCTGATGATAAACGCCAGCTTCTTAGCTGGCGTTCTTGTATGTAGTCTAGTTTATGTCGGTGTTCCGGCAATTGTCGATAGTAAAAACTTTCCTTTAGCTTCTGCTTTGGCAATTATTGTTTCGGCATCAATAGCTCTTTCTTCTGCATTTTTTACAGTTAGTGACGGCAATAAACGAACGCGCGAAAAAAACACGATTGACGTTATAGGCAAAGGTCAGGGGCAGATTGGGCCTGAATACCTTTTTATTAAACGTTACTTAAAAGATAATGAGAATCAAGAAAGCGAAGCGTTAAAGTACTTGGCGAACAACAATATTGAGTTCAAAGAGATGCAACCAATTTTGAGTAAACTCAATGAACTTGAGCACTTGTGTGAGGGGATGTTCAAAGGTTTTTATGATAAAGATATTATCCTGAATACTAGAGGAACTGCGATCATACGCATTTGGGAACGATTAGAACCATATATGCTTGAACGTAGATGTATTCAAAACTCAAAAACAGAAACTCATTTATCTTTTAGTCAGAAAGACGAAAACAAACCTTTTTTCTGGCTTGAATCTGCATATACATTATTTATCTCAGATGAACGACCAAAGAAAGAAATGAGGTTATTAATCGTTGCAAATGTTTTACTACTTCTTCCCTGTCTTCCTGCATTGATTTCGATTATAAAGGTTATTTTGAATTCACCAACTGATTAGTTAGTCAAGGCGTCATAGCTAACTTGACGCTATTTCTACTTTCTTTTGATCTCTATTTCTGATCTGGCTGTTCTGTGACGTATCGGTTTAATGTAGCTATGAATATTGCATTTAATCGAAGTCGGCGGTGTAACTTGTATGCCAAATTGACTGAACATAGCTGTCTCATTGGAGTGACCCCTTTTTTGTAATCATTGCATACAGTGAACCTCTACCCATGGCACTTTTAGTCCAAATTGACTTTAGTTAGGACAAAAAATGGAAGACTTGATAGTCGCGTATTTTAGGGCATTGAGCTCATTCTTTAGGTATCTGTTTCAGTCGATATTGATTGAGTTCATTGGTTACGGAGCTGGCTGGATAGTCTGTAAAGTATTCACATTAGGGCGCTTCCCCCCATTGATTCCAACTGAAAAAGAGCGAACCAGAATCTCTTATATCGGAGCTATTAGCATCGTGTTGCTTCTGTTAGCAATTGGTGTGTTCAATAGTTTGTGATTCGGAGTGAGGATATATGAAATTTTACCCTGCGGAACAATACCAAGCGGCTTGCAACGAGCTGTTTATCCGATACGAACGTGACATCAAAAAGCTAATCCCTAATGCGAGAGTTGAGCATGTAGGCGCATCTTCTATTCCTTTTGCCGTGTCTAAGGGCGATCTAGATATTTTCGTAGGTGTTGAACTTGGTGAACTTGAGGGTGTTATAGAGAGACTCACAATAACATCCTCAATGAGAAACTCGATACTTTAAGAACGCCGGAACTGTGTATGTTGGAATCTACATCTTCTGATGATGTGGCCTTGCAAGTGGTCGCCAATGGTTCTGAGTTCGAATGCTTTCTAAGGTTTCGTGACAAGCTACGTGCGAATCCGGAATTAGTTCAGCAATACAACACCCTCAAAATGTCTTGCGAAGGTTGGCCGCAAGAAGAGTACCGTGAAAAGAAGTCTGACTTTATCGAGCATGTGCTGGATCTGAAATAGCAACAGTGCCCCTCACCTCTAATTGTCCAATTAACAAAAGTTTTATTAATACAGTGTGTTAAGTCAAAAAACATTACCTCTGAAGATTGACCCTCCTAAATTTCCTTCAAACTATCTTACCACGGTTTAATAGCTTAAATTTACGCAACTAAGCTCACACATATTGCATAGGGTATTAGTGGAGGTATTGGTTTGTGTTATGTTTCGTATGATTTTATAAAGCGTGACTTATCCATTGAAAGCAAAGTGTTTTCTTTCGGATTAATTTCAAGATTTGTCTATTGGTACATCAACTTGGCGCTATCAAAAATCGATTGCTCTACGCCAATAATCAATACCACCTTAGGAAAGGACATGTCTGAAGTAATAGAAAACACCCCTGCAATTGTACTCGCGTCTCGATGGTCTCGGTTTTGGGCGTTTGTTATCGACGGCCTCATTTATGCAGCTGCTATGATTCCAGTGGTCCTATATACCGATTTGTTCGATCGAGCCGTTTCTAATGGAGTCATAGAGTTACATGAACAAATTATGATGTTTGTTTATGGCTGGGTGATATTCCTCTTGTCTAATGGCTACTTACTGCAAAAGAAGGGACAAACGATCGGTAAAAATGTAATGGAAATTGCGATTGTTGATATGGATGGCAAGCAACTAGGGCTATTCAACATAATGATCAAACGAATTTTACCTATGAACATCTTTGTTTATATTCCTGTTATTGGTCAATATATATCGATTCTTAATTACCTGTTTGTTTTCGGTAAAAACAGACGCTGTTTGCATGACTTAATTGCAGGAACTCAGGTTATTAATGTTTCAGTGCCGAGAAACTTAGATTTCAGTACTATCGAATAGAAATTCGTAATCAAGCACTTACATACTTTAGGAACTCCATGATTCATAAGCTTTTCTCAGCCATTTCTATTTATAGGTATTTACCGAATAATATCTATTATTTAGCACTGGCTAGAATGATTCTGGGAATGGGTAACTTTATCGTTCCATTTTTAGTCTTACTGTTAACCGATAAGTTGGGTTATTCCGCAACAGTCGCAGGTTCCCTTGCCATGGGTGTGACGGGCTCTTACCTTTTAGGGAGCTTTTTAGGTGGGAGATTAGCGGATAGGTTGGGACATAAACGGGTCATGGTGTTTGGCGAGTTTATGTGTGCTGTATTATTGATTATTTGTGGTTTCTTTGCCGATGCTCCGGTAGTCGTACCTGTGTTTTTGTTTTGTGCCTATTTCTTTGGCGGTTTAGCGTTGCCCGCGAGTAATGCTTTAGTTGCGGACCTTTCTACCCCTCAGAATCGTGATGCAGTCATGTCACTGAGTTATCTAGCCTATAACTTTGGTTCAGCTCTTGGTCCTGTTATGGCTGGGTACTTGTTCTGGAATCACACTGACTGGATATTTTTCGGCAACGGGTTTGCGGCTCTTTTTTGTGTTTTTATTGTGGCTGCATTTGTGAAGTTGCAACCTGGAACGGAATCGACCAGCGAGAGTGAACTGGAACAGCCCGTTTCTGGTTCGGTTTGGTCAGTTTTAAAATCAAGGCCACGGCTTTTGTTGTTCACTTTTCTATGTGGATTGCTGTGGTATTCGCTAAATCAAATGACTATGGCGAGTCCATTGTATTTGAGCCATGTGTTTGGAGAGCAAGGCCCAATTATTTTCGGGCAACTCATGACTTACGCTTGTGTTGTAGTGGTGCTGATTACGCCAATCTTAATGAAGTTCACGTCAGGTAAGGCTGAAACCGTAAGCCTTGCTTATGCAGGCTTTATGTTTGCCTTTGGTTATATGCTCGTCATGTTGTTTCCCAACATTCCTGTTCATTTTTTTGCTTGGCTATTTCTATCTGCGGGCGAGGTTCTTCTTTTGACAAAAGAGGGCATATATTTAGCAAACAACTCCCCTTCGAGTCATCGTGGACGCATTCAAGGCGTGCTCATTACCTTGCGAACGGTTTTCGTTATGCCTAGTTTTATCGTGATTGGCTACTTTATCGATGATTATGGGTACACTTTCACTTGGTTTAGTGTGATATTAATTTCAGTTGTTGGTGCCGTTGGTTTTTATCTTATGTCAGCTAAGGGGAAGCAATCTCCAGCGTTAGTCACCGAGTAGTTATTCGATTTACTAGCAGTAGTATCTTTTAGTCACCAAAGGTAGGCTTATGATTACAATTAGAAAAGCGGCTGAGTCTGATGCTCAGGATATTTTCGATATTCGAAGCCGTGCCATTGTCGAGAAGTGCTCGGCTTATTACTCAGAAGAACAGCTGTCAATATGGACTCAGGGTGGAATGTCTGATGGATTCATAAGCGATGTAGCCCAAACTTTTCACGTTTCAGAAGTTGATGACCGAGTGATTGGCAGCGGTAAGATCAACATCGAAACCGGTATGGTTGATGCTATTTTTGTTGACCCTGACTTTGCAGGAAAAGGCGCAGCGAAGCAGATGTTGCAGTTCTTAGAGGAGCTCGCGATTCAACACAACTTGCCATTAATGAAGTTAGAATCGACCCTGAATGCCGCTACGTTTTATCGTTCGTGTGGCTTTATTGGCGATGAACTTTCCACTTATCACTCGCCTAGAGGTATTAGCCTCGATTGCATCCCTATGGAAAAGCCGGTGGTTGCTTAAATAAACAGCGCTAACTCCAATTGTTGGTGCTGTTTTTACTTTCCTCTTACACTCTTTTCAAATATCGAATTTAGTATCAAATTTCTCTTTGTTATACAGGCAAGTCTCTCATTATGAAGAACTTCTTTGATAGCGAACTCATGCTCTCTAGCTCCTTGAATTTCGTTTTGCTATCGCTTGGGCTAACGCTCCTTTTTCATCTTCCGATTTGGTGTGGGTTCAATTTGAGCCGACGAAAGTGGAAGCTCATGGATTATTTATGGCCGTTTTTAGCGGGTATTGGGATGCTGGGTGCGGTGTCTGAGATTCGTGCGAAAGTAGCGGGTGATTGGGTTGAAACAGAACAAACCAGAGCGGTGGCGATTTTAGAATCGGTTCAGCAGTTTTCTTTGGATAAGCTGCGAAGTGATACCTGCACCGGTCAACCATCTTTAGATAATCACGCTCAGCACCATGAAGCGTGTTTGTGGTATCTGAATACGGCGATCACGTTCAAAGATGTCGATTTCACCTTGTTACCCAACGCATCGGATTTTACGGTTCCTGCGCCGAGCGTATCGCTGGTGGAAAGCGATGCCGTGTGGGTGGATGGTATGCTGAGTCAGTATGAGATGCAGAAAAACCAATACATAAAAACCAGAGAAGCGCAGGTGAAGAAGCCACTAGAAAGTATCTTTTGGTATGTGAGTCCTTACTTAGTGTGTTTTGCGATTGCGTTACGTTTGACGAAAGTCACCGCAGAGCTCAAATTAGATAAGTGCGCATAACTTGAGTTCCTATACCCAGATAGAAAAGGTGAAGTAATGAATGTGAGTGAGTTTTCTCAGTTGGTGGGTTTGTCGGCTCATACGCTTCGCTACTATGAAAAAATCGGCTTGTTGAAAAATGTTCAGCGAAACAGTAGCGGCCATCGAGTCTATACATCGAAGGACGTCACCTGGATTGAGTTTGTGAAGCGCTTAAAAGACACCGCAATGCCACTGGATGAGATTCTAGAATACGCAAAGCTAAGGGAGTTAGGGCCAGAATCGGCTTCGCAGCGCCAAGTGTTGCTCGAACAACATCAACAGAATTTGCGAGCTCATATCGAAGAACAACAAAAGCACATGGCAGCATTGGAAGAAAAAATTAGTTTGTATCGAGATGGAAAAGTCCGTTGACTTAGAGTCGACTCTAACTTGTAAGGTGTTCCTGTAAATCATAAAAAGGAACAAACCTATGAATCAATCACGTTTCGACATCGGCTTAGAAAGACTTAATCATATCGACGGAGAAGCAGGGCAACAGGTTATTGAAAGCCTGCAAGACATCTGCCCTGATCTTGCAAAATATACTATCGAGTATCCTTTTGGTGATATCTATTCACGCCCCGGTTTGGATTTGAAATCACGAGAGATCGCGACCGTGGCAGCCCTTACCGCACTCGGCAATTGTGCCCCTCAGCTTAAGGTGCATTTGAATGCGGCACTCAACGTCGGATGCAGCGAGGAAGAGATTAAAGAAGTGATACTGCAGATGTCGGTGTACGCTGGTTTTCCTGCTGCGTTAAATGGCATGTTCGCATTTAAAGAAGTGCTTGCGGAGAGAGGCACTGCTTGAGATAAATAGAAAATATAGTCTGAAAAGGGAGCGTCAACTTTACTAAGTTACGCTCCTTTTTTATTGATTGGCTGAGTTTTAAAGGTCGTAAACCTGAAGGTTCGCGGTTCTTTAAGACGACATAGACAGCGCGAACGACAACAAGATCGGCAAGGTGACCACGCTCAGGAAGTTTCCGAATAACACCATTGACGCGACCTTGGGTGGCTCGACATTGAACCTTTCTGCAAACAGGTAGTTCATCACGGCAGGTGGCAGCATGGTGAACAGCACCATCATTTGTAGGTGCAGCGTTGGCAGTGGGATAAAGAAGTAGATGATGGCGAAGGCGATGGCACCGGTAAACAGCGATTGAGCCGTACACAGCAAGCCAACTTTGAGTCCGCTTAGCTTCAAGTTGACCATTTGCGAACCCAACGACAACAGCATGATAGGCACGGCTGCTTGGCCGAGTAGCGATGTTGCTTCGTAGATTGGATTCCATACTGCAATGCCAGACAGGTTGAATGTCATCGCTAACGCTGCGGCTAAGAATATCGGCATCTTGAGGATCTGTTTGATCGGGTTACCTTCGCTTAGGAGCGCCAAACCTACACTAATATGGACACATGCTGACACCACAAACAGCAGTACTGCAGGAGCTAACGCGCTTTCGCCAAAGGTATACGTGAACAGAGGAATCGCGAGGTTGCCACTGTTGCGGAACATGTGTGGCGGAGCCCAAGCTTTGAAGTTGAGCTTAAAGATCTTACAGATTGGTATCATCAATAAAGCGGGCACCAACACCGCGACCAAAGAAGCGGTGATGAGTGGCAATTGTTCGGTGTCGAGAGGCATGGTGGTCAGCGATGCAAACACCAGCGCAGGAATGCACACATCCATGTTGATGCGATTGATCGGTTTGAAATCGGGCTTGAGCCAACGACCTACCGCAAAGCCAGCACTGGCTAAAGCAAAAACGGGAAACAGAATGCTGACGACCTGTTCGAACATAGAATTCCTTTCTAGATGTAGTGCTTCCATTTAGCTGAGAAACGAATGTTCGAGAGAGACGCTAAAGTGAAGTATGAAATCGGGATGTATAAACATTAACCTATCAATATAATGACTTGGCGTCACCGAAGATCGTTGTCTGTGAGTGGTTAATTTATATTTCTTTGAATGAAGCACAAAAAAGACCAGTGGCATCAGCAACTGGTCTTTAAAGGCTAGATAAATCTGGACGGATTTTTAATTAACGACGGTTGCCGCTATCTAGCGATTGTTACTTGGTTTTAAGCCTAACTAACAAGTTTCTTGTAATCTTTGAAGTTCACATCGTAGGCCTTTTCGCCGTAGATGTAAGTCTCGCTAACGGTTCTGTCGTCACCCAAGCTCATCAATACAAACAACTTCTCTTCAAGCTTGGTGGTTTGTTCCATTCTAAATCGCATCAGTTGTGTAGCGTGTAGATCCAACACCACAAAATCCGCTTCTTTACCGACCTCTAGGTTACCGATCTTGTCTTCTAGATGCAGCGAGCGTGCGCCGCCTAGTGTTGCCAAGAACAGCGACTTAGCTGGGTGCAGCTTCTTATGCTGTAACTGCATAATCTTGTACGCTTCACTCATTGTTTGCAGGATTGAGAAGCTGGTGCCTGCGCCTACATCAGTACCCACGCCGACACGAATACCGTGATCTTCCATCTCTGGTAATCGGAACAAACCCGAGCCTAAGAAAAGGTTAGACGTTGGGCAGAAGGCGATGGCAGATTCAGTATCGGCTAGGCGTTTACATTCACAATCAGAAAGGTGAATACCATGAGCAAATACCGAACGTTTGTGCAGCAGACCATAGTGGTCATACACATCTAGGTAGCTGTCGCGTTCTGGGAACAGCGATTTCACCCACTCGATCTCTTTCTCGTTTTCAGAAAGGTGAGTGTGCATGTACACGTCTGGATATTCTTCTAGCAGTTTGCCTACAGTAGCCAGTTGCTCTGGTGTGCTGGTTGGCGCAAAGCGAGGTGTCACCGCGTAAAGCAAACGGCTACGGTTATGCCATTTTTCAATCAGTTCCTTGGAATCAGCATAGCCAGATTCTGGTGTGTCGGTGAGGTAATCAGGCGCATTGCGATCCATCAATACCTTACCTGCGATCATTCGTAGATTACGCTTCTCAGCTTCTTCAAAGAATACGTTAACCGACTCTTTGTGTACCGTGCCAAACACGAGTGCCGTGGTGGTGCCGTTGCTTGCCAATTCGTCTAGGAATAGCTTCGCTACTTTGTGTGCGTAAACTGGATTTTTGAAGCGCTTTTCTTCTGGGAAGGTGTAGTTCTCTAACCAATCAAGAAGCTGCTCACCGTAAGACGCGATCATCCCTGTTTGAGGGTAGTGGATGTGCGTATCAATAAAGCCAGAGGTGATTAGTTTGTCTTTGTATTCTTTAACTTCGAGTGTTTTAGGTTGGCGAGCTAATACCTCATTGGCATGGCCTAAGTCGACGACATGGCCGTTCTCAACCACTAAAACACCGTCTTCAAAATAGTCGTAAGACTCATCGATACCGACGTCTTTTGGGTCGGCGACGCTGTGTAAAATGCTGGCGCGATAAGCTTTGCGTTGCGTTGTCATGTTTACTTCCTTTTAATGACTTCAGCGACGTTATGGCCACTGAAGCTTTGCGACTTTTATTAGGCGATCTTCTCTTCCAATGGTGGTTCGCCTACGTCGCTTGGTTGACTGTGTTGATCGGTCAAATCCTGATTTCGATATTGTTGGGTTGGGCGCTTTTGTTCAAGTGCTTGGCCTTGATAGTGTGCGATCAGTTCACCCGCAACCGACACCGCAATTTCCGCAGGATGTTTGCCATTCACCGCACTTATACCAATCGGGCAAAGCATGGTTTCAATTTGTTCTTGGCTATAGCCGCGTTGCTCTAAGCGGAAGTCGAACTTCTTGCGCTTAGTGAGCGATCCAATCATGCCAAAGTAACGGCTGTCTTCACGGTCGATAATGGCTTTGGTTAGGTCAAAATCGAGCTGGTGGTTGTGCGTCATCACTAGGTAATAGCTGTTCGGTGGCATGTGTTTCACTTCACCGACTGGATCGTCTGAGACAAGCTTTTTCACACCGTGTGGTAGCGTTTCAGGAAATACTTCTTCACGTTCATCAATCCAGGTCACGCGGAAGGGTAGGGTTGCGACAATGTGCAGCAGCGCTTTGGCAACATGACCTGCGCCAAATAGCACAAGGTGGTTCTGCTGAGTGCCAATCGGCTCAAAGCTTAACGTTGCCATACCGCCACAACATTGGCCTAAGCGAGCGCCTAGGTTGAAGCGTTCCACTTTGAGTGACTTTTCGCTGGCAATCAGCATCTCGCGAGCCATTTTAGTGGCCACATGTTCAAGATGACCACCACCAATCGTAGCGATGATTCGGTCACGAGTGACAAGCATTTTGGTGCCCGCATCGCGTGGAACGGAACCTCTGTCTTCGAGCACCGTCACCATCACACACGGTTCGTAGTTCTCTTCCAGTTTTGCCAGTTCGTGAATCCAATTATCCTTAAACATACGTCCTCCTAAATCCCTTTTATGCTTCCTAAGCTATTTATAGGTGCTCTAAGCTATTTATTGCGCCCTAAGCGGTCTATAGAAACCGAGCCCTAAGCCGTTTCTGATTGAGCATCGACCGAAGTCGGAGCCGTTTCAGTGACTTCCTGAATCGCCATCAGAATACGTTCTGGCGTTGCAGGTGTGTTGAGCTTAGGAATCGCGCCATCGACGGCGACATAGCTAATGGCGTCTTTCAGTGCGCTCCATACTGACATACCCAACATGAAAGGCGGTTCACCCACGGCTTTCGAGTTGAAGACGGTGTCTTCTGGGTTGTTACGGTTTTCTAAAAGGTGCGTTCTGAAATCAATTGGCATATCAGCAATCGCCGGGATCTTGTAACTCGCAGGACCATTGGTCATCAAGCGGCCTTGCTGGTTCCACACCAACTCTTCCGTTGTCAACCAACCGACACCTTGCACAAAACCACCTTCGACTTGGCCGATATCAATCGCAGGGTTCAATGAAGCCCCCACGTCATGCAGAATATCGACACGCAGAATCTTGTTCTCGCCGGTTAGGGTATCGATGATAACTTCTGAGCAAGAGGCACCATACGCGTAGTAGTAGAACGGGCGACCGCGTGCTTTCTCGTGATCGTAATAGATCTTCGGAGTGCGGTAGAAACCAGTGCTCGATAGCGAGATTTGGTTAAACCAAGCCAGTTCAACAAATGAGTTGAAGGTCATGATCTCATCGCGAATCTGCACCATGCCGTTCTTAAACACCACCTCTTCAGGCCACACTTTGAAGTGCGCAGAAGCGAAGTCAATCAGGCGCTGCTTAATGGTCATTGCGGCGTTTTGCGCGGCCTTACCGTTGAGGTCGGTGCCCGATGAGGCTGCGGTTGGTGATGTGTTCGGAACTTTGTCTGTGTTTGTAGCGGTGATCTGGATACGTTCGACATCGACTTGGAACTCCTGTGCAACGATTTGTGCCACTTTGATGTTCAAGCCTTGCCCCATTTCCGTACCACCGTGATTCAAATGAATACTGCCATCGGTGTAGATATGGATGAGCGCACCTGCTTGGTTCAAGAAAGTCGCAGTAAACGAGATACCGAATTTCACGGGTGTGATAGCAAGGCCTTTCTTCAAGATAGGGCTTTGCTTGTTGAACTCGGCAATGTCTTTACGACGTGCGTGATAGTCACTGCTGCGTTCAAGCTGTTCGGTTATCTCAGGTAAAAAGTTGTCTTCAACGGTTTGGTAGTAATGGGTCACGTTACGGCCTTCTTCGCCGTAGTAGTTCGCCTTACGTACTTCCAAAGGATCTTTTTTCAGGTAACGCGCAATCTCGTCCATGATGTGTTCAATGGTCATCATGCCTTGCGGGCCACCAAAGCCACGGTAAGCGGTGTTCGATGCGGTATTGGTTTTGCATCGATGACCAACCACAGTTGCATCACCTAGGTAATAGGCGTTGTCTGAGTGGAACATTGCGCGGTCGACAATAGAGCTTGATAAGTCTGGTGAGTAACCACAGTTACCTGCAACGGTAATGTCGGCACCTTGTATCACACCATTGTCGTCAAAACCGACCGTGTATTGATTGTAGAACGGGTGGCGTTTACCGGTTTGCTGCATGTCTTCATTGCGTAGCAAACGCATTTTGGTTGGTCGTCCGGTGAGGTGAGCAATCACCGCGGCCATACACGCTGGAGAGGCTGCTTGAGTCTCTTTACCACCGAAACCACCACCCATACGACGCATATCAATCACGACTTTGTGCATCGGTACGCCAATTACTTCCGCGACCAGCTTTTGAACTTCGGTCGGGTTTTGAGTCGAGGTGTACACGATCATGCCGCCGTCTTCGGTTGGCATCACGCTACTGATTTGGGTTTCTAGGTAGAAGTGTTCTTGGCCGCCGATCTCTAGGTCACCAGAGATCACGTGTTTCGCTTTTGCCAGTGCGGCTTTCGAGTCACCACGTTGTTGAGTGTGGCTTTCTGTTACGAAGTGTTCTTTCTCTAGCGCTTCTTTTACATCAAGAATCGCAGGCAGTTCTTCATATTCAATGATTGCAGCGTGTGCGGCTTTACGTGCAGTTTCTAAATCGTTAGCTGCCACGGCAATCACAGGTTGACCGTAGTATTCTACTTTGCCATCAGCAAGCAGTGGGTCACCCGGTAGGATGGCGCCGATATCCAGTTCACCCGGTACGTCTTTCGCTTGAATAGCAATTGCCACACCTTCGAATTCGTAACATGGAGATAGGTCTATTTTGGTGATGTTAGCGTGCGCTTGCGTGCTCAGGCGTGCGTATACATGCAGCTGATTTGGGAACTCTAGGCGGTCATCAATGTATACCGCTTCGCCCGTGACTTGCTTGGCTGCACTGTCGTGTTTAACGCTTTTACCTACGCCAGTTTTTAGGTCTTGTTTTGCAATGGTAACCATCTCTTCGTGGGTCATCGCATTGCTCTTGTGAACAGAGGAATTTGATTTAGACATAAGACGTTACCCTTGTTTCGATTTGGTTGTTTTTGTTCTGTTGTTCAATGAAGTAACGACGCAACATATTTGCTGCCGACAATGAACGGTATTCTTGGCTTGCACGGAAATCAGATAGCGGCTCAAAGTCGTTATACAGTTCCTGCATCGCTAACTTAATATTAGCGTCTGTCCACGGTTTGCCTAATAACGTATTTTCACAACGAGTTGCACGCTTAGGCGTTGCTGCCATACCGCCGAAAGCGATACGAGCGTAAGAAACCTTGCCATCTTCAATTTGAATATCAAACGCGCCACACACCGCAGAGATGTCGTCGTCTAAACGTTTCGACACTTTGTAAGCTCGGAAGCTGTCGTTGGTTGGCTTAGGAATGATGATCTGTTCAATGAATTCACTCTCTTTTTGCGCCGTCACTTTGTAGCTGATGAAGTAATCTTCAATCGGCATCGTGCGTGACTCGTCTCCGCAGCGAAGTTTGATTTTCGCGTCGAGAGCAATCAGCAGAGGAGGGGTGTCACCGATAGGCGAGGCATTCGCCACATTACCGCCGATGGTGCCTTGGTTGCGCACTTGCAGTGAAGCAAAGCGATGCAACAGTTCACCAAAATCTGGGTAGTGCTTTTTCAGTAGTGCGTAAGAGTCACTGATAGGCAGGTTGGCACCAATGATTAAATCGGTGTCGGTCTCTTCACATACCTTCATATCTTCAACAAGGTTTACGCTGATCAGCGTTTCAATCTCACGATGGAATTGCGTCACTTCCAGTGCTAAATCCGTGCCGCCAGCAACTAGTTTCGCGTTCGGATGTGCTTGAAACAGCTTGGCCAGCTCATCAGTGCTTTTTGGGGAAAAAGCGGTGAGGTGACCAAGGCGTAAGTTGGCCTCGGTGTCTTGAATACCTTCTAGCTTCTTGATGGTGTTGCGTTCAAGTTCAGCAAATTGGTCGATCAAAGGTTGGTCTGTTGAAAGCGACATCGCAGCATCAACAATTGGTCGGTAGCCTGTACAGCGACATAGGTTACCCGCCAGTGATTCCATGACGTCTTCTTTGCTCGCATCGGGTTTGTTCTTGCCTAGTGCAAACATCGACATGATGAAGCCCGGCGTGCAGTAACCACATTGTGAACCGTGAAAATCAACTACTGCCTTCTGCACTGGGTGCAATGAGCGATCTCGATTTTGCAGATCTTCTACTGTGATCAGTTGCTTGCCATGCAGCGCTGAAACGAACGTCAGGCAAGAGTTCACCGAGCGGTATTGCAGTTGTCCATCAATCACTTCACCGAGAACTACCGTACATGCACCACAGTCACCCGACCCACAACCTTCTTTGGTACCGGTTTTATTAACCTTGGTACGAAGGTAGTTGAGCACTGTCATATTTGGCGACAGATTATCTTCACGTCTTATTTCCTGATTGAGCAAAAAAGTAATCAAGAGACCTCCTTGTAAATCGACATATTTCCATGTGTATTCTTTTTGACTTCTAGGTCAATAATTATCCATCCTGACCCTGTGGTCAACTATTTATTTACAAAAATGCAACAAATAGTCTTTTGTGGGGATTGTGTACAATTTTATTTTAACTTTAGTTGCTTGTTTTATAAGGGGTTGAATTAAAAGTGAACAGTTTTATGGTGTGAATGAATTGATAGCTATGTATACAAGATAAAGGAGGGGCTTATGGCACTGTTGGAAGTGATTCTGTAGAGGCTAAGATCGTTGTTGAGGGCAAAATAGACAGTATTTTTAGATGGATGTGAGTCGATCGTCGTATTTGTTTTTAGAGGAGAGGGCACAAAAAAGAGAAGTAAACACTAAGGCTTATACCAATTCCATTAAT
>NZ_CAWNBB010000049.1:0-8130 GCF_963872585.1 Vibrio sp. 10N.222.47.A9 | reverse complement strand
AATTACGCAACAAAGCCTAACAACCGCCCAAAAACCGTAAGCCCATCTAAGCCTAGGATTAGGTAGGCATTGGTTCATTGGTGTTGATGCTGGCTATAGTCTAATCACGCGATCGGCTGATGCAATCGTCTCTTTACGGTGAGCAATAATTAGTCGGGTCATATTCATCTTACGAATGTTAAGGTTAATTTGATTTTCGTTGTCAGTGTCTAAGTGGCTCGTCGCTTCATCTAAACACATCACTTGGGGTTGTTTATACAAAGCACGAGCAAGAAAGAGCCGTTGCAATTGTCCACCGGAAAAACTATTTCCCATATCGCCAACTAAAGAATGAAATCCCATCGGTAATCGTATGATTTCATCCAGTATGTTAGCTTCTAAACAACTTTGTTCCAAACGTTTAAAATCATAATCAGACTCAAACATCGTAATGTTTTCGCATATGGTTCCGGAAAACAAGACATCGTCTTGCATGACACTCCCAAACCGACTGCGATAGTCATGCAGGGCAACATCGTTAATTTTTACACCATCAACATATATGATCCCTTCCTCGGCAGTCAAAATCCCTAACAAGAGCTTCATTATCGTCGTTTTTCCTGAGCCTGAAGGACCGACCAATGCCACGCATTCCCCTGGCATCACCTCAAATGACACCTCTTTTAACACCCAGTCTAAATTGTCTGCATATCGGAAGCTGACATTATCAAAGCGAATGTGACCGGATAGCTGTTTCGGTAAGACCGCTGCGGCGGGGACAATTTCACGCTTTTCGAACACGATATCCGATAATCTTTCCAAGTGCAGTTCGAGTAATTTAAAAGAAAATACCTTATCAATAAAGTTTGTCATACTGGTGGTAAATTGCGTTTTGTAGGCAATAAAAGCAATTAGCATCCCAACTGTCAGCTGAGCGTCCATTACGGCTAAGGCGCCAAAATAGACAACAAGAATGTTTTCAACACCAAATAATAATTTGTTTACATGAGACTCCGCGATGTGAAGACGGCCTAGCTTGATCTCCGCATTAATTACTTCAGCAAATCGATTCAGCCACATGTTTTGGCGATTAGTTTCATTACTAAACAACTTGATTGTTTGCATCGCTCGCAACGTTTCTAAGAAGTTAGAATCTTCTTTTGCTGACACGAGAATCAGTTCTCCTGTTAACCGGCGGTTAGGGTAATAGAAAGCAAGCTGTACAGCATAAGACGCGGTTACAACAGCAATAACGATGGCTGCGAGTTTCGCGTTGTAAAGAAACATCATTACCAGAACGACCATTGCCATCAATCCATCAATAAGCGACTCAACTAACCCAGTTGTGAGCATGTTGCGAATAGAAACGATGGAACCAAATCGAGAAACGATATCGCCAATATGACGACTTTCAAAGTAACCAATGGGCAACCGCAAGAGGTGGTGGAAAAGATTAGCCCCCATTTGTATGCTCATCATGCTATTAAATTTTAGAATAAACCAACTTCTTAACGTGCTTACGAACACCTGTACAAACAAGAGCAACATAAAGCCAATTGCTAACACTAGGAGCAACGGTTGGTCATTACTTAGTAGCACAGAATCAATGACCAACTGCATATAGTAGGGAGAGAGCAGCGCGGCAAATTGCATCACGACAGACAAAAAAACAAGTGACACTAATGCACGTTTGAACCCCTCTATCCTCTCCCACAGTTGAGAAATTTTCAAGGTAACCTGTATGTCTTTCTTCTTGAAGCTCGTACTCGGAGTGAGCTCTAACGCAACACCAGTGAAGCTATTGCTTACATCTTCGAGGCTCAGTTTTCGTTTTCCCACAGCTGGATCGTTCACAATCACTGCGTTTCTGGTGACCTTGGTTAAAACAACAAAATGGTCCAAATTCCAATGAAGAATACAGGGTGTGGAAAGATGGCGAAGGTCTTCTAACTCACACTTTACTGCACGTGAAGAGAGCTGAAGCTCGCTTCCAATGTCCATCATATCTTTCAAGCTCATTCCTTGAGTCGTAGAGAGAGAGTGCTTCCTTAACGAGGCGATATCCACTTTGAATCCGTAGTAGGAACAAATCATAGCTAAACAGGCCAATCCACACTCAGCCATTTCTGATTGCGTAATGAGGGGAACCGATTTAATCGATGAGAACGACAATAATTCTATAGGGTTAAGTGCTTTAACAGCTGATTTGGGTAGATTAAGCATGATTATCCCAGTTTTCCTTTAATTGCATAAATAGGATCCAGAAGCCATTCAAGTAGGCTGCGTTTTTCTTGAATAATATCGGCTTCAGCGATCATACCGACTTTTAGAGGAAACTGTTTTCCATACGCGGTTATCGCTTGGGTCGCCAGTTTTGCTCTCACACGATACATCGCTTCCGTTGTTTTGATCGGAAACACTTTATCGCTAGGAAGTACTAACGCTTGATCAATATTCGTGACCTGACCTTTCACTAATCCAAACTTTTGGTAAGGGAAGGCGTCAAATCTAATCCTGACCTCATCACCCAGTTGGACGAAGCCTGCGGAACGAGTAGGCAATAGTAATTCCATTTCCAGCGGTGAGTTTTGAGGAATGATATTAAGTATAATCGTGTCAGTCGTAAGATAAGATCCCACAGAGGGTTGAATCGCGGTGACCATGCCAGATTCAGGCGCGGTAATAACAAACTCATATTCGTTGTCTAGTTCGATCCGCCGGGTTTCTAGCTGAGAGATCCCCCTTTCTATCGTCGTTTTTTTTAGAAATCTTTGCTCAGGTAGCAAGACTCTGGCGGACTGAAGCGCGTCAATCTCGACGAGTACCGACGCCAATTCTTTTTCCAACCGATCAGACGACTCTAACGCTTCTAAATACTCTTCATGTACTGCTGCCAACTCAGTCGACGATAGGTAACCTTTGTGGTGAAGGCTTTTGTTCTTTTTATATTGTTGTTCTTTGAGACCCAAACGCAACAAACTCGTTGCTTTTGCTTTTTCAATCGCTTTGAGGCTTCTATTCCTTTGCTTCAATTGGGTGTCGATTCGACGTTCCTCTTTGTCAAAGATCGCGGCTTGAATGCCCAACTCAGACTGGAGGGCTTGACGTTGCAGTTGAAGTTCATTTTTCAAAGCCATGGAAACATCGACACCTCCAGTCATACCTTTACTGTCTCTAAGCTTCGCAACTGGTTGGTTACGCTCCACATTACTGCCTTCTTGAACAAGTAACCGCACCAATACCCCCTTTCGGCCAGAGACTACCTTAATGACACCTTTGGAGGGTAATAAGTAACCTTTAACCGTTTCTTTTCGCGAATAACTGCATTGGGACAGGTAAATAATGACAGTCAGAAAAGTGATAAAAATGAACAGATGTAAAGGATAACTCGACAGTCGTTGATGAATAATGATTTTTCCTGTGAGGCGGTTTTTATTTGCCTCCATGACTTCTTTACGAAAGATCATTCGCTTCTCTTTTAAAAAAGGGAAAGACCATAGTTGTCCTTCCCTTACCGAAATACGTGGAGGCATTAAGCCTTCACCTAATCCTCGTTTTTCATGAGCTTATGCCCAGGAATTACTACTTCTGCCAAAGTGCTTGCCAATCTTTTTGTTTACACACACAACCAATTAAGAAACAAGCAGGCTCAACGACTAAGCGTACCGCTTTACCGCGTAAAGAGCCTTTTTCCACAATTTTCATTTGATAAGCCAGTTCAATCGCTCGATACTTGGCAATTGGGTACATGATTTTTTCAGCTAGAGGACTCTTGCGCATTAATTCGACGTACGGAATTGCCCAGTAATGGTAGCCACGTACTGTGGTCTCTGACAGATGGTTTTGCGTGTACTGAAGGTCTGCGCGCCAAACTTCAGCATCAAGCATTCCTTTACGATAGAAGTGAGTACAGATAACGCGGCTGCTACCGCCACCGCCACCGCCGCCTCCACTGTTTTTACCCGCTTCAGATCCACAGCCACCTGAATGATTCATATTAGTCCCCATATTGCCGTTTTGCGCATCGCGAGCGCCGGAGCCACAGCCTCTATCGCCACCAAGTGCGGTGTTCAGTGCGTCAGATCTACGCGATCCCCCAACCACATGCTGGGTATCGCTTGGATCTAGTGCCGTAATTTTACTACATTCTACTTTTTTCATAGTTATACTCTTATAGTATGATTTGCATTAGGAATTGAAAAATCGCTTAAGAACAATGCGACCATATTCAATCCCACCGATATTGAAAAACTTATTCGTTATAATTTATCTTCATTTGATCTTTTTACACTGATATTTTTCGGTAAAGTTCTGAGTCATTGAAAGTTGTGAACCTGTAAACTCTAGTATCTTGAATTTTTCATCAGTCGTTTCTTCACAATAAGATAGTAAAGCACGATAAGTGGCATCGTCTTTATTTTTACTTACTTTTTCAAGTGTACAAACCTTCTGATTTAAAACCAGATCATCGTTGTCTAGGTTATATTTACCTTGTTCATCCAAGATATAGAATTGATTTCCTGAATTATTTTTTCCATAGATCGTTAAAGATAACTTTGACGTGTATTTATTATCATTTTCGAAATTGAATTTAATGTTGGATTTGCCACCGCTCGTACCTTTATAGTATTGACAGTCCCACTGACCATTTAAATTATCGCTTAATCCATTAATATTACCTAATTTATAGTAATTTTCCCCACACTGATATATTGCTAGCGCCCCTAAAATAATACCCAATGGGATTAATGCTTTTTTTACATCCATGAAGACCTCATATGTTCTGGTGTATAATTAATTTGATGTTGAAACCCTAAAAAAGAACGATTTACGCGAAACAGATATGATACTGAAAAAGGCGATATGAACTTCGGAACGTGGCACACTTCATAGAGCAAACCTAATAACACTTCATGGATTAAGCATGGGCCAGTTAGCATCAGTGTTACATCCGTTCCTTGATTACGAGTGAGTGAATCAAAGCGATATCTGTCTAACCGAGAAAGGTACTCATCAACTTTCTTCTCTTTGGATAGGGTTGAGAAGAGCAAATTGTTACTCTCAAGGTATTTGTATCGACGAGCCATTTCACGCAGAACAATGCGGGCTGTTCGACTGCCCTTGTGCGCAACCAAAACATTGTTGTTCACCTCATAATATCGATTGATCGTAGCAATTTTCATAATATCGCGGTGGACATACACAGGTTTCTGAGAAAACAGCGCTTTGGCATTGTTTGTGGCTCGTGTTTTTAAAGCTTCAATGAACTCGCAGTTCCCCACTTCTTCTTCAATCTTAGCGACACACACATTTCGTTTCTCAGAGCGTCGCTTGAGCTTTCTAATTTCCCTCAATAGGTATTCGGACTTCAAAATGTCGATAATATTTTCGTTCAATGATCCATAACTGGCGGCGAGTCCTTTGTACACGGCTCGGTGCGATGGCAAAGTATCGACGTCAACATACATACCACCATCTCTATATAGCAGACTTAATCTCAATATATCCGAAGCACAAGCTGCGTTGTGTCTTAGCGTTAATTCGTTAAAGTACATACGTCTAAGACGGTCATTATAAAAGACATCATTTAAGGCACTTATATCAATAATATTAATAATTTTCCCTAATGCATGAATTTTTAACCTCGCAAGTTTTAACGGCTGACTTAAATCGATATCAATAGTACTGGCAATATGGAGAAGGGCCTCATCAAATGATTTCCCCTTAGATATAATATTACCGATCTTGTGATAAAATTCGTTTTGATGCTGGATTATCGTTTCTGCTGGTGTTTCATTATTAATATTATTGTAAATGTAAAATATTTCTTTAAGATGATTAAAGAGTAGAAATTGGCTATCAATATATAGATATAACTGGTATCTATCTTTAAAGCAATCATTCCAGAACTCTATGTATTCTAAAGATCGTGAGTTTATGTTTCCAATCCAAATGAAGAATACACGATATATTTCCTTGACTTCACTATTTATTATTGTTTGTTTCTCATTTATGGAATCAATGATTTCAATTATTTTGTCTTCGTTGTCAACATCCACAAATTTATTTATTGAATTAACAATTCTATCAAAATTAATGTTGTTATAGGCGCTCATGATTTTATTTCTTTATATTTCAACGAAATGTAAACTATCCCAAAACACAATAGCTAACAATAACCACAATGAATGTATTGTCATTATGTGACTCCCTCAGCAAATGTAATTAGAAATATTGATTGTATTGTTTATAGTTTATTACTTATTTATATATGTATTTATTTGTTTTAAAGGTTTAGGTTCTAACAGACGTTTTTAACTAATCTGTTATTAGCATCAGTCGGTAGAGAACGGCACTGACTGATCCCCTCATAATGGCTTTGTTGCGTAATTCAATGGAACTAAATCTACAACCTACGCTCACTTCCACTCCCTCTCGTAGCCCTATGCCTAGACCTCGTTACAAAACAACCAACTGGAAGCAATAAATACAACCAATCACTCATTAACCCTGGATCCCTGACCTTTTGGATTGATGAAGAAGCGATAAGTAGCTGGGCGTAAAGCAAACACAATAAGCGCGGAAGGCCACGTCGGTTCAGTGATTTAGCTATCACGACGGCGCTTATGACACGAGAGCGTGTCACGATACGATTAAGCGAGCCGTTTCGCTTATTCCTCCAAGAGAAGGGGCAGCCAGAAGTTATATGGCTCAAATACGTATTGGAAAGAGCGGTATGGTTACCAAACAGTGATGAATCGAGTTAAACAGTTGCTGGTGGTCGATTAAGCTTAAGAAATGACAATGCACAGGTAGGTGAAACTTACGCAATGATAAAAGCGCGGAATAAGCTTACTGGGTTAGGTATGCCTGCAACTTGTCGTGTTGGCTGAAAAACATACGAAACGGGGCAACTCTGTCTCTACACTGAATTACGCAACAAAGCCGTTGCCTTCCTCTAGTATTAAAGAGTCGGTATACCCAAACTCATTCACCAAAATATCATGAATCTTGACAGCCTTAATCGTGGATTCAAAGTCAGTTGAATTCACTCTAACCACGTGCATGGATATATCAGCGGATACTGTAGACCGAACTGTCATGTAACCCCCTAAGCGCCAAAACGCACATCAAAACAAAATCCTGAGCACTTAAACGTCCCCTCTCCCGTTGTCACAAATCGCAACGCGGGAAACACAGAACCGTAAGTGGTGTAAAGAATGATGTAATCCGCTCGCTCGTGAAGAAACCATTCACCAAAGCCAGCGCCATTTAATTCGATGAAAAAGTCACGGATTTCATGGAAAGCAAAACGACGCGACCCCAATAGCGGAAACTGCTGCTTGATAGCTTCAACGAACCCTTGGTCTTTTAACGCTGCGATATCAGCCTGCTGCTCGGGCGATTGACGACGACTGAACATTTTCAAACGCTGGATTTTGAAAACCCAATCATACTTTTTTTTGCCTCATCACGACACTTTTTGACTTGAGAGCGCAACTTCAATACCGCCAAAGGACTAGAGATATCATTTTTTGGTGAGCTTTCGTGCCCCAGCGGCGAAACGCTGGTCGATGAATTTGAATTAGAGAGAGTTGGGGTTGAGTTTTGTTGCGCCATGAGAGTTTCCTTTCTGTTTGAGTATCACTTTTCGGAGCCGCTTGGCTGTCCGCTCTCTCAACATCGTTCTGCTTTGCAAGGGCGCACAGCGGCGAAGCCTCCCTTGTAAAGCAGATTGTGGGGAGAAACGGTTAACAGCCTGCATGCCCGAAAATGATGCGAGTGAAAGAAAATCGGCGCATAAGAAAACAAGCCCTTACACGAACTTATTCGAAGACAGAGAGAACAACGAGGAGGGAACGACAAGGCGCTATGACTCTAAGGACAATAACGGGGTTCAAACAAAGCCTAGCCGCAGGGGAACCAAGGCAACGATAAGAGTCATGGTTAAAGACACGTTTAAAGTGTTAGTCTTTACAAGGAGAGAAGGCCCAGAACAGGTAATAAGACGCTTCAGGTGTCATGTTCATCCGTGCTAGAAGTTAAGTCCAAACTAAGGCTCTATGAAATGTCTTAAAATAGATACAGAGCCTTAAAAGCAAATATGTATTACATAGGTAATACATATTCAATTCATTTTATTAATCAACT
>NZ_CAWNBB010000048.1:0-32253 GCF_963872585.1 Vibrio sp. 10N.222.47.A9 | reverse complement strand
TTAATGGAATTGGTATTACACATTCATTTAATTCACTTGCGGATACTGTCAGAGTTTCCTAAATCATCTCATTAGGCTGTTTGCTAACAAGGTTAATAGAAGCTCTTGGATAAGCAAAGTAGAGCTGATAATAGCCTACATAGCGCTAAATAAGAGGTAATTTGATGTGTGGAGAAGGTTACTTACTAAGTAACTTTATGGTGTTCAGAACCTTCTGTACCCGTTGTTCGCTTAGTCGATTTTTCTTACCTTAAACTCACTCGTTAACACTGAGTCATACTCCTTTCCTATGTACTTGGTATTGAAGATACTTTTGTGATGCTCTGTCTGTTCTGAATATATTCCTACCCATTGCGCAAATGTGTCTGAAAAGTCTCTCAGATTGTATTTGACCGAATGTATTTTCGTTTCTTGTGGGTCATTACTCATTGCTATGAAAGGTACTTCTACTGCCTGCCTTGAAAATGTGAGCCAGTACCGTGAATTAGATACGGTGGAACATTTACAGACATTAGGCCATGGTCAGAAAAATAAATGATTCTATATGTTTTATCATGCATCGCGAGTAGGTCTCTAAGCTTTTCTATAAAAGCAACGCCATAAGCTACTGATTTTGAATGGCATTCTAGGTATTTGTTATCTGAGGTTTTTAGTTAAATCTCCTCATCAAATCTCTTACAAAAGTCATAGTGCGACCCCATAGTATGAATGAAAATGACTTTCGGCTTTTTAGTTTCTTCACGAATCGCCTTGATCACTTCTGGTAAGAGAATGTTATCGGGTTCAGCTTTATCATAAGACGTTTTTTTATAATATTGGTAATGTGCCCTACTTGCGATTGTGGATACCTGTGTCTCGTATTGCCCGATCTTAGCTTGATTTGATATCCAATAAGTTTTCATCCCAGCATCATTAGCAAGATCTATCACATTTAAGCTTTTATCATGCCTGTTTACATCTAGGCTCTTTGATAATATTCGAGGGACTGAGAAGTATGTAACAACGGATGGGGAAATAACACCATTAAATATGGCTGCTCCTTTTATCTTTCCATTCTCTTCGTTATATGATGGGTAGTAATTTTTAATCACAGATTCACCAATATTTACGATGTAAATATCCTTTAATACCTTATTTGTATGAACATTCTCCCATTTTGAATAGATTACTGATTTTCCCCCTTCGAGAAGAGACAGTTAATAATATAAAGAAATAGGTCTAATAACTGTAATTAACCCTAAAAAACTAAACCACACTTCATGATGGATTTTTTTTGAGTATTATTCATTGAGGTATGTCGTCTTTTTATTATTATGTAAGCTATAAAACTTGGTGATCAATATACTGGAAAATAATATCAACATAATTAATGAAAATGACTTACCAACCTTTCCTAAGGTAATGTGAAATGATAAAAAAACCAGAATGAAAAATACAATTATCTTTACATATCTTATAGCGACAATGATTTTCATATTTTCAAGTGCTTCACCTCGATTAGACTCTAAAACCGATCCTAAGATACCTAAGTCTAAGCTTAGAGAGTTTAATCTTAAGTAGAAATCAAAAGTCATTATTACCGTGAGAAGAAGAAATAAAAATCTATTACCGACAAATTCTATTATAGTTGCTATAAATAACATGTTTAAACTTAATATTGATAAGGTAAACCACACATTATCATCAGCCCCAGTTCTCAACAGGTAAAATGTCATGATACTTAAAGGAATCAGAGTCTTAATATCAATATTTTGTCTAGTTCTCATATGTTTTTGGGTAGCTTTTGTTATCGGCCCTTCGATGAGTGTAGTCATTGATGTATGGAGAGGCAATGTAAAGGCATACCCAAATGAACATAATAACATCCCTGAAATTATCGTTAATTCTGGTGGTTTGATCGCACATGCCGGTGGGGGGGAATTAATGGATTAAAATATACAAACTCGTTAGAAGCGATGGAGCAATCAATTGAACATGGTTTCAAGATGATAGAGTTAGATCTACTTATCTCATCGGATGGAAGGATTGTTGCTGTTCATGATTGGAAGTCTTTTCACGAAATGACAAATTCTAATAATACTGGGTCTATTAGCTATAAAGAATTTGAATCAAAGATAATTTATGATAAATGTAAAACATTAAATATATCGACAGCTATTGATATTATAGATGAAAATGGCGTGGTATTAGTTACGGATAAAATAAAAAATCTTGCTTTGCTTCCAAAGTATATAATAGATAAAGATAAAGATAAAGATAAATCTATTATCGAAGTATTCAACACAGATAAATATAATGAAGCAATAGAGTTAGGTTTTAATAATGTCGTATTAAATATAGATCTAAATACACTATTTATTCTTGAGTGGATTGATTTAAATCAAATTAAGGCTGTGACGTATCGGGGTGATAATCTTGGCTCGCTTGGGAGCGAGTATCAGAAGGCGATAGAACTAAGCAACATGGGGGTTTCTGCCATGATTTATTCGACAAATGATTTAGACTTGGATGGTATTAAAGCTTCTGGAATCGGAAACTTTGCGTTATATGTCGACTTTGTTCTTCCATTAGATGAACTCTAAGATTGCAGGTTATCTAAAAAGCAGAGCGTAATCGCCCTGCTTTGATGTCGCATTAAATGTTCTTTGGAGATTGATTGCTTGGTTGATGAGCTCTCGAATTGCCTATTTGGCTAGCTTAGCTTCCACTTGCCCAAGTGCGCGTTGGTACATAAACCATGCGCAAGTGCCGGCAAGTACATTACCTACCATGGCTCCCCAGAATAGGCCTTCAATTCCAGCAAGCTGCGAACCAACCCATAAGTAAGGTAAGAAGAAAGCAAACAGACGCAGTGCTGATATCGTCAAGGCAGTATAAGACTTGCCTAATGCGTTAGAGACAGAAACCATCAGCATACAGATCCCCAAAGGCCCTAAGCTAATAGGAACGATAAGCAAGTGGTAGTTCAAGATGGCCGATACTTCGTCTTCGCTGGTCATAAGGTTTGCAAGTCCGCCAGAGAATAGCCAAGTCACCAGTGCTATCACCAACTGGAAACCCAATACGAACGTCACTGCAATCTTAACGAGCTTACGTATGTTTTCGAGGTTGTTCTCTCCTAACATGCGGCCAATCATTGGAGGCATCGACATCGTTAGTGCTAGCACAGCGACAATCGAGAAGAATTCAAAACGTGAACCCAGCGCCCAAGCCGCAACGGCAGCGGTACCATAGCCAGCAAGCAGTTTAGTCGCAAACATGGATGAAACAGGTGGCAGTAGCTGACTGATCATCGCAGGCCCCATGATGTTACCAATGGATCGAACACTCTTGCCTATGTCGAGATCGTGCCAGTCGAATGTCATCCAATGCTTCTTAGTCACCTTAGGAGCAACGATAAAGATACCCGCACCGAACGCCAAGATGGTCGCAATCGCGGCTCCATTGATGCCCATGTCGAGAGTAAAGATGAAAATCGGGTCCAATATCAAGTTGATGATACTGGTCGCGATCATCATTGAACCGGGCAGCATAGTATTACCGTTGGCACGACATACACTGTAGAAGAAGTAGAGAAGCGCCCCTGTCCAAGAGCTGACTAGCCAATAGATCCAGTAAGAATCAATGATTGGCAATACCGTCGGTGGCGCATCCAATAATTGTAAAATTGGCCCACGCAACAGATAGATGATGACGGAGAAAAGCGCGACACTCACACTGCCCATCGCAATCACTAATCCACCAAGCTGCTTAGCGTAGCGCGTTTCATTAGTGCCAATGGCTCTAGCGATTACGGCGGTCGTCGCGATACCTAGCCCCACTTGAATACCAATGATGATCATCTGTATAGGAAGTGTGAAGCCTTGAACCGCGAGCGGTAGCACGCCCAGTTGGCCAATAAAAGCACTGTCTACAAGCTGGAAGCTCATTAGGGAAAGTACCCCAAATAGCATTGGCCATGTCATTGTATAGAGTTGTCGGCCAAGAGAAGGCGAGGGAGTTGCGGTAGTAGAATTCATAACACTCTTATCGGTCTTGAAGTTAGGCTTGTTGTGATGACAAACCTCTCAATGAAGAATTGTGTAAAGGATAACGTAAGGTCAGCGCGATACCAATGTTTGTTATGATAGGCAGGTTATCTTTGTTGGCTTTCGGCGAACAAAAAAGCCAGTCGCAATGACTGGCTTTGTTGACTCTACTTTTCGGTGTTTCTATTTGAGTGGCTAAGCGTTACTTATTCGCAACGTTACCAAGCTTCAACCACGTATCGATAACCGTATCTGGGTTTAGTGAAACAGAGCTGATGCCTTGTTCCATTAACCACTCGGCTAGGTCGTCATGGTCAGATGGGCCTTGGCCACAAATACCCACGTACTTACCCGCTTTAGCTGCTGCATCGATTGCCATTTTCAGCATCGCTTTAACTGCAGGATTACGCTCGTCGAAGAGGTGCGCCACATCGCCTGAATCTCGGTCTAGGCCAAGTGTCAGCTGTGTCATGTCGTTTGAACCGATAGAGAAGCCATCGAAGTACTTCAAGAACTCATCAGCCAATATCGCATTCGATGGTAGCTCACACATCATGATGACTTTCAGACCTTGGTCGCCACGACGCAGGTTAAATTTAGCCAGAATGTCGATAACCGATGCTGCTTCGCTTGGAGTGCGAACGAATGGAATCATGATTTCAACGTTCTTTAGTCCCATCTCGTTACGAACGCGTTTTAGCGCTTGAGTTTCAAGCTCGAAACAGTCTTCAAATACTGGAGATATATAACGAGATGCACCACGGAAGCCCAGCATTGGGTTCTCTTCATGTGGTTCAAATGTTTTGCCACCTACAAGGTTGCTGTACTCGTTCGACTTGAAGTCAGACATACGCACGATCACACGCTTAGGCCAGAATGCAGAAGCGATAGTTGCGATGCCTTCCGTTAGTTTGCTTACGTAAAAATCGATTGGATCTTTGTAACCACGAATACGTTGGTTGATTTCAGCTTTGATCTCATCCGTTTGCTCATCGAAGTTCAGCAGAGCTTTAGGGTGAATACCGATCATCTTGTTGATGATGAATTCAAGACGAGCAAGGCCAACACCTTCGTTCGGGATTTGAGCAAAGTCGAAGGCACGATCTGGGTTACCCACGTTCATCATTACTTTGGTTGGCAGCATTGGTAGCTCATCAACCTCAGAGCGTTTGATTTCAAAGTCGAGTTCGCCGTTGTAAACGTAGCCCGTTTCACCTTCTGAACATGACACTGTCACGATGTCGCCATCATTTAGGCTGCTTGTCGCTGTACCACAGCCAACAATGGCAGGAATGCCTAGCTCACGAGCAATGATCGCTGCGTGACAAGTACGGCCGCCACGGTTAGTCACAATCGCGGACGCTTTCTTCATCACAGGTTCCCAGTCTGGGTCTGTCATGTCGGTTACCAGTACATCGCCTTCTTGAACCAGTGACATTTGGTCTAGTGAATCAACCAAGCGAACTGGACCTGAGCCGATGCGTTGGCCGATAGCGCGGCCTTCAACCAATACATCAGCCTTGTTGTTTAGCTCGTAACGCTCGATAACGTTTTGGTCGCTCTGAGAACATACGGTTTCTGGGCGAGCCTGAACGATGTAAAGCTTGCCGTCGATGCCATCTTTCGCCCACTCAATGTCCATCGGACGTTGGTAGTGCTTCTCGATGATCATCGCTTGTTTTGCTAGCTCTTTGATCTCTTCATCGTTCAATGAAAACTCGTTACGCTCTTGGGTATCGGTGTCGATGATATCAACTTGCTTGCCGATCTCTTGGTTGGTTGAGTAGATCATCTTGATCAACTTAGAACCAAACGTCTTTTTAACCACTGGGTAGTGACCCGCTTCTAGCATTGGCTTGTGAACGTAGAATTCATCAGGGTTCACAGCGCCTTGTACGACCATTTCACCTAGACCCCAAGAAGAGGTGATGAATACCACTTGGTCGAAGCCTGACTCAGTATCAAGCGTGAACATTACACCTGAAGAAGCTTTGTCTGAGCGAACCATACGCTGGATGCCCGCAGACAATGAAATGCCTCGGTGGTCAAAGCCTTGGTGTACTCGGTAAGAGATTGCGCGGTCGTTAAACAGAGAAGCGAACACGTGTTTCGTCGCTTCGATAACTGCATCGATACCTTTCACGTTAAGGAAGGTTTCTTGTTGGCCTGCGAAAGAAGCATCTGGAAGGTCTTCAGCCGTTGCCGATGAACGAACCGCAACAGACAATTCTTCGTTGCCTTCAATCAGTTCGCGGTAGTTATCACGGATGTCTTGCTCTAGTGATTCTGGGAAGGGTGCGTCTAGAACCCATTGTCGAATCGTTGCACCTGTCTTACGCAGTGCGTCAACGTCTTCAACATCAAGTTCATCAAGGAGTTGGTGAATGCGCTCATCAAGACCTTTGTAGTCAAGAAAGTTGTTAAACGCATAAGATGTGGTAGCAAAACCATTAGGTACTGATACGCCAGCGTTGGCTAGGTTAGAAACCATCTCGCCAAGTGAAGCATTTTTACCGCCGACTTTGTCGACATCTTCCATGGAAAGGCCATTGAACCATAGGGTGTTATTTTGCATTTATTTCTCCAGAAACATAGCAAGCATTGTAGGGATTTAAAGGCAAACGATTACGTATCAGTTTAAAAAAATGTAAATTATTTTCTAAAGCTGTGGGGGACGTAATAGTCAGCAGGGTTTCGTTATATATATTATGGTTCCCATCCTACTCAAAATAATTTTAAACATTAAATAAAAAATGCAAATTGATATCCAAAGTCGTGATGTATTCTATGTTTCTGATGGAACGGCCATAACATGTGAGACTTTAGGGCATGTTGTTCTAGGTCAATTCCCATTCGAAGCTAATGAAAAAACCTTCCCGTTTGTCGAAAGTGAGGACAAACTTTCTGATTTATTAAAAGAGATCGAAATTTCGTATCGTGATACGGGCAACCACCCGTTAGTCTTTTTTTCGATTGTGATTCCAGACATCAAGCAGAAGCTCTTGGAGGCACCAGCGCATTGTTATGACGTGCTAGAGAGTATTGTGCAGAAAGTGCAAGACGATACCCAAATGGCCCCGGTGCCTAAGCTGCAGCGCTCTCGTAGTGTTAATAAAGATTCAGTGAAGTACTTCGACCGTATTGCTGCGATTGAATACACGTTGGCTCATGATGATGGCATCACGCTGAAAGGGCTTGAAGAGGCGGATATCATCCTATTGGGTGTGTCTCGAAGCGGTAAGACACCGACAAGTTTGTATATGGCGATGCAGTTTGGCTTGCGCGTAGCGAACTATCCGTTCATTCATGATGACTTGGCGCGCTTGAAGCTGTTACCCGAATTTGAGATCTACCGACACAAGCTGTTTGGTTTAACCATTGATGCGGAAAGGTTGACTGAAATCCGAGAGAACCGTTTAGCCGGCAGTGAATACGCGAGTGATTCGCAATGCTTGTATGAGTTGCAAACGGTAGAGTCGATGTTTCGCCGAGAAGCGATACCTTACATCAACACGTCTTCGTTATCGGTTGAAGAAATTTCAACGCGAATTTTGGAGCGAACAGGGTTGAGAAGGCGCTTGTTGTAGAAAAGACAATTGAGTCATAAAAATCGAAGCTCGTACGAATAATGGTTCGGGGAGCTTCGATTTTTCGTTTAGGCTCGTTGCTAACGACTTAGCAAATTAGGAAATTAGCGAAGAAGCTTGATGCCTAACGTTTTACTCTGTTTTTCTAACCAACGCTCAAGTGCTGGTGGCCATGTGATGCTTGGTTCAACACAGAAGCCACGAAGCATTGAGAAATAGAGTGCTTGATCAACTAAAGGTAGCGATGACTCACCATTCTCTAGATCCAATAGAAGCTCTGCATCTTTCAGTAATGGGTTAATCAGTTGAACGTATTGTGGGGTCTTTTCTAAGAGCTCTTCAAAGTTAAAACCTTCGGTCTCTTTACTTGCACGCCAAGCTTCTTTGGCTCCAGCAGAGCGATATTCAGCCAAGTCGAGGTTCCACCAACGTGGGCGTCCGATCTGTTGAGTAAGAGGGAAAGCGCGGCTTTGAAAAAGCGCAGCCTGCTCAGATGGCTCACGTTGCTCGTCACTTGATTTCGAATCCATGAAGTAAACAATGATGTCTAGGCTTTCAGCCATAATCGAACCGTCGTTTTTCTGTAGGACTGGCACCATCTTCTTACCGATCAGATCGATAAGGGTTTGGGCATCATCATAATCCACAGAAACAAGTTCGATGTTCAAGCCTAAAGATTGAGCGATGTAGGCAACTCTTGCACAGAAAGGACAGTGGTCGTAAATGTAAAGCTTCATAGCTTCCCTTAGTTCAGGATATTATAAATATAAGTTAATGCTAATATATCAGAAAGTATTACGAACATTAAGTGTCAATAAACGCTAAGTACTAATCAACGCTAAGTATTGATAAACAGCAAGCATCAACAACACACAATAAGTGCTTAGTATAAATACTCTTTCATTAATTCTATTGTCTGTTGGATTCGGCTTTACTGTAATGAGTAGACTAATGGGAAGGCTAGTGAGAAATAACGGGCATAAAAAAGGCTCTGGCTGCTCACTCTAATGCAGAAGAGTGAAGTCAGCCAAAGCCTCAATGTTGTTACCTTTAGCAGAGTGACTACTAAAAGAGCAGAGTGGTTAAACTATGCTTTTTTAAGGTCTTGTGCTGGGTAAGTAAGCGTCATTGCGCCTTCTACCGTTGTAACGTGAACGTAGCCACCACCAGCACTTAGGCCAGTCACTACCATTTCACCAAGCTCAACACCTTTTGTTGCTACAACGCGATCGTCAACTGAAAACACTTTACACACCTTCAATAAATTAAATAAATACGATAGATATCGAACGCGGATTTAAACAGATGGCACCCCAATCAACTAATCCGGTTATTTGTCGTAAAGATTAAATTTAGTTATGCATAAAACAGTATTTCTTAAAAATCAGTTTGTTAACTCATTTAGCAATGTTATTTGTCTGCCGGATAAACGACACCAACTTGTTGGCGCATCTCTGTAATTAACTTAGCAACCATTAAAGCGCGCTGTTGGGCTTGCGCTTGTGTTGTGTTGTCTCCAGCAATGCAACTAGCAAAGGCTTGCGCCTCGTAACACATTGAATTTTCGCTTTGCGCTTGAGTAAGGTTTTCTACCGTGCCATCGCGGTAGCGGATCTTAACGTCGGTACATTCAGCGATGTGATCGATGATGATCGCCCCTAATTCACCTTGGATCTCACTTGGCGTATAAGAATCACTGACTTTGGAGTGCGCAAGGGTCACATCAAACTCAGGGTATTGGAAGATCGCACAGCCATGTGCGTCCACGCCAGAATCAAGCAGCTTTGCAGAAGCCTGTGCATTTTCAGGTTTGCCAAATAACGCGACTGTCGCGGCAACACAGTAGAAGCCAATATCGACCAATGAGCCGTTAGAAAAAGCTGGGTTGAAGGTGTTTGGGTTCTCACCGTTTAGGTATTTTTGGTAGCGCGATGAATACTGGCAGTAGTTGATGTGTGCCTTATGTACCTTGCCAATCTTCTCTAACCCTAGTTGAACTTGCTTAAAGTTCGGTAGAAACTGAGATTTATACGCCTCAAACAGCACCACACCGTTTTTCTCAGCGACCTCAAACATTCGGGTTGCTTCATCAATATTCGATGCGACAGGCTTTTCACAGATGACATGTTTGCCGTGCTCCATCATGAAGATGGACTGTTCGCAATGGAGTGAGTTCGGTGAAGCGATGTATACGGCTTCAACCGTTTTGTCATTGGCCAATGCGTCGAGTGAGTTATACGTCGTTTCAACGTCAAACTCTTGGGCGAACTGTGCCGCGCTGTCTAGATTTCGAGAGTAAACCGCAGCAAGTTGCATTGATTGAGATTCGTGAGCAGCTTGAACAAACTTTTGTGTAATCCAATTGGTTCCAATTACAGCAAACTTAATCATATAGGTGTCCAATAGTTAGTGTATTGATTCTGCAGAGATAGTAGCACTCAACGGCTGGCAATGTGCCTGAGATTTACGGAACAATTTCCCTAAACATAGTGCCTAATATCAATAATCAGCCTTCACAGAACGTCTGGGTTGACCAGTACAACGGTGCACAACCAAGTCATTTTTGCTAAGGTATTAGTGAATTCAAATAAGGTAATGATATGCAAATTCGGACTGCCAAGGTCACTGATATAAGCTCGATCTTAGAGCTCTCAGAGCAGATAAATCGTCAACATCATCTTGGTGCTCCGATGGTATTTGCGCCACCTTCATTGGGTTTTACCGACAGTGAAGAGTACTGGTTAGGGTTGATGATCGATCCTGTAGGGGCTTTCTTCGTTGCCGTTGATGAGCAGCAAGTGGTTGGCTTCTTAGCCGGGAAGGTGACACAGAACAAAGGGGTGAGCTTTATTCAGCCACATAAGGTGGCAAGAGTGAATACGATTGTGGTTAACGATCAAGTTCAAAGCCAAGGTGTCGGTCGAGCTTTAATGAAGTCATTCAATCAGTGGGCTCAAGCGAGCGGTGCTATCGAGCTTAGGTTAGAAGTGATGGAGTTCAACCAACAAGCTCAGGGTTTTTATGAGTCGTTAGGGATGGAAACTCAATCTCGAACCATGTCCATGCGTTTTGAGGAGATTTAAGGGTGCGTTTGATTTGGCCTTTATCGTTGTGCTTACTCTTTTTTACTTCGCTTGCTTATGCGGAGAAGCTCGTCGTCGAGACAATTGTGTCTGATGCGACTGCTATCGAAACCATTGTATTCGAGTCAGCACCTTCCCATTCTAATCGCACACCTACGTCATCGGTCACCTCGAATTCGAAGCATGTCATTGTTATGGATGATGCTCTTGAAGGGGACTCTCAACAAAAGGTCGCCCAGCTTTCTCAACGCTCTTCACTCGATCCCTCTCAAAGCTCTTCATTAGGTCCACCTCAAAGTTCCTCTCAAGAATTTTACACTCTACCTGACACGTCTTCTGGCATAGACCCGTTATTGCAAGTGGTCACCTTAGTTAAAGTCGATAAGTCTAAACGTAGAATGTATCTGCTCAAAGGGGAGGAAGTGGTTCAGGAATTTCGTATTGCGCTAGGTAAACAACCGAAAGGGCATAAGCGCTTTGAAGGGGACAATCGAACGCCAGAAGGGCAATACCAGCTCGACTATGTTATGGAAGAATCAGACTTCTACCGCTCGGTGCATATCAACTACCCGCGATCATCAGATATGCAGTGGGCACAAAAAAATGATGTTGATCCTGGGGGCAATATCAAGATCCACGGAATCAAGAATGGTGAGCGTCGTTCACCTAGTTTTATACAAAGCTTTGATTGGACTGATGGCTGTATTGCGTTAACCAATCAAGATATGGATGAATTCATTCAACTCGTAAAAATGGGCACCCCTATCCATATTGAATGGTAGCTATCGGTACCCAATTTCCCTGAACAATTCTCGAAACAACTCTCAAAAACAATGGCCGAAATCAGCGCTAGAGCCAGTTACAGTAAGACTCGAGCTGCACTGAATGTCGCAATCACGATCAGCAATGCAATGGTGACTGGCTTGAACTTCGCTCCACCAAACCTCTCAAACAATTTTGAACCGACATAGCCGCCAAACATGCTGCTTGGTAAGAGTGCTAGAGTAAGCCAGACCACATCACGATCGACTAACCCTGCGATAGAGGCCGTAACAAAGGCGCTGGAATCAGCTAGTACAAAGAACGCAATCAGGCCGGCTCTGGCAATGTGTGGTGCGACAGGACTTGCCAATGCATGCGTGCCAACCGGAGGGCCAGACATGGAAGCTGCGCCATTCATTATCCCCGCAAGGCTGCCTAGAATATAGGGAGCAAATCTAGGTTCGCTTTTGTATTGGAACCCTTTGTAGATCATGATTGCTGACGCAAGAATGAAGGCACTGATGATCAAGATGATCGTGTCTTGGCTAACGGATTTGAGCAACAGCAAGCCGACGGGCGTGAAGGCCAAACAAGGGATAAATACCTTTGAAACCCATCGCCAATTTACGTGATGTTTAACCTTCGGCAGCAATTGGATATTGCCTAACAGGTCGATCAGCATGAATACAGGAACCAGTTCGATAACAGGCACGAATAACGCACTCAATGGCAATGCCACTAAGGTGAAACCAAAACCTGAGAAGCCACGAACAATAGCGGCGAAAATGAAGATTGCACCCAAAATTGGGAAGGTTGGACTAAAAATGAGATCCATAAATTAAGTAACCAATGAAGCTGTCTAATAAGGCGAGCTAGTGAAACCAAGTGAGTAGCGGAATGTACTCCTACTCACTTGTGTTTGCTACCTAATTTTCAGGTTTTTCAGGGTTAATTTTAAAGTCTCTCCGGGGTTACTTTTTCGGTATTTACGAGGTCAATTTATAGGATTGAATTGATTCGGAAAATCAGTAAATACAGCATCTACTTTTGAGAGAAATTTGAAGCGAGACGGATCATTGACGGTGTAACACCATGCTTGAATGTTCGCTTCGTTGAGAGTGTCAAGATCGCTCTGATCAACGTGTTCATAGTTCATGTGACAGCTGAACGCTTTGACCTCATTGATGAGCATAAGATCATCTTGAGTCAGTTGCTCTGTGATTACTCCCACTCGATATCTCGGTAAATGATGAGCCATTTCAGCAACCACCTTATGGCTGAAGCTCGAAAGTAAGACCTTATCGGTGTCTAGATTTGAGCGAATCAACTCGTCGTGCAGCAAATCAACGACATAAGGGGCTTGATGTCGGCTGTCGACTTTGATTTCGAGGTTGACGCTAAGATCATGCTGCTCAACAAGTGTGAGTAACTCTTCCAACGTCAGTATTTTTTCTCCAGCGAACTGCTCAGACTTCCAACGGCCAAAATCGAGCTGACGCAGTTCAGCAAGGGTGTGTTCATCAACTCGACCCTTGCCATCGCTGCAGCGCTCAAGCGTGTGATCGTGACAAACGACCAGTTGGTCATCCTGAGTGGGCTGAATATCAACTTCAATCCATTTCAAGCCGAGTTTAGCCGCTTGTTCAATGCTTGCTTTGGTATTTTCTGGGTGAGTACCTGCGACACCCCGATGACCTACGATGATAGACGACATAATTAATCCTTCTTAAAGACGCACCGTAAAAACGCATTAAATATCAGTGTACTCGATTAAGCTAGAGCCGTCGTTAAGCTTGTCGCATCTTCGTGTGACTCCTGTGATGTGAAGTTATTTGGGTGAATGCGTTTGCCAAGATTGTCAAAAATATGCAGGTTGGATTTATCGATGCTTAGCCCGAGAGGGACGGCTTGGCACAGCGTCGTTTCGGGTGTCACTGCAATAAAGGGTTGTTCGTTCACAAGGCCATGAACCAATTGATTTGGCCCTAAAGGCTCAACCACACTGATGCGTAATTCAAGCGGCAGCGCGTTCATGACTAAATCGGCACAAACCTCAGAGTGTTCTGGGCGAATACCAAGTGTGATGGCTGTATTTTTTACGTGGGCGTATTCGGGCAAGTACATTTGTTGATCGCCGATTTCAAGATAGCCATCATCGAGCGTGGCAGTTAAGAAGTTCATCGCGGGGCTACCAATGAAGCTTGCCACAAAGGTGCTGGCAGGCTGGTGGTAGACTTCTCTTGGTGTGCCGACTTGTTCTATTTGGCCTTTGTTGAGAACCACTATTCTATCTGCCAGTGTCATGGCTTCGACTTGGTCGTGGGTCACGTAAACACTGGTTACGCCTAGCTCGCGTTGCAGCTTTTTGATTTCTAATCTCATGTGAGCGCGCAATGAGGCATCTAGGTTAGACAAAGGCTCATCAAACAAGAACAGTTGAGGGTCGCGTACGATCGCTCGCCCCATGGCAACACGCTGGCGCTGACCACCCGAAAGCTTGGCTGGCTTGCGGTCTAGGTACTCTTCGATTTTGAGTGTTTTGGCGACTCTCTCAATTTTATCTTCAATAAGGTGCTGACTGACACCTCGGTTCTTTAAGCCATAAGCGAGGTTCTTATACACCGTCATGTGAGGGTAGAGCGCGTAATTTTGGAAGACCATCGCGATATCACGCAGGGCAGGTTTCTCTGTATCAACCCGACGACCACCTAAGTGTATCTCACCGCCAGATATGCTTTCTAAACCCGCAATGGAACGCAAGATAGAAGACTTACCACAACCAGAAGGACCCACCAAGACAAGGAACTCACCCTCATCGATATCAAGAGAGACTCCTTTGACGGCTTGATGGCCGTTTTCATACGTCTTGACCAAGTTTTTGATACCCAACATGGTGGGAGCTTTACGCGTACGATTGTGAGTGGCTTGGTTGTGCGCTAGCGTCTGCTTTGGGTTTGGCATCGGGGTGTCCTCTGTATTTTTGTGGATAGCTTGGTGAGAAGGTAGGTGAGACATCTTGTACTCATTGAGAGATTGAATGCGGTTATTGTTCATTTGAGTTGTGTCGTTACTATTTTTCACTTTCTACTAGCCCTTTTACAAACCAACGCTGAAATACAACCACCACTAAAACGGGTGGCAACATGGCTAAAATCACCATGGCGAAAGCATAGTCATAGCGCGGTAAACTGGTTTCATTGATGTTGTTGAGTACTTGTTTTATGCCCATCACGATGGTGTTGTAGCCTTCATCGGTAGTCATCATGATCGGCCATAAGTATTGGTTCCAACCCACAACAAACATGATGATGAAGATCGCGGCGATCATGGTTTTAGATAGAGGCAGCAAGATATCGACAAAGAATCGAAATGGACCTGCGTTATCTAACTGTGCGGCTTCTAACAATTCGTCGGGGATGGTTTTGAAGAATTGCCTAAAAAAGAAGGTCGCGGTGGCTGATGCGATCAAAGGTAGAATCAATCCTGTGTAACTATTAAGAAGCCCAAGCCCTGCGACAACTTCATAGGAAGGGATAATACGAACTTCTAATGGCAGTAGCAGCGTCACGAAGATCAACCAAAACCACGCAGTGGCGTAAGGCAGTCGAAAGTAGACCAAAGCATACGCCGCCATCATCGAAATGATGATCTTACCGACCGCAAAACCTAGCCCCATGATCATTGAGTTGGCGATCATTTTACTGGCGGTGACTTCGCCACTGAAGCCCATACTTTTGTTCCAAGCTTCGCTATAAATAGCCGTAAAGTTATCGCCTGGTAGCCATTGCAGACCTTCGCTGACAATGGTGTTTGGATTATGGGTTGAACTGGCGAAGATTAGCCAGATAGGGACCAACATAAACAGCATCCCAGCAATTAAAATTAGGTGGTCAGAGACCTTATTACTTTTCATAAATAACTCCTTTCGCGTTAAATCCTAGCGGGGATGGGCTAGTAATGGACACGCTTTTCAACAACGCGAAACTGGATAAATGTAAGAGTGAGGACCAGCAGTAACAGCACAACAGATTGTGCGGAGCTGCCGCCTAAATCTGCGCCAACAAAACCATCTCGATAAACTTTGTAGACTAACGAAGTTGTACCGCCACCTGGACCGCCATTGGTCATGGTGTCTATCACCCCAAAGGTTTCAAAGAAGGAGTAGGTGAGGTTTATGACCAACAGAAAGAAGCCAGTAGGGGCCAGTAGTGGGAAAGTGATGGTCCAGAAACGTTTCGAGTCACTGATACAATCCAACATCGCTGCTTCTTTTACGGCATAAGAGATCGATTGAAGCCCTGCCAGAAAGTAGATGAAATTCACCGAAACTTGTTTCCAAACGGACACCAAAATCAGAGCAAACGTGGCATCAACAGGATCGGTTTGGAAGCTGAAGTCCCAACCCACAACGGCAAATAACTCGGTAAATACACCAATGTGCGGGTTAAACAAGAAAGCGCCGATAACGCCTGCTATCGCGGGTGCAACCGCATAAACCCAAGTGAGTGTGACTTTGTATACGCCTTGTCCGTGAATGATGTTGTCGGCTTTCACGGCAAGCAGCAGAGCCAAGGCAAGTGATAAGAAAGAGACCACAATCGCGAACATCAAAGTAAAGCCAATCGAGTTCAGGTACTCGCTCGATTCGAATAGCATTTGGTAATTCTCAAACCAGACGAATATAGATGAGGTGCCCCAAGGGTCTTCCAGCATAAATGAAAGGTAAACCGCCTTTGCTGCTGGGTAGATAAAAAAAACGGCAATGATGAGGATCTGAGGCGCCAAAAATAGGTAAGGCAGCGGAGAGTGAAAGAATTGCTGACGTCGTTCCACAGGGTAATCCCTAAAAATAGTTACAGTGGCCACTATTAGATTAGTGACCGTTACCACTAGCGCGATATCAAGGAATGCATCCAGTTGAGTTATCGTTGTTGGAGCAAGAAATGGCGCCAATGAAGAACCTCCTCACGCCTTGCCATCACGTTTTTAATAACGTAGTGACAAGTGGTGAGGAGCAATGAACGGCTTTTGGTTTGTTAAGCCTTTAGTTCAGTTATCTGCTCTAGATAAAAAGCAGAATTAGTTCATGGTTCGAGCGAAGCGTTTCAGTAGTTTGCTGCTCTCATCTTCGACCTTGTCTAGGCTGTTCTCGACACTAGAGCGGCCTGCGAAGATGTTATCGAACTCACGGTGCATCACTTCACGGATCTGCGGGTAATAACCTAGGCGGTAGCCTTTAGTCCACTCGCCCGATTTAAGGCTTAGCTGCTTTACGCCCACTTCCGCGTCTGGCTGTTCTTTGTAGTAACCAGATTCTTTCGCTAGTTCATATGCAGCAGTCGTTACAGGCACATAGCCAGTGGTTTTGTGCCAGTAAACCTGAGTTTCAGGCTTAGTCAGGTAGTCAAAGAATGCTGCCACACCTTTGTCTTGTTGTTGGTCATGGCCATTGAGTGCAAACAGAGCGGCACCACCAATGAAGGTTAAACCAGCATCTGGGTTAACTGATTTCCAGTATGGAAGGTAAGTTGTGCCTAACTCGAAAGGTACGCGGTTACGCAAACCACCGAATGAACCTGAAGAGCCCATCCACATTGCCACTTCTTGGCGCTCGAAAGGCGTTTGGTTCGCATCCCAGTCGCTGCCGTAATACTTGTAGTAACCTAGATCTGACCACTCTTTCATCTTGCTAACGTGCATCATCATGTCTTTGGTGTTGAACATGATTTTAGTGGATAGGCCGTCGTAGCCGTTGTTCTGGTCAGAGACTGGCAGGTTATGGCGAGACTTGAAGTTCTCGAACATGATCCATGGCGTTAGAGATTGAGAAAACGCAATGTGGCCTTCTGCTTTCAACTTCTTGGCCACTATTTCTAACTCTTCATAAGTCTTAGGCGCGTCGGCACCCACTTCCGCAAGAAGGTCTTTGTTGTAGTAGAGAACTGGTGTCGAACTGTTGAAAGGCATACCAATCATCTTGCCTTGGTTGTCTGCATAGAAGTTACGAACGCCCGCTAGGTAATCATTCGAATTAAAGTTGTAGCCAGACTCAACCAGAATATCTTGTACGGGTTTGGCGACACCTTTAGCGTTCATGATGGTTGCAGCACCGGCATCGAATACTTGTAGAATGTTAGGAGCTTCGCCTGCTCGATATGCTGCGATACCCGCTGTTAAGGTCTCTGTGTATGAACCTTTATAGATTGGCGTGATCTTGTAATCATCTTGTGACGCATTAAAGTCAGTCGCAATTTTATTGACGGTTTCTCCAAGTTGGCCGCCCATTGCGTGCCACCAAGTGACTTGAGTCGTTGCGAACGCTGGCATTGCCGCTGTTGCGGAAAGAACGCCTGCCAAAATTAGCTTATTCATCTTCTTTTCCTTTTGGATGAAATCGATGTAGAGGTATTGAATTAGAGTATTAACGAGACGGTAGGGGTGTCGTTTGAAGCTATCTTGAACAGGCCATATTTCACTTACGTGGCTAAACCGTTTCAGTGATATGAAAGATTCGTTTCGATTTTATTTAAGAGTAAAGTTATTGATGGTTTTGATGTTGAACATGTTCGGTTTTTAAGACGTTTTATTGAACAACTGTTGTTCAATAAAAAAGCCTCTCGATGGAGAGGCTTAGAAGAAGGTTCGATGTGGATACAGATTTAGTGTGCGATGTCCAATTGGTTGTCTTTCACACCGTTAATACGGAACCAACCAGCGATACTGAATCGCTCGGTGTTGGTTGGCAGTACCTCGTGTGGGAACTGTTCAGACAAGAATACCAACAGTCGACCACCCTTTGGTGGAATGGTCGCGATGTGATTGTCTTTTAAATCGTAAACCACGAGCTCCCCTGCGTCTTCCTCAGACCATTCGTCATTCATGTAGAATACTGTGGTCAGGCGGCGGTTTTCGTTGCCTTTGAAGCAGTCTAAGTGCTTCTGGTAAAAGTCACCTTTTTCATATTTTGCAAAGTGCGCTTCGTATTCGAACAGACCTAAAAAGAACGCTTGGTTTGCCTCTAAACGAATTTGTTCCATTTTGTCTAGGAACAGAGATGCTGGTTCGCCCATATCACGGCGTACCCACTGAATTTTGTCACTACGAATCGTTGCTTCTCGTGCTACGTCATCGTTACGGCCGATCCTAGCCTTTTTCCAGTTCTCTGGAATGCAATCCCTCAATGCCACCACTTCTTCGTGAGTTAAGAAGTCATCCCAAACAAAGTAACCTTGGGTAGAAAGAGCATCGATCAATTGGTTCATGTATAGCACTCAGACAATAAATTAGAGGCGCATATATAGTCCGAATAACTTAGGTCACCAAATCACATGTTTTGTCGTTACGATAAATGTCTTTCGTTTACTCGTAGAAATAGGGAAGGGGCTCTTCAGAAAGGAAAGTGAGCCAGTATAAAAGGCTCACTTTCGTTTGATTATCGGCCGGTCGTTCCTGTCGCCAGTGCTTTGATTTTTACGACTTCGAATGGTCTGATGCCAGTATCTTTGCCGTTATTTAAAGCTGCGGTTCGGTTCAGCTGATTGACAGTTACATAAACATAGCCATCAGGACCAAATGACATGCCATCAGGCCAAGTTTGGTTCTCTGACAGCGTCGCAATAATTCGGTACCCTTTTGGTGTGGACACACCAATTGCATTGTTCTCAATATCCGTAACATAAACGTTCTGAGCACTGTCTACAGTAATACCATCTGAATAAGGTTTGTCTGCGTATCTTTTAATATTGTCTGCGACAGTCTTTCCATCGTTATCGAACTCACTCGCTTTCACTCGATAAATAGTGCGTCCGTTGACAGCTCCGAAATAGATCCATTCGTAAGATGGATCGATCGTGATTGGGTTTAACGCAAAACCAGTTTTACTGTCGGCCTTCATCGATGGGTGGTTTTCTGCCACTCGAACCGCTTCTCCCGTCTTTAGGTCAACCGTTACAAAGGCTGGAATGGCTTCACTTTTTAGATCGTTCTGGGTCATATCAGCAATGATAATACGTTGTCTTTTTTGGTCTAGAGCAAAGTCTTGTAGGAAGCTTGTCGGTTTTAGAACAGAGGCGGGTATTTTTATCGTTTTTACTAATGCTTCATTGCGAGTATCCCAGCCCGTTATGGAATGAGTTGCCAGATCGAGAATCCACGCGATTCCGTTATCATCGGTACGAATGGCAATGACAGCTTTAAATTGAGAGTTTTCACCTTGTGCATATTTCATCGTCGGGTATGGCGTTTGATTTCCAGCCACGCTTAACTCGATGACTTTAGTCGTTGGATGATCGAGCGGATGAACGCTTAACAATAAACGCCCATCTGGTGTAACCGAAGGGTTACCTGGGCGTTCAGTCATGGTCGCGACCACGGTAGCTTGTTTTGGAGTGACCTTTGCCTCTGCATGTGCATAAGTAGACAAAATTGCGCTCGCTAGTACGGTGTGGATTATTGTTTTTTTCATTTTCTTTCCCTTGATAATTTACGCAAATGTTACCAATGGGTTAACAATCATCAACAGCGTTGTATTTGTTACACTTTCAAAAGAAATTTGATAATTAGCTTTAACCTATTCATATCAATGCGTATTGATAATCAGTTAAATTGAATTTAGTTCTTAAAAATCATAATGATGAAGGGGTTGTAATGTTGTGATTACCTTTTTCGAGTAACAGGTTCATTTTTTTGTTATCAGTGTTAGTAATTTTGAACTCACAAAACCACACTTCGTTGATCTTTGCTATATTCTGGTTAGACCACTTGTTGCTGAACTGTTAATTTGTTCTGAACGGCAGGAATAACGAATAGGAATACGGTTTTGCAACTCCATACCATCAAAGGCTATATCCAAGACATGTATCTCGTAGAGTACCCTGACAGGTTGTTGTTACTTGATGGTGCGTGCCGAGCCGACATCCCGCATTTGAAGGATTTTATTGAAACCGAGCTTATGCGTGATTTTGCTGATTTACATACGGTTGTGGTTACGCACATGCATCCAGATCACGCAGGGGCAGCGCACAAACTCAGAAAGCTCACGAATTGTCATTTGGTGGCAGCAAATCGAGATAAGGATTGGTACCACGGCATCGATGGCATATTGATGCATTTGACCGATTTGGCATTAGCACGGTGGATGGCGAACCGATTGGGTAAGCCCAAAGCAAACCTTTGGTATTCAAGAAAGTTGAAGCCGGACTACAAGTTGTCGGATGGCGATAGCATTCCGGGTTTTGATGATTGGTTGGTTCTGGAAACTCCGGGCCATACCGACAGAGATCTTTCCGTCTATTGCCCATCACACAGCGTTGCTTATGTGGCGGACTTAATGGTCGAGGTTAAGAAGAAACTGATTCCGCCGTTTCCTATCTTTCATCCCAATAAGTATCGAGCGTCGGTATCTCGTGTCTATGACATGCAGCTCGACACCTTGCTGGTGGCGCATGGGGGACAAGTGAATTTGAGTGAGCAAGCGTTTGAACACCTGTTGATGAGTGCGCCAAGAAGGCCAGTGACACATTGGCGAGTGACTAAAATCAAACTCAAAGGTTTGGTTAAATCTGTTTGGCGATTTGGGTTTAAAGATAAAAAAAATCGCCATAAATAATAAAGGCCAGTCTTAAAGACTGGCCTTTATTATTGCGCGTTGTTGACTCACTATTTGAGCTGTGGAGCAGTTCAATTAGTGAGAAATTAGAAATTCACCCGCTGGGTCAACAATCACTTTGTCACTCATGCCTTGACGACCAAGCAGCATCATATAAGTCATATCTTGACGGTTGCTCAGTGTGATATCGATAGGCCATTCTTGACCACCAATTTTTAGCATGGTTTCAATCACACAACGGTGTTCAACTTCGCCGTTCGATGACTTGATTCTTTTACTTGTTTTCAGCTTCGCCTTGCAGCGCACTGTTTCTTCTAAGTGGTAAACGTCTGGGTGAAGATCGAACTCAACGAAGTTTTCACCATCTGTTTTTACACATAGTAGATTGTCTACGTGTAGAGAAGAGGTTTGAGCCCCTGTATCAACACGCGTATGTAGTCCAGTTATCCCTAACTCTGGTAAGCAAAGTGCTTCTGTATTCCCTATGATCATTTTATTGTTCATGTTTTTTCCAATCATGAGTAAACGGCGTTTAATCAGCCTTTGCCACGAGTACGGTTAGCGTTTGGTTTTGCATTTTTCTCGATAAATCCGAAAATCATGTCTGCTACATCTTTACCTGTCGCTTTCTCTATACCTTCTAGGCCTGGAGAAGAGTTCACTTCCATTACAACAGGGCCATTCTTAGATTGTAGAATATCGACACCACATAGGTTTAACCCCATGATTTTAGCTGCATTGATCGCTGTAGCGCGCTCTTCTTTGGTTAGTTTAACCAATTGAGCTGTACCGCCACGGTGCAGGTTAGAGCGGAATTCACCCTCACCAGCTTGACGTTTCATTGCTGCAATAACCTTGTTACCCACAACAAAACAACGGATGTCTGCGCCATTAGCTTCTTCAATGAACTCTTGAACCAAGATGTTCGCTTTTAGGCCCATGAATGCTTCGATAACGCTTTCAGCTGCTTTGTTTGTTTCTGCTAGAACAACACCGATACCTTGAGTGCCTTCAAGAAGCTTGATAACCAGTGGCGCGCCACCTACGTTTTTGATCAAGTCTTGAATCTTGTCTGGGCGGCTAGCGAAACCTGTTTTTGGTAAGCCAATACCTTTACGAGACAACAGTTGTAGTGAGCGCAGTTTGTCGCGAGAACGACTGATTGCTACTGACTCATTGATACAAAAAGTGCCCATCATTTCGAATTGGCGAACAACCGCAGTGCCGTAAAAGGTAATGGAAGCGCCAATACGTGGAATAACAGCATCGTATTGAGGTAGCTCTTCACCCATGTAGCGAATCTTCGGATTGTTACTCGCGATATCTATATCACAGTGCAGCGTGTCGATAACATCGACCTGGTGACCACGAGCTTCTCCAGCCGCTTTTAAGCGAGAAGTAGAGTATAGGTTTTCGTTGCGAGAAAGAATTGCGATACGCATGGCGTTTCCTTAGTTAATACCTGATTGGTAACTGCAAATAAATGAGTTGTTAGCTGAGCTTTCAGTTTTTCTGAGGCTCTTTGCTTGCTTCGGGGCGAACCTTAAGGCTTTTCGTTTAACTAAGAAAACGAATTAAATTTGTCGAGTCGACAACGGAAATTTATCGAATGTGTGAGCGATTGGTACAACTAGGTTGAGAGGGAGTTTGGAATGGAAAAGCGAGTTGAGACCTAACTCATATTGGGGGTAGGAGCCTATTAGGTTGTACTCAACTCGCGTTAACTCGGTGCTTAAAAGTGTACTAATAACGCCAGTTACATAGCTCTATAAGTGTTCGTAGTGCTTCTCTTTCGAGCTTGCTACAGGTGCTTTTTAGCTTATTAAGATAGTATTTTCTCATGATGATTACTTCTCTTGTATTAGGCTTTGGTGGGAGCTCAAAGTTCCTTGTTGACCCATTAATTATGGTTACTTAATAGGAAGTAATAAACAGATGGGTTTTTACTAAGTTGTTCCTGTTTTTGTCTTTTATCGCTACTTTTTGACTGATGTGTTTTATAATGGGCTTAATCAGGAAGGGTTGTTTCTAAAAAGGTTCATTATTTGTCTGATCTAAACATGATGCGTTACTACACAAGGCTGGATTCGTTTGAGCCTAATCTTTCACACTCGGTGACCTTAACCGAGGTCGCAGACAAGCTGTTCACCAGTTTACGCCATGCACGAACTTTGTTAGGCAAGATGCATCAGGCTGAATGGGTAATTTGGGAGCCAAAAGTCGGTAGGAATCAACGTTCAAATTTGACTTTGCGCTTTAGTAATCAACAGCTGACTCAACACGTTGCCGGTAAACTGATAGAGCAGGGTAAGTACGAAAAAGCGCTCTCACTTTTAGACAATGACCGCGCTGTATTTGGTTCTCTCCTTCAAGAAACCTCTGGCGCGACGATGCGTGAAGGATTGCTGCACGTTCAATTGACCTATAAGCGTAAGTTTGAAGACCTGTTCCCACATCATATTCACCGCAGTAGCGAACGCTTTTTGATCAGGCAAGTGTTCAGTTGCTTAGTCACTTGTAATGGTAAGGGCGAGTTGAAGCCTGAACTGGCACACCATTGGGAATATGATGCTGAAAAATTAGTTTGGACTTTCTATTTGCGCCCCGGCCTAACTTTTCACGATGGGCAACCCGTCGACGCCAAGCAACTCGTTTCGTTGTTTTCAGCCTTGCAACCCCTACCTTTCTATCAGATAGAGTTAGCCCATGTCGCTTCGGTTTACAGTGAACAGCCATTGAGGATCAGCTTTCAACTCACCAAAGCAGATACGGGCTTTGCTGGTTTACTTGCTGGCGTTAAATATTCGATTCAACCCGCAGCGCAAGTAACTCGTGAACCGTCTCCATTAAGTTCTGTGTCCCATGCTGTTATTGGTACCGGTCCATTTAAAGTGGTTGAGACCAATAATGAACGAATCAAGCTTGCTGCGTTTGAGTACTATTATGGTTGTCGCTCTTTAACCGATGAGGTGACCATCTGGCAGTTTGAAGAGTCGATGACGGGCAGTGCTCGATTCGATGACAGCCAAATGCAAGTCTCGTCTTATGAAGATTCTTCTTGTTTCCATCAGTTAGGGAAAAGCGATACGGAGCTTGTTTCTGCAGACACAGATGGCCTTCGTAGCCGAGTCGAGGATGGGTGCTTATTTATCCTGTTCAATCAGAATTCAGCGGCAACTCCGCTTAATAATGAGCAGCGAAAATACCTTTCAGAACTGACCAACCCACAAGCGATTTTATCTCAGTTGGAAAAAAATAAGGGTTTGTTCAGTGTCTCTTTAGCTCAAAACATACTGCCAATTTGGCAAAAACTGTATCGAACGCCTTCGAAAGAAGCACAATTACCGAAAAAGATGAGTATTGCAGTTTATGACTATTATGCGTTGTACCGATGTGCCATCTGCGTTTCAGACATATTGAAACGATATGGTGTGGAAGTTGAGGTGAACACCTACAGTTTTCGAGAATTGGCGCAGCTCTCTCAGAGTGGTGAGTTAAAGGAGGATCTGGTGTTGTGTAACCTGAATCTCGATGATAATGCCCCGTCTTCGCTGTTTTCGTGGATGATGAATGATCCTGTTTTGCACTCTGCTTTGGGAGAGGTGAACAGTGATTGGCTCAAGCAGCGCTTGGATAGTCATAAAGCATCCGTTGAACTGCCTAATTACTTGGCAGAGTTGGAGCCCGTTGCATCCACGTTGATTTCTGATTATTGGCTAGTGCCTATGTTCCATCACCTACAAACAGTTCGTTTCCAAGGCATTTTGAAAAACGTGGCCATCACAAACTGGGGATGGCCAGACTTCAAGAATGTATGGTCTGCTGATTAACCTTTCTTACTAACTAAATAACTAAGTTAGCTCGTTTTCAAAGTCGGTTTTTCCAAAATCGACTTTGGCACGCTCACGTCTAGATAAATGAAAACTTACACTCATTGGTTTACTTTTTGATTTTGATATGTACACTAGTCAGTGTAGTTTTTGCGTTGGGATAGACCCAATGATTAAAGAGATACCAATGAAAAAATATCTATTACCGATTTTAGGAGTACTTGCCGTGGTCGCTATCGTAAGCACAGGTTCACAATCAAACGACAATCTAGATAAGCTTCCAAAGAAGTTTGTAAACAGTGAGCTGGAATACAAATCGGGTATGTCTGATATTTTTTCAATCTTGAAAGCATACGTGACTGTGGAAAGAAACGAGCCCGTGCCGCGCGCTGCATTGCCTTTGATTCCAATGACAGCTGAGCAATTGATCGAAGAACAAGACGACGTTGCTTACCGCTTAGGTCACTCCAGTGTGATGATGAAACTGGATGGGAAGCTAGTGATGACTGACCCTGTGTTCAGTGATCGTGCATCACCCGTGCAATGGATGGGGCCAAAGCGTTTTCATCCAACACCAATTACGCTGCAAGAGCTACCCGATATTGATGTGGTGGTGATCAGTCACGATCATTATGACCATTTAGACAAAGGTGCCGTTAAGGTGCTCGCCGACAAAGTGGGTACGTTCTTAGTGCCATTAAGAGTGGGCGCACTATTGGAAAAGTGGGGCGTGGATAAAGAGAAGATCATCGAATTGAACTGGTGGGAATCGGCAACGGCCTCAGACATTGAGTTCACGTTAACGCCGACACAGCACTTCTCTGGACGTGGCTTGCTTGATCGTGACCAAACACTGTGGGGTAGCTGGGTTATTAGCGCTTCAGACAAGAAAGTCTTCTTTAGCGGTGATTCTGGTTACTTCAGCGGCTTTAAAGAGATTGGTGAGCGCTATGGGCCGTTTGATTTAACCATGGTTGAAACGGGCGCGTATAACTCTCTTTGGGCGGATATTCATATGTTCCCAGAGCAGAGCGTTCAGGCCCACATTGACCTGCAAGGTAAGGTGATGATGCCAATCCACAACAGTACCTTCGACCTTTCTATGCACGATTGGCAAGACCCAATGGAACAAGCTCTGGCGATTAGCAAAGAGCGAGATGTGCAAATGGTAAGCCCCGTGATGGGTGAACGTTTGGTGATCTCAGAGCCGGTACCCGTTCAGGCATGGTGGAAACTGGCATCGAATTAGAGCTGTTACCTAATTAGAACGGACATCTAATTAATACTCTCATCTAAGTGAGAAGTAGTCATATTGCTAATCTATATAAAGCCAGTTGATACAAAAAACGCCACCGATCATTCGATTCGGTGGCGTTTTTTCGTTTTATTTTGAAGATCAGCTTTCTAAGTTCTGCGCCATTTTCATCGCAATTTTTCTGAATTGCTCTAACTCATCTTCGGCCATGCCTTTGGTCATTCTCTTCAGCATGTCTCGATCTATATCCGAGACCTTAGTCATGATCTCTTGACCCTTATCGGTCAGAACCAATAACTGGCTACGCTTATCTTCTGGGTTCGGAGATTTCTTTACAAGTTCCTGACTGATCAAAGCGTTAATCAATCGAGTGACCTGTGCTTTATCGCGATTTAGGAAGTGTGCGATATCGATAGCCGTACATGGAGACTTCTTGGTAATGATCTTCATGACACGAATGTTCATTGGTGCGATCTCTGAGTCTAAGCTCTCAATCTGCTCGCTCATTTGACGTTTCAAAGAGTGCACCAAACGAAAAATAGATTCTAGCGATGTGTTATCAGACATAAACGATCCTTAGAAATGTAGTTGACATTATCAACTACTGTATTTATAGTTGACATTATCAACTTAATTGTTAGTAAATTCAAGACAGGAAATAGATATGACGATTCAAGCAACTCTAACGCCAACTCTTCCTGAGCAAAAAGGCACACCGGTTTTATACAAAATTTTGGTCATGATGAGCTTAATGCTGACGATTGGCGGCAGTTTAACGGCCGTGATGACTTACATGAATGTCGGATTCGGTGAGGCATTCATCGGCAACTGGCTATCTTCGTTAGCCCTAGTTGTCGTAATTATGATGCCAATGGGTGTGGCAATGATGACTTTGGTTACTAAGTTGGTCGCCAAGGTATTACCCAATTACGGCGAGAAAGCTCGCAACCTAATCGTGGGATTGATTATGGCTTTTATCATGGAGTCCATCATGGCATTTGTAACAGCTGCAAATAATATTGGATTTTCGGATACATCGGCGTTTACCAGTGGATGGTTTAATGGATTTATTGCCGCGCTTCCTATTGGCCTTACGATCATGGTCGTAATGTCGATGACGGTTAAACCTAAGCTAGAACGATTCATGAAGAGCTAGCCAAAACATTTCACAGCATTGTAGGAGATCCACATGAAAGCATTTACAGGCAAACACAATAACTACCGCATCACTATTGAAGAAGTGAGCGTTAAAGAAGACCGCGAACTTCAAACCATGCAGTTTGAAATTGAAGACAGAGAAAACATGTTCGCGATTGTTGAGAAGATCAAACAAGACAGCGGCTTAGATGAGCAATCAGCAGCACGACTGGGTGTGAGTATCCGCTTACTCGGCCCATTGATGATGCAAGATAGAAAGCATCCTTTGTTTGTTAATTTTATGCCTCACTTCAGAGACTTCATGCAAAACCTTAAGAAGACCTTGAAAGGGCAGTAAAGCCTAACTATCAGTAATACATCAAAAAGTCAGTAATCAACTTACTGGCTTTTCTTAAATTTAAATCAAAATAATTTCAGTTGTTTGCGTCTAGAATATGCGAAAATTGATGGCTGAATTTTCGGTGTTGCACCGTTGTTTAATTGTCTATTCAAGCTTCAAGAAATCCGATATTATACTGGTCATAAAACTAAAGGTGGTATTATATGACAAATGTATTTAAGCAAGCAGCTGAAGAATTGCTAAGTCGCCGCGTTGCGGGAACTAAAGCACCAAGATTGGACGAACAGTACCGTCCGAATAACTTGGAAGATGCGCTAAAGATCCAATCATCAATGATCGATCTTAAGAGCGACAAGGTCGGTGGTTGGAAGTGTTTGCTTCCTTTGGCTGAAGACAAGTTCATTGTTGCGCCTATCTTTTCGGGTAGTGTTCAACAAGGCGAGGTTTGCGAACTGTTTGCTGACAACGACGTAGTACGTGTTGAGCCTGAAATTGCATTTACTCTTGCTAAGAGCTTGCCTGCAAGCCAAGAAGGCTACAGCGAAGAGCAAATCAACGACGCGATCGGTTCTTGCCACATGGCACTTGAGTTGATGCAGTCTCGTTTTGCTGATGACAGCGGTGCTGAGTTCTACGAAAAGCTTGCTGATGGCCTAGTGAACCAAGGTCTGTTCATTGGCCCTGAGATTGATCGCGAAAAAGCGTTCACTTCTGCTGAGATCAATATCGAAGTGACTCAAGGCGAACAAGTTCAAGCATTCGCAGGTAAGCACCCAAATACATTCCCACCAAGCCCGATTTACTGGCTGATTAACTACATGACACGTCGTGGTGTTGATTTCCAAACGGGTGAAGCCATTATCACGGGCTCTTACTGCGGTATTGTAGAAATGGGATTCGATAAGCCAACGACCTTCCACTACGAAGGCATTGGTGAATACCAAGTGACGTTCCAACAAAAACGCTAACTTAGCAAAAGCCTTAAGTAAGCAAAAAGCTAGCTTCTGCGTAAACGCTATCTGTTCTCGAAAAGCAATCTGTTCTCAAAAGGCTATTTACTGGTGAGTAAATAGCCTTTTCTATTATGTGATGTTCAATGGTGTGCTTATTACTTTGCATTAAATTGGGCGTTTAGACGTCTAGACGTTGACAAGCTCTAAGTGTGACATTAGTCTGCTCACCTTCCTGTTCTATTGTGTTGTCGTTCCATGTCCAATTCAAAAAATTCTAATGCTGTAATTGCACCTTCTGCAGTTGCGCTTATCCCTCTGATCGTGTTCCTAGCGCTGTTTATTGGTGTAGGTACGTACTTGTCACTGCAAGGCGTCGATTTTGCTTTCTATCAGCTTCCAGCTCCGATTGCGGCTTTGCCTGCGGTGATGCTAGCGTTGTTGCTAAGCAAAGATAAATTGAACCGCGCTATCGAACAATTCTTAGGTGGAGTCGGTCACAAAGACATTATCGCAATGTGTATGATCTACCTATTGGCGGGTGCTTTTGCGGCTGTAGCTAAAGCGTCTGGCGGCGTAGACGCGACGGTAAATCTTGGTCTATCTGCGATTCCGACAAGCATGATCCTGCCGGGTATCTTCCTGATTTCAGCTTTCATCGCGACAGCAATGGGTACCTCGATGGGTACAATCGCTGCGGTTGCACCTGTGGCGTTAGGTATTGCTGACTCAGCTGGCATGAGTATTCCTCTGACTGCTGGTGTTGTTTTGAGTGGTGCTATGTTTGGTGACAACCTTTCTATCATCTCTGATACCACGATTGCCGCGACACGTTCGCAAGGCTGTGAGATGAGAGATAAGTTTAAAGAGAACATCCGCATTGCACTTCCTGCTGCGCTGATTGCGATTGTTATCTTTGCTTTCAACAGCACGGCAACTCAAGTGCCTGAAACGGGTCCAATTGAGTGGCTGAAAGTTCTGCCGTACATCACTATTCTGATTCTTGCGGTATCGGGCATGAATGTGTTCGTTGTGTTGACGATTGGTATCTTGCTAGCGGGTGGCGTGAGCCTAGGTTCTGTTGAGAACTACGGTATGACTGATTACGCTCAAGACATCTACGCAGGCTTCGGCAACATGCAGGAGATTTTCTTATTGTCGATGCTAATTGGCGGTTTGAGTGAGCTGATGCGTCGTCAAGGTGGATTGGCGCTCCTGACTAACTTAGTAAGTGGTGTGATTCGTGCATTTGGCTCTTCACACTCTAAGCAAGCGAATGGCCGTGCGAGTGAGTTAGGCATTGCTGGCTTGGTATCTATGGTGAACCTATGTACGGCAAACAACACAGTAGCGATTATTGTGTCTGGTAGCGTGGCTCGCCAATTGGCGGAAGAGAACAATGTGTCTCCACGTCGTTCTGCAAGCTTGTTGGATATTTTCTCTTGTGTGATTCAAGGCGTATTGCCTTACGGTGCGCAGGTATTGCTATTAGGTTCGGTATTTAACCTATCGCCTTTGGATATTGTAGCTAACTCTTATTACTGTTTTGCACTTTCAATCGTGGCTGTAGTCGCTGTGTTTATCAAACACCCAGCGCGTCAAGTGGCTCAAGCTTAGTAGCAATTGTTCAAGTTGAGTGATCTCAGACTCTAATAAGAAGGCTCCGAAAGGGGCCTTTTTTGCGCCTGAAAGAATTGTTTGGAAGCTAATTCTGATTTGAATATAGACAAAACCGCCCATGTAGACGGTTTTGAGTCTGACTAAAGTTGGCTTTCAAGTTCGCTGGCTGTCGCGACATTGCAGTAGCCAAAGCTCAGTGCTGCCATGAATGCGGCATGGACATGCGCAGCTGGAACCTTAATACCGTTGAATTCCATGTCTAAGGTAGTGCAAGCATCATGCGCTACGTGGCATTCATAGCCTAAATCGGTAGCCGCTCGAGTCACAGCATCGATACACATGTGGCTCATTGCGCCAACGATGATCAGTTTCTCAATGCCTTGATCTTTGAGCACTTTGTTCAGTTCGGTGTCCCTAAAGCTATTGATTTGATGCTTTACTATGACTGGCTCACCGTCTAGCGGAGTCACGCTTCTGTGGATTTGAGCACCGTCTGAATCTGGCAAGAAGAAGGGTGCTTCATTGGTTGGAAATTCATGGCGTACATGAACGATTGGTAGTTGCTTGTCTCTGAAAGCCTTTAATAACTGTGTACCTTTTTCGGCTGCTTTCTCTGTTTCAGACAGCGACCATTTTGCACCTTCGTATGAAGGGAAATAGTCATTTTGAAAGTCGATAAGTAGTAGTGCAGTGTTCTTCATATTCTATACCTTTGTATTTAGTGTGTTGCGGTGTAGGGATATTATGAATACTCTGTAGTTTTTATCGCACGTCAAAAATGACAGACTCTATGGCAATAGTGACAAAATCAGTAATGGTCGAAATCATCGACTATCCAGGCTCTCTGCAAAGTGCCGTGTTTGGCGTGAAAGAGTTTCTGCAGATGGCAAATTCTCTTGAACCTTCGGCTGAGAAGACTCAATTCAACGTTCAGATCCAAGCGCATGACAGTGTTAGCGTATCGAACGCCGATATCATCATACTCCCACCGAATTTAGATGGTTGTTACTATCTAGAGCCGAGTGACACCTTGCTTGAGTACCTGATTGAGTCTCACCAAAGGGGGGCGATACTTTGCTCAGCTTGTGCGGGCGTGTTTATTTTGGCGAAGACGGGGCTACTGCAAGGTCGAACCGTGACAACCCATTGGCAAGCACAACAAAAGTTCTCGGATCTCTATTCGGACATCGATGTCGATATCGACAAAATCTTGATTGATGACGCTGACATCATCACAGCTGGTGGTTTGATGTCGTGGATGGATCTGGCTTTGTTTATCCTGACTAAATACACGACACCGACCAACACTCGTAATCTAGGTAAATACCTAGTACTCGATACGGGCTTGAGAGAGCAGCGCTACTATCAGAGTTTTGTGCCGAACTATGCTCACGGCAATGGCAAGATTGTCTCGGTGCAGCGTTTTATTCAGAAGCATCATCATCTCCCTTTGTCTCTTGATCAATTGGCTGAAGAAGCGTTTATGACTCGAAGAACTTTTATTCGTCAATTTACCAAGGCGACCAGTTTTACGCCTATCAATTACATCCAACACGTACGTATTCAAAGCGCATGCGAGTTATTGGAAAGCTCTCGTAAACCGGTAGAGCAGATCAGCTATTTGGTTGGTTATGAGGACGTAAACAGCTTCCGAAAAGTCTTCATGAAAATCATCGGGTTAACACCATCAAGATTTCGTTCTAGATTTCTTTCTGAGGAATGATTTACCATAGATTGATATTCAATACTTATCACTCGCACTGATTCAATGGTTCACTTACTGAATATGTGACGTGATATTGAAATGATCTTTTCTCGAACATAAATGGAATTTTGATGCTCGCTATTCCCTTGCCATTTGTTGCTGCTCTTTTGTTATTTATCACGGCCGTTTTGCTTCGATATAGTTACCCACAAACAAGTCAAAAACCATTTTGGTTTGTCATGTTGTGTGCATTTATGATTACTGTCGTTGGGCTACGTTGGACGTTTGATATTGCACTGTTCCGTTTCTTATACCAATTCCATTAAAT
>NZ_CAWNBB010000047.1:0-193658 GCF_963872585.1 Vibrio sp. 10N.222.47.A9 | reverse complement strand
ACCGCCACCAGTCTCACCGCCTTCAGATGTTTCTGAGCCATCACAGGAATCGCCTGAATAGGCAAAAACACCATACGGAGGATTAGCAGCAGGAAAAAAAAGGCTTGAATTAGCTCTACAGGAATTTCTACAAATCGCAGCAACGTCACGAGTACCAACAGGGAAAGTAATCGTTCCTAAACTTTCTCCTTCCATCGACTTACAACGGGGTTCACATATCCCTTTGGAAGAAAGTACTTCACCTTGCGGGCAATTTGTTAAATTGGAAAGATAATGAGTAATAACTGAAGAACCCGTTTTGCCTCTATTTGTTTTATATCTACAACGGACACCAGTCGATGACGCAGTACAGTTAGAGTAACTAGTGCTTCCAGAAGAGCATGTAAGACCGATTAAATAATCACTAGTGAAAGTTTGCCCATCTTTCAAGCACTCAGGAGCATAGCTAGTCGATACTTTCCAAAACGTATCTGAAGCAAAGGTTTGGGAAGTATAAAAAGAAAATATAAACAACAGAGTCAATAATCGAATAGACATAAAACACCATCAAAAAAGGGAGCCTAAGCTCCCAATCAATCAACCTGCTATGACTCCGGTATAAACCCCATAAAGGAATGAGGCACACGTTAGAGAGCCAAGAACAACGGAGATAATCATTACTTACGGAGCCAAGAAACAACCATACCAAGACCGAAGGCAAGAGCAGCAATACCAATTACACCAGAAGTAGTTAACTCGACCATACCTTTACCCGCATTAACGGCAGCAGTGATAGCCGTTTCATTCGCGCTTGGGTCAGCGAACGCAGAGCCAGAAGTAAGAGCGACAGAAGCAACAAGGGTTTTATTGCTAACCAATTGACGTAGTTTAATCATAATAATTCTCCTAAATGGATTAACGAAAGTGTTTTATTACACGGCCTAGAACATGACCACCAACAAAGGTTGCCAAGCTCTGACCGACAACGAATTCATACAACGATTTGTCGAATTCAAGTAATGACCAATCAAATTGACCATCTACCAAGTGCGTTAACTGTTCTTTAGAGACCAAGACATACTCACAAACATCACCAGACGATTGTTGCAAAATCCCATCAATAACAGTCACACAAATAGACATAGCACTAAGACCTAATTACTTAGTTTTTTGGGAGCGGTGGCAAATCGAATAAGTGGAAGCCGTTCAAAGCAACGTGCTTACCCTCATCATTACCAAAGCTAAATTCTTTATACTCAACATTGAATTGCATACGCTTACCAACGCAAGATTTTAAAACCTCTCCGGCCTTACCTCCTGCCCAAAGCTCAGAGGAGATCTTAACTTCGATAGTGTTAGTCGGATTGGTTGTAATCAGTTTCAACTTACCTACAGTCAAAGCCTCACCCGTACCACGAGCGGGTTTTGTTTCTTGAATGATATCGGTATCGTCTAAAATCAAACCTTCGAGTTTCATATTGTGTTTCCTTTCTTGACGTAATTTTTTGGTTAAAAGAGAAAAAGACAGTTATTGACACAAGTCCAAGGAGACTAGTGAAACCTATCCGGAGGGGCTACGCCCACCGAACAGGCCCCACGAGGCTCTAAAGAGCCAAAGAGCACAAGCGCCTCAATCTCATCCATACGGGCTAGATGCTTCTCGTATTCTTCATACTGGCTATCTAGCATGTATTCGTATTCTTTCTCGCGCTCCAAAGCATCAAACCAGTCCACAGTCCCAGACATGATTTTCTCTTGTGAAGCAATGAATTTATCTATGTTTTCGACTTTCCAAGATTTAAAGCGAGTGACTACAAGAACATCACGGAACATTAAGCCAGAGATACGAGCCTGAGCCGCGTCACCGTAGCGGGTAGTAGAGTATTCACCACCAGATTCAATTAGCTTTTCGATAGTGTTAGTCACTTCATAAGCAGCCTTGACGGTTTGGTCTTTGCGCTTTACAAACACACCGCCCATGGCATAACAAAACGCTTCCCAGTCACCCGCATCCGCAGCCCTGCGAACGTTTTCTAGAGTTAGATGTTCTTCGTTGTTTAAGTCTGAAAACATAGCGTCTTCCTCGTTAAGTTCTTCGCGTAAGCGTCTAAGCTCACGCCAAACAGTGACAGAAGCACCGCCTATAAATTGAAATTGTCTGATACGATTCACACGCGCCCAAGTGACAACGCGTTCAGCAGCCGCAATACCATCTAGATTAGAACTGCGGTCTTTATCGATGTGTTTACCATCAACGTTTTTACTCACGTACTTAGCCACGTAACCAACAGCAGAACCTTTACTAAAATCAATTAGCTCAGACTTGAAACGGTACTTTTTAGCACCTGATTCGTTAGGCGTATCAGCAAGGGCTAGACGGTTAAACACAGATGTAACAAAAGCTCGATGTTCTTTTTCCATAAACAAAAGCATGTGGTGATGAGCCGTACCATCTTGATGAGGTTCAACAATGCGCATCCCATAGATTTTGATATCGTTCTTATCCAAAATTTTGCGAAGCGAAGACCAAACACCAATCAAATGATCGTGTGATTGTCTCGCGTCCGGTCGTCCTGCTTTCTCCCAATTGGGATTAGTCATACCACCAGAAACCGCGTGAAATCTTGACGGAGTAGTCACCGTATAAAACACCGCGTCATGGTCTGATTTTTTAGCGATGTTTTCGAAGCCATTAAGACGGGCAAACATTTCATTACGTCTTAATTCTGGATTAGAAACTGATTTAGCCGACAACTCAGAAAGAGTAAAAAAGGTTTGAGGGTCGTTCTCATCAAAGGCCACCGTTTTTTCTAATGCAATCTCATTAGATTTCATGCGGTCACGGTGTCTACGAACTGAAAAATCAGAACAATAAATTTGCTTATGACGTTCAACAAGTGCCAAGTCTCGCGCCACCTGTTCAACTTCATAAGCACACTTTCTTCTTAACTGGCGAACGAGCCAATTATTATCAATTGCGCGAGCTACAAGAGAATGCAGTTCGTTATTAGAATGCGCTTTTTCAATCACTTCATCACGGAAGCCAAGGCCAAGCGAATCAAGAAGCTTCACACAGGTTTTAAACTGCGATTCAACATCAGGAAGACGAGCAACAGCACAACCAAATTGTTTAGATTTGGTTTCCGCGAGTTGGCGAATATCATCATCAGGCATTGCCGCGCTATAACCGTTTTTAGTCAGTCGTTCGTGGGCGCGGTGTAAAGCATAGGCCGCTTCAATCTCTTCTTTTTTCTTACACATATCTTTGTAAGCGCGGAGCATATGACGAGTAAAATCACCATTGCGCTTTAAACCAAACGGCAAAGAATTACAAAGCAATGGAGCAGGGCGATAAGCAAGAGAAGGAAGCCCCGTCACATCATGAGCGTGAATCTTATGATTTAACGCAGGGACAACCGAAGCCGCGAGAGGATAACTAGGACGCGTATGGTCTTTGTATGAAGACAAGTAATCGAATTGATTATCATGAACATGCTCAGCCGTTGCCCATGATTGAACCGGAACGAAATCAATCATTTCAAAGCTTTTCGTTTTGAGGTCGAAAACGCGCTCGTAAGCCATGATTAAGCCTCAATCACTTTCATTTGAGGCCAAAAAGGAAGAAGTCGCTTGAAAGCATCTTGAGAATCGGCATCGGTCAAAGGCAAAGCTTTATCTTTGTGAACCGTGATTACAGGAGTAAGCCCCGTATCAGTAACAATGTAATGAGAAAGGTATCGAGGAAGAACACCAGAGCAGACTTGAATAATAAACATAACAACCACCTTGACTGATTATTGAGTTGGGATTGACCGTCTAAGCCGAGCTATAAGCGTCAAGGGCGAACAGCCCAGACCTAGACAGTCAAAATAGGACTAACCAAATTTGGTTAACGGGGAAAATCATATACACCAGATTTGGTTAACGCAATACACCAAAAATGGTTAGCAATAGGCTATGATTAGGAAAACGGAGGATTTGCCATGTACCAGAATGAACTGTTAGACGCCTATAAAAAGGCGCAAAATTACGTACAAGACAAGCAAATAGCACACGATATGAACATACCACAGCAGAGAATCAGTGATTTTCGCAAAGGTCGTCGCTATCTCACTGATTTACAAGCGGTTTTTTTAGCAGAAAATGCAAAGTTAGACCCACAGGTAGCATTGATAGGTTTGCACGCTGACCGCAACGACAATCCAGAGATAAAACAGCTATGGGAACACATGGCAAAAAAGTTTGACGGGTTAGGATTATCAGGAATTTCAATGGCTTGCGGAGGTTTGGCGTTATGGATGATGCAAACTAAAGAAGCGATATTTGACTGCGTATTATGTATATTATGTTAAATTGGTTTTGGCATTTATAAGGCAGGTATCTTTGTGTGATGCCCTGCCTCTTGTTTATCTACCAAATTGGCGTTCTATTTAACAGTAAGGCTATTTACCATAAAATACCTAATAAACATATATCCTAATCTTCGATTAAGAATACGTTTATTAGATTTCAAGCATTAATCGATCAATAGCCTCGGTGATCTCTTTGGTTCTTACTGGTTTGGTAACGAAATCATTCATGCCTACATCTAAGCACGAATATTTATCTTCTAGTGATGTGTGTGCTGTTAGCGCGACGATTGGCGTTTTGATGTTCGCGTCTCTCATGTATTTAGTTGTCGTTAGGCCATCCATTACTGGCATCGACACATCCATCAAGATAATGTCTATCGAGTCGTTTCCTCTTTCAACAAAGCCAATTGCTTCTTCACCGTTACTTGCGATGAAAACTTCGTGGCCTTGTCGCGTTAGAATCAATTTAATCACCATTTGATTTGTAGGATTGTCTTCGACAACTAAAACTGAATAGCGGCCTCTGAGTTCTCTTGAAGATTTGTCTTCTTCACAGTGAGCTAGATTGTTCGTGACTCTGGTAAGCACTGGTAACTGTACTTCGAATTTAGAGCCTTTACCTGGCTCACTTTCTACAGATATGCGTCCTCGCATTAGTTCTACCAGTCGCTTGGTTATTGCCAGGCCTAAACCGGTGCCACCAAATCTGCGTGTGATTGTGCTATCAGCTTGCACGAATGGGCTGAATAGCGACGAAAGTTGTTGTGAGCTAATGCCAATCCCGGTGTCTTCTACTGTTATATAGAATGAGCTCTGCAGGTATTTGATAGAAACATGGACATGCCCACGCTCAGTAAATTTAATCGCGTTGCCAATCAGGTTAAATAGGATCTGTGCCAAGCGACTTGGATCGATGTAATGAAGTTCACCTTCAGGGATATCGCTGGTTACCGTTAGCGCCAACCCTTTATCGTCTGCTGTCTTCTTTTGTTCAGATAATACAAAAGTTACAGTGTCTCTTACATTGCTCCATTGAGGTGCTAGTGAGAAACATCCAGATTCAATCTTAGAAAAATCCAATACATCACTGATAATTGCCAGTAGAAGCTCAGATGATGTGCTCATATTAAGCAGTATAGACTGTTGTTCGTCGTTCAGAGGTGTGGATTTTAGGGCGTCTATCAAGCCAATGATGGCATTTAGCGGTGTTCTTAATTCATGACTCATCATTGCGAGGAATTCAGACTTGGCCTTGTTGGCTCTTTCTGCGTCTTTTCTTGCTGTGACAAGCTCTGCTGTACGCTCTCGAACGGTTGCTTCAAGCTTTTCTTTGTTTTCAATATCGAAAACAGCACGCTCAATCAGTGGTCTAAATCGGTTTAGGGTTGCTTTGGTTTCAACACTAAAGTGCTTGGTATTGGAGTGGATAAAGATGATGACGGATTGTGTTAGTCCGCTATCGATACCAGTAATTAGAACAGAGTTGATTTGATCGAGGATAATGGGATGTAAGGAATTGAATTCACCCAGAGACTTTGGTTCAAAAAGGATGGCGCATTCTCCATTGATCACTCGAGATAGCTTGCCACAATCACTCCAATTCATTTGTTCGAAGACTTTGTTATTGGTTAACAGGGTTTTGAAATTGCCTTCGTTCCCTACCCTAGATATTACGATAAAGTCATCAAATTTAATGTATTTTTTGAGCACAAATTCAAGACTATAAAATATCTCAGATATGTTACTTGCCTTACTGATCGCAGAGATGGTTGATAAGATCACCCTGTTCTCTTCAGCCAGTTTTCGCTCACGGGCTTTTAGTTTTTGCAGTTCAATACGTGCTTCTTGCAGCGCTTCTTGACCTTCAGAACCCATTACTTTTTCAACCTATAAAACGTAGCAGACGATACCATTAAATTTCCGTGCGCACTCTCACCGCCAGATAACCTTCCTTGTTCACCAAAGGTGAATGGGCATATGTATGGGAGTCCGTTAAGTGCTTGATTTATTTGATCGCATACTTCGTCCATATCTTGCTTAAGGTTCAACATTGGACCTGCACAGAAGATGTTGATCGCACCTAGTTTCTCTTCTAAATCCATGTCGTTGTAGTAAGAAGAGTGAATAATATTAGCGGCACGGCTTATCAATTGCTGTTTAGAGCCCTGCATCAAATAAATGGTGTCGCCTTCACTGATATCTGTGAATAGCTCGATTCCATTGCACTCTGTTTCTCTGATTGAGTGGGACAATTTGAAATATGGGTAGTCGTATGAAGAGCCAACTTTTCGCCCTAGCGGATACACGGACGATTTTTCGAATATATAGCCATCATCACTACCACCTAGATGGAAATTGGTCCATTCGTTATAAACGGTGACGGCTGGTCTATGGTCAATCTCCAACAATATTCGGTTTCTTACTTTAGTCACGGTCCCAGAATAGCGAGTGGGCGTATGGCCTGCACTAAAAGACGAATAGATGGACTGAGAAGCAAATACCACAGTTAAAGATACGCCATTGATAGAGAGTGACTCTTCGGTAAAGATACTCCAGTTTCCAGAAACCTGATTGTCCGCCGCGCTGCCACCAATAACAGGTACCTCAGTACCAAACTTCTTATCGATAGCCGCCATTACCTTCTCTTCATTGCCAGGAGTGGAATGCAGTAAGATAAGATCAGGGATTTCACCTTCTCGGTTGGCGTTCTTAAGTGCTTTATCGATGGCGCTGAAGGTGCTTTGGTTTATGGAGTCGCTAAAGTGCTCGATACCCGTACCATAGGCGTTGATCCCAGAGTCATAGATGATGAGTACGCCTATCACTGGGCCGGAGTGGAACCCAGTTTCGGTCATAATGCCGTGACAAGTGGTGCAGCCATGTATTGGGGTGTTAGGGAGAGCATCTACGAAATATCTCTGCACAGCGAGTGTTGAGTACTCTTCTGTGCAGTAGCAAATAAGACAGGCAATATCGTCAGGGTTTTCTACCCCATTGAGCAACTCATCTACTGCGATTTTATCGTCTAGGGAATAAGAGACTTTTGATAGAAATTTCATAGATTCCGGGAAACTTTATTAATGTCCTCTTTATAACACTTTAATGCATGGTGTTTCACTGATTTGGTACATATTTCTATCAAAAGAACCGAGGCGTGACTCAGTTTTCCCTCTATTACTCTTTAGAAAGGTTTACGGAAAACGTGCTTATCTGTTGTGGAAATGTAACTGTTATTGAGGAGGTCTTATCATTAGTTTGTAACAGCCAATTCGAAGGCCCTTTTTCTTCTAGAATTCCGCTCTCATTGTAGCTAATGATAAATTTGCCAGTTTTAGATGTTTCGATTGAATACCCTGAAATATCGCCCGAAATTAAAACATTATGATTATCAATACCAAATTCACACGGTTTTGAAATTATACAGCTTACTGTTTCGTTATTGTCGTATGTTACTGTTCTCCAAGTAAATGCCGCTATTAAAATAACCAACATGCCGATAATTTGTACGAGCCTGCCCTTTGTTAGCTTTTGTGCCGCCATTATAATCTTTACTCCTTGTTACAAAGTTCAAAGTTTTTAAATAAAAATCCAATTCCAGACCAAGCGTAAGGTTACTACTCTGTCATTGATTTGTTAATTCAAGTATAGTGTCGCGTTGAAAATGCCACTTTTTTTCAAAATCAGCAAGTGGAAATAAAGCCCTGAATAGGCTGAATTTCCTTTTCTAATTTGGGTGGCATTACGACGTGAGTCGTGTTGGAAGTAAAGTGTAGTAAATAAGAAATTGGAAGCATGCAAATGAGCCAAGAAAAGCAGCTTGAACAAAACTACAACTATACGGTCGTCCGTCAATTTACCCTCGTTACAATTTTGTGGGGTATTGTCGGTATGGGCGTTGGTGTTTTGATTGCCGCTCAATTAGTTTGGCCACAGCTAAACTTTGATACGCCGTGGTTGACGTACAGTCGTTTACGTCCCCTGCATACTAATGCGGTTATTTTTGCGTTCGGTACAAGTGCGCTGTTTGCAACATCATATTATGTTGTGCAACGTACCTGTCAGACGCGTCTCTTTGGTGGCCCTCTCGTAGCCTTTACCTTTTGGGGTTGGCAAGCGATTATCCTGTCCGCTGCAATTACTTTACCGTTAGGTTTAACCTCTGGTAAAGAATATGCAGAACTTGAATGGCCAATCGATATTGCTATTACTCTTGTGTGGGTAGCTTACGCAGTCGTGTTCTTTGGAACCATGATTAAACGTAGGACATCGCACATTTATGTAGCAAACTGGTTCTTCGGAGCCTTCATCATCACGGTTGCCGTGTTGCACATAGTTAACAGCTTAGCTGTTCCTGTATCTGCGTTTAAATCTTACTCGATTTATGCAGGTGCAATTGATGCAATGGTGCAATGGTGGTACGGACACAATGCGGTAGGCTTCCTATTGACAGCTGGTTTCCTAGGTATGATGTATTACTTCGTTCCTAAACAAGCTGGTCGCCCTGTTTACTCTTACCGTTTGTCGATTGTTCACTTCTGGGCTCTTGTGTCACTGTATATCTGGGCTGGTCCTCACCACCTACACTACACTGCACTTCCAGACTGGACTCAGTCTCTAGGTATGGTTATGTCTTTGGTTCTGTTTGCTCCATCTTGGGGTGGCATGATCAACGGTATTATGACTCTATCTGGTGCGTGGCATAAGCTACGTTACGACCCAATCCTACGTTTCCTTATCGTTTCTCTATCATTCTACGGCATGTCGACTTTCGAAGGCCCTATGATGGCAATTAAAACGGTTAACGCGCTATCTCACTACACGGACTGGACTATCGGTCACGTTCACTCTGGTGCGTTAGGTTGGGTTGCTATGGTTTCTATCGGTTCGGTTTACCACTTAGTTCCTAAACTATTTGGTCAAGAGCGTATGTACTCTGTATCCCTAATCAATGTTCACTTCTGGTTAGCAACGATTGGTACGGTTTTCTACATTGTTGCAATGTGGATTTCTGGTGTGATGCAAGGTCTGATGTGGCGCGCAGTTAACTCTGACGGTACATTGACTTACAGCTTTGTAGAATCTGTAGAAGCTTCTTACCCGTTCTACTTTGTACGTTTCTTAGGTGGTCTTATCTTCCTATCTGGTATGTTCTTACTGGCATACAACACGTACAAAACTGTTTCTGCACCTAAAGATAGCCTTAAAGCTATCCCTCAACCGGCTTAAGGAGATTTAGAATGAGCTCAAATTCAAATAATCGCCATGAGTTGGTCGAGAAAAACGTTGGTCTACTCGCGATCTTAATTGTTATCGCAATCAGCTTTGGTGCTTTAGTAGAAATCACCCCACTTATTTTCCAAAAGCAAACGACTGAACCTGTAGAAAACCTACGCGTTTACTCTGCTCTGGAAATGGAAGGTCGTGATATTTACATTCGTGAAGGTTGTAACGTATGTCACAGCCAAATGATTCGTCCTTTCCGCTCTGAAACTGAACGTTACGGTCACTACTCTGTAGCTGGCGAAAGTGTTTGGGAACATCCATTCCTATGGGGTTCTAAGCGTACTGGCCCAGATCTAGCGCGTGTTGGTGATCGTTACTCTGATGAGTGGCACCGTGTTCACCTTCTCGACCCTCGCGAACTTGTTCCTGAATCAAACATGCCTGGTTTCCCATGGCTTGCTGAGAATGTACTTGATGGCAAATTGACTAAGCAGAAGCTTGAAATCTTCCGTAATCAATTTGGTGTTCCTTACACAGACGAACAAATTGCTAACGCTAAACAAGATGTTGAAGGAAAAACAGAGATGGATGCAATCATCGCTTACCTTCAATCGCTTGGCCACGCAATGAAATAAGGAATAATTATGGACATTATTACATTTCAAAGTGTTTGGACTGTTACTGTTTTTGCTTGTTTCATCGGCATCGTTTGGTGGGCTTTCGGTAAAAATCGTAAGTCGCGCTTCGACGAAGATGCAAACCTAGTGTTCGCTGATGAAGCACCTGCGAAAGATAAAAATCAAGGAGTGACGAAGTAATGAGTACATTCTGGAGTATTTGGGTAACAGTCATCACAATCGGTACGCTGATTGGCTGTGCAGCCTTACTTCGTTGGTGTTCCAACGATAAAACAGGTGTAGAAGAAGGTCATGACATGGGCCATGAATACGATGGTATTCGTGAGCTTAATAACCCACTACCTAAATGGTGGACATACCTTTTCGTTAGCACAATTGTGTTTGCAGCTGTTTATCTTGCTCTATACCCGGGCCTTGGCAACTTTAAAGGTCTACTAGGTTGGACGAGTTCAAACCAAACAGTTCGTAGCGTAGAAGAGTCTCGCTCTGCAATCGCTGCAGCTCAAGCTAACAAACAGTTAGATGAGTACGCGAAAGAGCTTGATGACGCGAACACTTACTTTGGCGAAGCATTTAAAAAGCTAGCTCATGATGAGAACGGTCTTCGTTCTGTTCCTGACATTGCATCAGATGCTGACGCAATCAAAGTTGGTCAACGCTTGTTCCTGCAAAACTGTTCTCAGTGTCATGGTTCTGATGCTCGTGGTCAAAAGGGCTTCCCTAACTTGACTGACGATGCATGGCTATATGGCGGTGAACCACAAGCGATCGTTACTACCATCATGCATGGTCGTGTCGGTCAAATGCCAGCGTGGAAAGACGCACTTGGCGAAGAAGGCGTTAAAGAAGTGGTTAGCTACACTCTTAGCCTTTCTGGTCGTAGCGTGAACGTACGTGAAGCAGAAGCTGGTAAAGCACGTTTCGTAGTGTGTGCTGCGTGTCATGGTACAGATGGTAAGGGTAACCCTGCTGTTGGTGCTCCTGACCTAACAGACCGCGATTGGTTGTTTGGCGATTCTCGTGCTGATGTAACTGAAACAGTAATGAACGGTCGTTCTGGTGTAATGCCGGCTTGGAAGGACATCCTCGGTGAGGATAAAGTACAGCTCGTCGCTGCCTACGTCTGGAGCCTCAGCAACTCAGATAAAGAGTAACATAATAATAACAGCCCCTTCTTAAGGGGCTGTCTTTCTTTTACAGTTATAACCTTAAGTGTTTGTAAAAATTAGTTTTATTTCATTGGATATATTGAGAATAATAATATGGTACAACCTTGGTATAAGCAGTTTTGGCCGTGGTTTTTGATCTTCCTAACCGTTGGCGTTTCTATGCTAACATTGGTTCGAGTCGCGATACTTACCAACCATTCAGTTAACGTTGTCACTGAAGATTACTATAAAAAAGGTAAAGGTATTAATGTCGACATTTCAAAAGTAAACGTTGCTAAAAAGCTTGGCCTATCAGCTTCAGTTAGCGAGAAAGGTAACTCAGTTATCATTACCCTAAACAAAGGCAAGCTAGACCACTTCCCTGCTATTAGCGCAATGTTCGTGCACCGAACGCTCCCTGACCGTGATTTTACTCAGCTACTGACCGCTGATGTGAGCGGCAACTACACGTTGACTCTGGACCATGAAATGCAAGGTCCATGGTTTATCGAGCTTTCTCCGCATGATTCTGAATGGTTAGTGCAAGGTCGCATGAACTTCCCAATTGATACTCCTACTCAACTAACGAACTAAAGCTTATGTGTGAATCCTGTTATCACTGCGGTGAAGATGTACCAGCGGAAACGGATTTTAAAGTAGAAATCTTAGGATCGATTCGACCGATGTGTTGTCCAGGTTGCGAAACCGTAGCCCAGACAATCGTTGATAGCGGTTTGGTCTCTTATTACCAATATCGTACCGCTCCGGCTGAAAAAGCGGATCTAGTTCCAGAGCAACTTCTGGCACTCAGTCATTACGACAACGAAGATGTTCAATTGGAGTTCGTCCGTAACTCTGAAAATACTTCTGAAGTGACATTGTCACTAGAAGGTGTCTCTTGTGCTGCTTGTGCATGGCTTATTGAGAAGCAAGTCTCTTCAAAGTTAGGGGTTGTTAGTATTCGTGTTAATACCACGACTAACCGCGCCCTGCTCAGCTGGGACAACACTCAGGCTAAACTGAGCGAGCTGTTGTCTGCAATCCATACCCTAGGCTACAAAGCCGCTCCATTTGAGGCTGATCAACAAGAAGCAGCCTATCATCGATCGATGAAGAATTATCTCTATCGTCTTGGTATTGCTGGTTTAGCGACCATGCAAGTCATGATGTTAGCTGTAGCGCTCTACCTCGAAGTATTTGGCAGCCTTGAACCTGAATTCAAAAGTTACTTCCGTTGGGTAAGTTTGATCTTCGCAACACCTGTTCTCCTATACTCTGCGTTACCTTTCTATATTAATGCGTGGCGTAGTATTAAAGGCCGAACATTGGGTATGGATGTACCCGTTTCGATCGCTCTGCTATTTGCTTACGTTGCGAGTTTAGTGGCAACAGTGACAGAGCAAGGTGAAGTGTTCTTTGAATCTATCTCGATGTTCACCTTCTTCTTGTTGCTTGGTCGTTTCCTTGAGATGCGCGCGCGTCGTAAAGCTGCAGCAGCTAGCGGTAACCTGCTTAAGCTCGTTCCTGCGATGGCGACAACGCTAGACGGTGAGCAAGTACCGGTAAAAACCTTAAAAGTTGGCGACCAGATTCGCGTTCTACCGGGTGAACATATTCCCGCAGATGGCAAAGTATTGTCTGGCAGAATTCATATCGATGAATCCATGCTGACTGGCGAATCTATCCATGTGGTCAAGAATGAAGGTGATACGGTCTTTGCTGGCACATTGAATGGTGATGAATCGTTTGAATTGGAAGTGATGACCTCTAAAGCGGATTCGGTTATTTCTAATATCGTTCGTCTTCAAGATGAAGCGCAATTGTCTAAACCCCGAATTGCTGAAATCGCCGATGTGGTGGCTCGATACTTTGTCGCGGTTATCTTAATCATTTCATTCGGGACTTGGTTCTACTGGCATCAAACACGACCAGAAGACGCTTTCTGGATCATGCTTTCAGTATTAGTGGCGACCTGCCCTTGCGCTTTGTCTCTTGCGACGCCGACCGCGATTACTTGCTCAACTTCTCGCATGGGTAACTTCGGTATCTTGCTGCGCAAAGGTCACGTATTTGAAACCTTGTGCAAGGTAAACCACTTAATCATCGATAAAACGGGCACTCTGACTGAAGGTGATATTCGTATCAGTAAAGTTGAGACGTTCGCTGACCTTGATAAAGATACTTGTTTGCAAGTTGCAGCAAGCCTAGAACAACACGCTAACCACCCTATCGCTAAAGCGTTCAAAACTTATATTTCTGATGATATCGAAGTGGAGTCGGTAAACAACGTGATTGGCTCGGGCATTACTGGCGAGTTGAATGGGCAAGAAGTGGCGATTGGTAGCAGTGAGTTCATTCTAGGTGAGGCTCAGCCATCTGAAAGTAACGGTATTTACTTGTCGATGTCTGGTCGTCATATTGCAACATTCACTTATGAAGATCCGATTCGCAAAGAAAGTATCGAGTTTATTAAGCAATTCAAAGAAGCGGGAATCAAAACCACGCTGCTGACTGGCGACTCTTTGATTAATGCGAAGCCTGTTGCAGCAGAGATTGGTATTACTGACATTGTTGCTAACGCGAAGCCGGAAGACAAGCTGGCTTATTTAAACTCTAGAGACGCAAGTGACATCACCATGATGGTTGGTGACGGTATCAATGACGCCCCTATTCTGGCCGGTGCTCACCTGTCTGTTGCTATGGGCGGCGGAACTGATGTGGCGAAAGCCTCTGCGGATATGGTGCTATTGGGTGATAAGCTCGATAGATTACTTAAGTCCCGTACTTTAGCGATAAAAACGCGTAGGATAATCCGTGAAAACCTAGCTTGGTCACTAGGATATAACTTACTTATTCTTCCTTTGGCTGTCGCAGGTTTGGTTGCTCCATACATTGCCGTTGTTGGCATGTCTGCTAGCTCTATTATTGTAGTATCTAACTCGTTAAGGCTTTTAAAAGAGCAAGGTAAATAATGGAAAGTTTATACATACTCATTCCAATTGCGATCGTACTTGTATGTATCGCGGTTGGAATCTTTCTATGGGCAGTGAAGAGCGAGCAGTTTGAAGACCTTGAACGCCAAGGCCATAACATTCTGTTTGATGAAGATACTAATGTTCATCATCATTCTGATAGTAAACCTGCCAAGAATGAGAAAGCTAACGTAGAAAGCCAAACTAACTTAGACAAAAAGAACGATGACGCCTGATTGGATTGGCGCTTTTGTTGTTGGATTGATCGGCGCAGGCCATTGCATGGGAATGTGTGGTGGTATTGCGTCGCTTCTTTCGATTGGCAACAGTAAACCTTCCCCTGTCATTCCCTTGCTTTATAACTTAGGGCGCTTGCTAAGCTATGCTGTGATTGGCGGTGTGATTGGTGGTGCAATCTCTTCGATAGGTCAGCTGAGCGATTTTAATGCTCTGCTGGGCTGGCTGCGTTTGTTTGCGGCTGGTTTTATGATCGTCTTAGGTTTGTATATTGGTAAATGGTGGTTTGGCTTGTTGTTCTTTGAAAAAGTTGGACAGAAGCTATGGCGTTATATCTCTCCTTTAGGCAAATCATTTCTACCATTGAAGCACCCTAGTCATGCTTTACCTTTTGGTTTTATCTGGGGTTGGCTTCCATGTGGTCTTGTTTACTCAATGCTAACGTGGGCGGCAGTGTCAGGAAGTTGGTATAACGGAGCGGGTATCATGTTTGCTTTCGGTTTAGGTACTCTTCCTGCGATGCTTACGGTTGGAATGGGTGCCAATTTCCTCAAAAAACTGCAACAAGCTGACTTATTTCGCCAGTTTGGCGCAATTTCAATCCTCATTTACGGCTTCTATACCGGTTATATGGCGCTACAGCTCATTATTTATACCGTATAGCGGTGTCTTTAATCCGGTTTTTTTACTACCCTTTAGGATTAAGGAATGCTAAAATATTGACGTATATCAAATAGTGAAAGATTGTTATGATTTCTGAAAAGCCTGTGACGAAACGAGTTCAGTCTGGTGGCTGTGCGATCCACTGCCAAGATTGTAGTATTAGCCAACTCTGTATCCCATTTACTTTGAATGAATCTGAGCTAGATCAACTTGATCAGATCATTGAAAGAAAGAAACCTATTCAAAAAGGCCAAGAGCTATTTAAAGCGGGAGACGAACTTAAATCTCTTTATGCTATTCGCTCTGGAACGATTAAAAGCTATACGATTACCGAGCAAGGTGATGAGCAGATTACTGCATTCCACTTAGCGGGCGATCTTGTTGGCTTTGACGCGATCACGGGTGACGAACACCCTAGTTTCGCTCAAGCTTTGGAAACTTCTATGGTATGTGAAATTCCATATGAGATTCTCGATGACTTATCAGGGAAAATGCCTAAATTGCGTCAGCAGATTATGCGTTTGATGAGTAATGAGATTAAAGGTGACCAGGAAATGATTCTGCTTCTTTCTAAAAAGAACGCGGAAGAGCGCCTTGCGGCATTCCTTTACAACCTTTCAACTCGCTTCTCTCAGCGTGGCTTCAGCCCTCGTGAGTTCCGCTTAACGATGACTCGAGGCGATATTGGTAACTACCTTGGTTTGACTGTTGAAACAATCAGCCGTCTGTTAGGTCGTTTCCAAAAAGCGGACATCTTGAGCGTTAAAGGCAAATACATCACTATCGAAGATCACGATGCGTTGATGGAACTTGCTGGCGTTTCAAAAGAATAGTCTAGATATCAATGATGTAGTTCAATAATGAGCTACATCATGTTTCTCTCTTAAAACCTCTTATATTTCTCTTATTCTCTCCATAACTACGCTACATTATTTATATGTTCGGTCTGAAAAGTAGGCTTAGTTATGAGTATCTATAACAAAATTTTAGTTGTCGCAGACATTAATCACGATGAGCAACCTGCTCTAGTTCGTGCTATCCAACTTGCCAAGAAAAGCACCTCAACAAGCCACATCACTTTCTTTTTGTCGATCTACGACTTCTCGTATGAAATGACATCTATGCTCTCTGTTGATGAGAGAGATGCAATGCGCAAAGGCGTAATTCATCAGCGTGAAATTTGGATGAATAAGGTTGCTGCTCCTTACCTTGATGATTCTATTGAATTTAACGTACAAGTGGTTTGGCATAATCGCCCGTATGAAGCGATCATTGCTGAGGTTTACAGTGGTGAGCATGACATTTTGATCAAAGGCACGCGTAAGCACGATACCTTAGAATCGGTCATCTTTACTCCAACCGACTGGCACCTATTGAGAAAGTGCCCTAGCCCAGTGCTGTTGGTTAAAAATGATTTCTGGCCAGAACACGCGAAGATCTACGCTTCCGTTCATGTAGGCTCTGAAACAGAAGCTCACTTAGAGCTCAATGATACCATGGTCGACAGATTACTTGAGATCACTGGTCGTTTGGATGCTGAACCGTTCTTGGTGAACGCCTACCCGGTGACACCGGCGAATATCACAATCGAATTGCCAGAGTTTGACCCAACCTCTTATACTGATGCGGTTCGTGGCCATCACTTAACCGCGATGAAAGCACTACGCCAGAAACACGGTATGTGTGAAGAGCAAACCGTGGTTGAGCAAGGCTTGCCTGAAGATGTTATTCCTCGTGTAGCGTCTGAACACAATGCGGCTATGGTTATCCTTGGTACAACAGGCCGTACTGGCTTGTCTGCTGTGTTTATCGGCAATACTGCGGAACATGTCATCGACAAGATTAACTGCGATGTACTTGCTCTTAAACCGTCAGGTTACGTTAGCCCGCTCGATCCGAACCTGTCTAAATAGCTGATTTTTTAATTATAAAAAAACGCCTCAAGTAATGCTTGAGGCGTTTTTGTTTATCTAAAGCTTACGCGATTCCAACAACAGAATCGTTTATATCGCGTTATACGTTAGTTACGTCGATGAACATTGACTCATCAATGTTTGAAGACGAGATTTCAGCTTCTTCGAATTCGTATGCTTTGCGATCTTCGCTACGATCCAGTGGAAGGTTAATGAAATCAAACAACTCACGGTCAGCCAATTGGCTTGGGCTCACGTTCTGAATTGACTTGAAGACCTTCTCAACACGGCCTGGAGTCTGTTTATCCCAATCAATTAGCATCGCTTTGATGTTTTGGCGTTGAAGGTTTTCTTGAGAACCACACAGGTTACACGGAATGATCGGAAACTCTTTATGCTCGGCGTATTTGATTAGGTCAGTTTCGCGACAGTAAGTCAGAGGACGGATTACAACGTTACGACCATCGTCAGAGCGAAGCTTAGGTGGCATAGCCTTAAGGCGAGCACCGTGGAACATGTTCAGGAACATAGTCTCAACAATGTCGTCTAGGTGGTGACCTAGAGCAATCTTCGTTGCGCCAATCTTCTCTGCAAACGAGTATAAAGTACCGCGACGCAGACGTGAGCAAAGGCCACACGTTGTTTTACCCTCTGGCACTTTTTCTTTTACCACTGAGTACGTATCTTTATCTACGATGTAGTAAGGAATGTTCAGAGTTTCAAAGTACTCAGGAAGAATATGCTCAGGGAACCCCGGTTGTTTTTGGTCTAGGTTTACGGCAACAACATCAAATTTGATGGGCGCTGCTTCACGCAAACGTAGCAAAATGTCTAGCATCGCAAATGAATCTTTACCGCCACTAATACACGCCATTACTACGTCATTCTCTTCGATCATGTTGTAGTCGACGATGGCATTCCCAACATTTCTTCTTAGAAGTTTCTGAAGCTTGTTGAATTCAAGTGTATCTTTTTTATTTTCGTTTTGGTTCATTGCGACTCTCACACCGTCGTATTACCGACTGTAGATTGCTAGTGGGACTGTTTTAGGGCGTGGATTATACGGATTTTTATTTCAGGTTGGAACAGTAATGGCAGGATAAACAAGCCAAGTAGGAGAAAGATTCCGCCTTATCATACGATCTGTCCTCTAGCGGTGAGAGAAATATGTCGCAATAAGAGGTAAGAATCAAAGATGAAAGGCCGTCGAGATATGTGATTTGGCAAGATTTAAAGGTTTAGGTTTAAGACTTTAAACGAAAACAGCCTGTTCAAAGAAGAACAGGCTGTTTCGTCAAGATCTTAAGCTGAGCAAACAGCTTCTGGCCGGTAGTTATTATTGCGCAGGGATGTAAGGCAAAACACGAACTGTGGCTTCTGGTAACGTGATGCTGTCACTTCCATTCAGTTCATCCAGCGTGAATTTCGCACGCCCTTCTTTGATTGGGATTTGCTTACCATTAGACAGGGCAATATTGCCTTCAAGTTTACTATCAAATTCTAGCGTCAAACCTTGAATATCAGGAGTGAACCAACTAGAGAACATGCCGCTGACGTCTTCAAGCATCGCTTGCATCTGTGGTAAAAGGTTTTCTAACTGTGCAACCTCAACCGTTCCAGCCAAAGGCTTCTGAGTCATTACGACGAGCGAATACGCACATTCTTGTTCTTGGGTTTGTACAAAGATAAGAGGGTTTGCTGAGCGTAGGTTTTTATCTACCGGTAGAAGCAGCTCATTCGCAGGAGACACTTTTAACTCTTCGTAATGCTCTTCTTTCTCCATCCAAGCTTTGCTGATGTGACAGGTTTTCTGTGCTTGTTGGTCAACAAAGAAGACCGCAACTTTGACATCATCGTGCCCTTCTTTGGTGTTGTTTTTCAGCTGAGTATAGAGTTTAGAATACGTGAACATGTATTCTTGCGCCGAAGCTGGAAGAGAAACGCCAAGGCTTAAAGTGGCTAATAGAGCGAGTACTGTCTTTTTCATTATTATAATCTTGTCGAAGTTGAGCGTTTATAAATAGAAAGAGCAGCCAATGAGCTGCTCTTTTTGTGATGTTACTTGGTGTAAGCCGACTTTCGAAGGCAACCAAGTTGGTATCAAAATGAGTTACTTTTTCCAGTATACCTTGTTGTGACGGATCATAGCTTGTAAATCAGTCACATAGTCTGAACCTCGCTCAGAATATTTTAATAAGCCGTTGGTGAGCTCTGTCGCTGTTTCGGTTGTTAAAAGGTCATCACCTTGTGCAGCAAGTTTTGCGCGAATGGCTCTTAAATCAGAGTAAGCACGGTTGCGGTTAAGGTTCATGAAGTAACGATGCACCGATTCTTGGCTTGAAGAGAATGTTGCTACTTCATGCGAGCTACCTTCGTTACGTTGTAGCGGAACAAGTCCACAACCTTTGGTGTAACACCAGTGTCCGAAATAGTTGTTGGCTTTGGTGGCGAAACGTGATGTCCCCCAAGCCGATTCATTAGCAGCCTGTGTCAGTACCAGCGCCTCTGGCAGTACGTTGACACGGCTCAGCATCTCTGTCAGCCATGCCTGATCTAAACCTTCACTAGGTACCGGTAAGCTGTACAACTTCCCTAACCTTTTCGCATAAGACGCGTCTTCAGAGTCAATATTGCTCAAACCAAATTCAGATAGCTTAGTTAAAAACGCGCGCTCTTTGGTGATACGTTTGTTTTCAATATTGATGCTTGGGCGAAGGAACGAAAAGAATGTGTCTTTTTTTACGTTCACATCTTCGATGGCAGCAAAATTTGGTCGATCTGATGCCACGGTCAAATCACCAAACTCACTTGATGTATTTGAACTTTGGTCTGCCGAACGTCGGCGCTCTTCTTCTTGGTAAATATATGGACCAACCAGTGAGATAGACCCCACAATCGCTAGTGCAGTTACCTTTAGCGCAAGTGATTTACTTGCGCTGCCTTTGACATTATTACGCATCGAACACCTGAGGGTTTTTGTTTTTGTTACCATCGTTACTGTTGTTGCCGTCGTTATTACTGTCGCCGTTGCTGTTGTCGTCATCACTATTAGGTCGATCTGACGCAATAACCTTCAGTTTGATACCAAACATTTCACGGTAGATGATGCCTTTCACATGAAAGAAAAACGGAAGAACGAATATCAAGCCAATGCCGTACATCATTGCTGCCACAATGAACATCAGCATAACCATTAAGTAGATAGATGCGACGACGAAGATTTTCTTATTTACCGCTCTTAGAGAAAGCAGCAGCGATTGCATTGGCGGTACTTTCTTATCACAAATCAGCAGAATTGAATTGCTGAATGCTAGTGAGAAGTAGATAGACAAAAATGGCAAAAGCATACCTGCGATGCCTTGAAGCATGAGGCTGAACAAAGTAACGAGAATGACTGGAACCGTGAACTGTAAACCTTTTCCGATATGACGCACTTTGGTTTGTAAGCCTGCGACGTGGCTCATTGCCATTAAACAGATGCCAGCATAGATAGGCGCGCTGATTACTTCGTAGCTAAAGTTAGCAATAAAAATGGATTCAACGACCTGTGGTGTAAATGCCTCTGGGTCGATAACCGCGTCTAAGATAATCGCTGGGTCACCAAGCTGCAGTTTTAGTGCGATATAAAAGATAGCCAATTGCACGAACATCAGCGCAACAATCGCAGGGGAAAACGAAAGAAAGTGACTTATCGTATGTTTCCAAGCTTCTTGGAATACAGCCGTTGCTTTGAGCTCATAATCGCCGGAAAGTGCACGGTCGATACTACCGCCCAAATTAAAATCTTTTTCGATGTCGTTGTTCATATTGATACCTAGGTGCGCCAACTAAACGAAGCCACCTAACTTATTGATAAAAAATTGCCTTCATTATACCCATATGTCGGCTGCAAACTAAAATATGAATCTGTAACAAGGCTTGCTTTTGCGTCTTAATGGTTAATAATTAGACACTTGTTAGGGTGTGAACCCAATAAATAACAGTATGGTAAAAGATGTTTACTTTTACCTGTGAATTTTTTTATCTATGAATGGTAAAAAATGCTTTGAATTCACGTTTTTGGTGATTATGATGCGCGCCTTAAAGGTGTATAGCAACAGGTCTCAAATAGAACCAAGGTGGAGAAAAACAGACGTTGAACGCTAAAAAATCAGTAGGAAAGCCAGTCGTACAGTTAACTGGCATTAGTAAAAGTTTCGATGGTAAGGAAGTCATCGGCAATCTTGATCTAAACGTAAATCATGGTGAGTTTCTCACGATATTAGGCCCGTCCGGTTGCGGTAAAACCACGGTACTAAGGATGATTGCAGGGTTTGAAACGGCAGATAGTGGTGAAATACTATTAGCTCAACAGAATGTAACCCAAGTTCCTGCTGAACAAAGGCATGTTAACACTGTATTCCAAAGCTATGCCCTATTCCCACATATGACCGTTTTCGACAATGTGGCATTTGGTTTACGCATGCAAAAAGTGCCAAACACCGAGATTGAACCTCGTGTCATGGATGCTTTAAAAATGGTGCGCCTAGAACAAATGGCACAACGAAAGCCACACCAGCTATCCGGTGGTCAACAGCAACGTATCGCAATCGCTCGTGCTGTCGTTAATAAGCCTAAAGTTCTTTTGTTGGATGAGTCTCTCTCTGCTCTAGATTACAAACTACGTAAACAGATGCAAATCGAGCTTAAACAACTGCAACGCCAACTTGGTATCACGTTCATTTTTGTAACGCATGACCAAGAAGAAGCATTGTCCATGTCTGACCGTATTATTGTTATGCGTGATGGCGTGATTGAACAAGACGGAACACCAAGAGAAATCTACGAAGAGCCTAAGAACTTATTTGTTGCTCGTTTCATTGGTGAAATTAACGTATTCGAAGCGACAGCGAAATCTCGTCAAGATGAAAAGCGCATTGTTGCGACAATCGAAGGTGAAGAGTCAATTATCTATCATGATAAAGATGTAGCACCGGGCCAAAAACTGCAAGTACTACTTCGCCCTGAAGATCTTCGTATCGAAGAAATTAAAGAGTCGGATCAAAGTGGTATTGTCGGCCACATTGTCGAGCGAACCTACAAAGGCATGACATTAGATTCAGTCGTAGAACTTGAATCAGGTATGCGTGTCATGGTTAGCGAATTCTTCAACGAAGATGACCCTGATGTTGATCACTCACTGGGCCAAAAAGTTGCAGTAACTTGGGTTGAGAGCTGGGAAGTGGTGTTAGAAGATGAGCAAGAAGTTTAATTTACAAAACGCGATTGTTGCTTTAATCACAGGTTGGTTAGTGCTGTTCGTGATGATTCCAAACATCATGATCATCGGCACTAGCTTTCTAACTCGTGATGAAGCGAACTTGATCGAGATGACCTTCACTCTCGATAACTACCTGCGTTTGGCTGATCCGCTGTATTTTAAAGTGCTGATGCACTCTTTCTATATGGCGATTGTCGCAACCCTACTTTGTTTAATTATTGGTTACCCATTTGCCTATATCGTGGCAAAAATGCCTACGAAATGGCGCCCAATCATGTTGTTCTTAGTGATTGTGCCATTCTGGACCAACTCTTTGATTCGTACTTACGGATTAAAAGTAGTTCTGGGTACTCAAGGTGTGTTGAACAAAGGTTTGTTGGCGTTAGACATTATCGATAAGCCACTTCGTATCATGTATTCAGAAACGGCAGTAATGATCGGGTTAGTGTATATCCTATTGCCTTTCATGATTTTGCCGTTGTACTCAGCGATTGAAAAGCTAGACGATACTTATTTAGAAGCGGCTAAAGACTTAGGTGCGAACAAACTTCAAACGCTATTGAAGGTTGTTTTACCCCTAACGATGCCAGGCATTATCGGCGGTTGTTTACTTGTATTGCTCCCTGCGCTTGGAATGTTCTACATTTCAGACTTGTTGGGCGGTGCTAAGAACCTGTTGATCGGTAACGTCATTAAGAGCCAAGTGCTTAATGCCCGTGATTGGCCGTTTGGCGCCGCAACCAGTATTGCACTGACTACCGCTATGGCCGTGATGCTTTATGCCTACTACCGTGCAGGCAAGTTATTGAATAAGAAAGTGGAGCTAGACTAATGGGTCGCACAGTTAAGTTCAGCTTTATGGCGCTGGTATACGCTTTTCTATACCTACCTATTATCGTATTAATTGCCAACTCTTTTAATGCCAATAAGTTTGGTATGAAATGGGGTGGCTTTACCACCAAGTGGTATGACGCGCTGATTAACAACGATAGCCTAATGCAGGCTGCGTGGCACTCGATCAACGTCGCGGTGTTCTCAGCAACTGCGGCAACGATTGTTGGCAGCCTGACAGCAGTAGCCCTATTCCGTTACCAATTTAAAGGTAAAGGCATAGTCAATGGCATGTTGTTCATCGTGATGATGTCTCCAGATATCGTAATGGCGATTTCGCTTCTTGCGCTATTCTTAGTTATGGGTGTACAACTTGGATTCTTTACCCTACTTGCGGCGCACATTACTTTCTGTCTGCCGTTCGTTGTTGTTACGGTTTACAGTCGCTTGAATGGCTTTGATGTGAAGATGCTAGAAGCTGCAAAAGATTTAGGGGCAAGTGAATGGACGATTCTAAAACAGATCATCTTGCCTCTTGCTAAGCCAGCTGTTGCTGCGGGTTGGTTATTGAGCTTCACTCTGTCTTTGGACGATGTGATCATCAGCTCTTTCGTAACGGGCCCAACGTATGAAATATTGCCACTGAAGATTTACTCGATGGTTAAAGTCGGTATATCTCCAGAGGTCAACGCCCTAGCAACAGTGATGTTAGTGGTGTCGTTAATATTGGTGATTATTTCTCAGTTATTAGCGAGAGAGAGAATCAAGTAAGTCTCCTACTCTGTACTGAGGCTGACTTGATAAGAAGTTAAGATACTTCAAGTTTAACAAAAGTGTTATTCATAAACAGAATGGTAAATTGCCATTCTGTTTTTCTATCTACTGCCTTCGGGCAACGTTTAGTTTGGAGCTAACGTCAATGAAAAAATGGGCTACTCTATTAGCTGGTAGTGCATGTGCGCTTTCAATGTTATCTGCACCATCATTTGCAAAAGATAACAAAGAATTGGTATTCATGAACTGGGGACCTTACATCAATAGTGAGATCTTAGAACAGTTCACTGATGAAACTGGCATCAAAGTGATTTACTCGACTTACGAATCGAATGAAACTTTGTACGCAAAATTGAAAACGCACAATAAAGGTTACGACCTTGTGGTTCCTTCGACCTACTTCGTGTCTAAAATGCGCGACGAAGGCATGCTTCAAAAGATCGACAAAACCAAGCTAAACAATTTTGCGAATCTAGATACGAACTACCTAGATAAGCCATATGATCCGAGCAACGACTACTCGATTCCACATGTTGTTGCTATTACGGGTCTAGCTGTTAACACAGACATGTACGATCCAGAAGATTTCCAAAGCTGGGCTGACCTATGGAACCCTGAGCTTGAAGGTCAGCTGATGATGATGGACGACACGCGTGAAGTGTTCCACATCGCACTGCGTAAGTTAGGTTACTCAGGTAACACGACTAACGAGAAAGAAATCGACGAAGCCTACGCTGAACTGCGTAAGTTGATGCCAAACGTTCTTGTGTTTAACTCAGATAACCCAGGCGCGCCATACATGTCTGGCGAAGTCGGCCTTGGTATGCTTTGGAACGGTTCTGCCGCAGCAGCGCAAAATGAAGGGCTACCGATTAAACTGGTTTTCCCTAAAGAAGGCGGCATTGGTTGGGTTGATAACTTTGCTATCAGTTCTGGCGCAATCAACGTAGAAGCGGCTCATAAGATGATCGACTTTCTACTTCGCCCAGAAATCGCAGAGCAAATCTCTCGTGACACCGGTTACCTAACGGCAGTTAAAGCGTCTAATGAGAAGTTCAAAGACAGCCCTGCTCTGTTCCCGTCGCAAGAAGATCTTGACCGTGTTGAATGGCAAGCCGCGGTGGGCGATAAGACGGTAAAATACGAAGATTACTTCATGAAGCTTAAAGCGGGTCAGTAAGCGAGTTCGTTATCTCATTGCTCCGGTCAACAGACGCTGATAAGTAACTGGTTTACTTAACAACCTGAGTTAGGTAATCAACACGTTAAAAATAAGAATATCAATGAATAGGCAGCTTAGGCTGCCTATTTTGTTATATCACTGCTATAATCTAGCGCGATTTTTAGAAATCCATTTACTTTGGGTTCACTACCCAGCTCCAAATCAAACAAATGAACGGAACAGTAATGAAAAAAACACTGTATACCGGCGCATTGTGTGCTGCTACTTTACTTTCTACACCCTCTTTCGCAGCTGACCAAGAACTGTATTTTTACAACTGGTCTGAATATATTCCAAATGAAGTACTAGAAGACTTCACAGAAGAAACTGGCATTAAAGTCTATTACTCAACTTATGAGTCTAACGAAAGCATGTACGCTAAGTTAAAAACTCAAGGTACGGGTTACGACTTAGTGGTTCCTTCTACTTACTTCGTTTCAAAGATGCGTAAAGAAGGCATGCTTCAAGAGCTTGATAAAACTAAGCTAAGCCACTTTGCAGATTTGGATCCAAATTACTTAGATAAGCCATTTGACCCAAACAACAACTACTCGATCCCATACATCTGGGGCGCAACGGGTATTGGTATCAACTCAGATATGCTAGACAAGTCTTCAGTTAAAAACTGGGGCGATCTGTGGGATACACAGTGGGAAGGCCAACTGATGATGATGGATGACTCTCGTGAGGTTTTCCATATCGCACTGTCTAAACTGGGTTACTCTCCAAACACAACGAACCCTGAAGAAATCAAAGAAGCGTACGAAGAACTTCGTAAGCTGATGCCAAACGTATTGGTATTTAACTCAGATTTCCCAGCAAACCCTTATCTAGCGGGCGAAGTGTCTCTTGGTATGCTTTGGAATGGCTCTGCTTACATGGCACGCCAAGAAGGCGCGACAATTGACATCATCTGGCCAGAGAAAGGCGCGATCTTCTGGATGGATAGCCTAGCGATCCCATCAGGTGCTAAAAATGTTGAAGCGGCACATAAGATGATCGACTTCCTTCTTCGTCCTGAAAATGCCGCTAAGATTGCTTTAGAGATCGGTTACCCGACGCCAGTTAAAACGGCTTACCCTCTTCTACCTAAAGAATTTTCTGAAGATAAGAACGTTTTCCCACCGCAATCAGTGATGGATAACGGCGTTTGGCAGGATGAAGTTGGCGAAGCGAGCGTTATTTATGACGAGTACTTCCAAAAACTTAAAGTAAACAACTAGATTGTTACTGACAGGTTAATAAAGCGGCGTAAGCCGCTTTATTTTTATCTACACTTTATATAGGATGACATTAAACAAAATGAAGTGCGATTTAATATGCCCGCGAACCCTATATTATTGGTTGTGACTCTGATGCTGCTTGCGTCATTCTTGATGCTTGGGCTGAGTTCTTTTATTCACATAGATTCCAATTACGATCTGTTTTTTGAAACGAACACGCTCGTGATTATAATGTACATCTACTACGTTGCTCGTCATGCTATTCGCCCTCATAAAGCCCTTCGCTATGGTGCTCTACTACTTATTTTTAACTTGCTTTATGATGTGATCACAGAGCTCAAACACCTCGATGAATGGGCAGACAGAAACGAGTTACTCGACACATTTCTTGAAGATGGATTGTTGCAAATAGCCTTCTTACTTATTGCTTACGGTATTACTGAACTTACAACCAAATTGAAAGATCAAAGCAAGCAAGATGAGCTGACAGGCTTGTATAATCGTAAGAAGTTTGACGCAATCACGCTGAAAGAATTCGAACTCATATATTTCGATTTGGACGGGTTAAAGCGAGTCAATGACCGTAAAGGCCATAAAGTTGGCGATCTAATGATCGTTCGCTTCTCTCAAGCGCTCAGCCAAGCCGCCCTAGAAGATGAAATGGTATTTCGTGTTGGCGGTGATGAGTTTGTCGCGACTGCACAACTTGGCCGTGGTGGCGAGTTTGTAACCCAAGTGACGAACCTATTACATGGAGAGAACATCGGCTTCTCTTACGGTATTGAAGTAACGAGTCGAGAGAACTTTAAACAGGCGCTTGATGAGTCAGATAAAGCGATGTACGAAATGAAAAAAGCGCAGCGAACAGATCAACGAGCTTAATTACTCCATTATTTAGTGGCTGATTTGGCCGTAAGACAGGTAAAAAATAGAGACAAAAAAGGCAAACATACATACGACTCTAATTCTCTTTAGGTCAATGTACATTTGCCATATATGGTGGATAAAGATTAGTTAAGCCGTTAAAGAGCCCTTCTCTGAACACAACAGCTCACCCACTAATTTCGGCACTTCAATACTGGCTTTACCGTAGCGTTTCTCTTCAAACTCACTTTCAACCGCACTAGGTTCGAGATTTATCTCTATGGTATGCGCACCATGCATTCTAGCGTCATGTACAAAACCTGCGGCTGGATAAACCACACCTGACGTGCCGATCGAGATGAACAGATCCGCTTCTTCTAACGCTGAATAGATGTCGCCCATTCTTAATGGCATTTCGCCAAACCAAACAATATGAGGACGCATTTGAGCTGGTATCTGGCAACAATGGCACAATTCGCCGGTATGGATGTCGTCTTTGTGCTCTAGAACTTGGTTTGATTCGCTGCAACGTGCCTTAAGAAGTTCACCATGCATGTGAATAATATTGTTGCTACCGCCTCTCTCGTGCAGGTTGTCGATGTTTTGAGTGATGATCGTTACTTTGCCGTCTAGCTTCTCTTCGAGCTCACCTAGCGCCTTATGGGCAGAGTTTGGCAGAATACTTTCGTTCTGTAAGCCATGGCGACGCTTATTGTAGAACTCTTGCACCAAGTCTGGATCTTTTGCAAAGCCCTCAGGTGTCGCGACATCTTCGATTTTATGGTTTTCCCATAATCCGTCTTGTGCTCGGAATGTTTGAATCCCCGACTCCGCAGAGATGCCGGCGCCAGTAAGAATTACGATATTTCGATATGGGAAATGCATATAACGTCCTTTTCAATATGTCACTTTGTAACAGCTTAGCACTGTTCAAATTCCAACAATAGTTTTAGGGATTAGACCATAGTCTTAGCCAACTGAATTCATTGATTATTTGTGACATAACTCGCTCGATATCAGCGGATTAAGAATGAACAGACACAAAAAAAGCGACCGAAGCCGCTTATTGTTTATCTATTGAACTGTGATCAGTCTTCGTTTATTGATGAGATCTTGTGGATGGCAAGATCCGCACCGTTGAACTCGTCTTCTTCACTTAAACGTAGGCCAGTCACTTTACTTAGAACACCGTATACAACCAATGCACCGGCTAGAGCGACGATAATACCTGCAAGTGTTCCCATTACTTGCGCACCAAAGCTCACGCCACCTAGTCCCCAGAGTGCTTGCTGGCCGAAGATGCCAGCTGCAATGCCACCCCAAGCGCCACACACGCCGTGTAGAGGCCACACACCGAGTACATCATCAATCTGTGTTTTGTTTTGCATGTACGTGAACAAGTAAACAAACAGTGCGCCCGCTACACCACCTGTAACGAGAGCGCCAAGTGGGTGCATTAAGTCTGAACCTGCACAAATCGCCACGAGGCCAGCTAAAGGACCATTGTGGATGAAGCCTGGGTCATTTTTACCTGCGACTAAAGCCGCTAAAATGCCGCCGACCATCGCCATAAGTGAGTTCATGGCTACTAGGCCGCTGATGCCATTGATAGCTTGAGCTGACATCACGTTGAAGCCAAACCAACCCACACATAAGATCCAAGAACCTAGTGCTAAGAATGGGATGTTAGATGGTGCGAAGTTAGTGTGTTTACCTGCACGAATACGACCTTTACGCATACCTAAGAAGTAAACCGCGACCAAAGCAATCCAACCGCCAACGCCGTGAACTACTACAGAGCCTGCGAAGTCATGGAATCCATAACCGAATTGCGCTTCAAGCCAATCTTGGAAACCAAAATTACCATTCCAGATGATCCCTTCAAAAAATGGGTAAACAAAGCCTACGGTGAACAGTGTTGCGATGAGTATTGGATAGAAACGTGCACGCTCAGCGATACCACCAGAAACGATCGCTGGAATCGCCGCAGCAAACGTCATCAAGAAGAAAAACTTCACCAGCTCGTAACCATTACCTTGCGATAAGGTTTCTGCATCTGCAAAGAAATGCGCACCGTAAGCCACCCAGTAACCGATAAAGAAATAGGCAATGGCAGAAACGCCGAAATCCGAGAGGATCTTAACCAGCGCATTCACTTGGTTTTTCTTTCTTACTGTACCGACTTCCAAAAATGCAAAGCCTGCGTGCATTAAGAAAACCATGATGGCGCCTAATAATAGAAATAGAGTGTCTGAACTCTGCGTCAAGCTCTCTACTGCGCTATGAACTTGGGTAACCGTTTGACTCATTAAAGCTCTCTCCCTTAGCTTTGTCTCAATTGCACTAGAACCGTGCGAATTGATGTCGTAATTAATTAAAGACTCAACAGTAAACGCAAGATGCGTTCCAACACGCTCACGTAATTTTCGTGCAACAATTTTTTTTCTTTAAGCTTTTGATTTTAAAGGGTTAAAATTACCACTGCACTTTTTTGGATATTTGGGATGGAGGGATGCTTAAAATTAATTGCACCAATTAAGGGAGTTGCACCATATTGGCGCGGTCAATATCAGGCTTAGTTCTGTTTTAGATCTACCCCAAATATTTTGAAGAATTCACTAAAAACCTTCTTCTAAGTTGACTAGACACTTGTTCTAGGTGGATAAAAAAAGCCCAGCGACTCGAATCACTGGGCTTTCTATACGATGGTTGTTTTGAGTAAATCGCTCTAGATAATTTGTTATCTAGTTCGTCTGATACTCACTACAGGTTTGGTCCTGTTGTCGGGCTTTGCGGTAGGTTTTGACTTAAGCGCTGCATGCCTTGATACATACGAATAAACCAAACCACAATCGCGACACCACCAAACAACATGCCTACGTATGGGATGTAGTAAGCGATGTCATCGATAATATGGTTTTGATACCAGTAATCGTTCACACCGATCAACACGCCATTAGAGGTCGCTACCGTGACGATAAGCACAACAAAGAACGTCAGGTTCAAGAAGAAAGAGCGAATCAAGCCGTAATAATGCGTATCCACTACTTCGCCGTCTTCCCCTTTATCTAAACGATAGCCTGCGTAGATAATCGCGACCACACCAGAGAGAAGACAAGTAAAGGGTGTAAAGCAGCTTAGGATGTAAGCGACCCAAATACCTTTATGAGGTTTGTTCATTCTTATTCACCCCTTCTGTTTTCTCTGTTGCTGAGTTTGCGCTTTGTTCAGCGCCGTTTTTCTCTTGTTCCATCACTTCTTTGTACCAAAGGTCATGGTGCTCTTTAGCCCAAGTTTCATCAACTTCGCCTGTTACCATACCCTCAAGTGCACCTTCCATACCGAACAAGCCGATGTAGATGTGGAACACAAAGCCACAGATAAGGATCAGAGCAGCCAACATATGGACTAGGTTTGAAAGCTCCATATCACGACGGGTTTGGCCGAAGATTGGGAAGTCTAAAACCAAGCCACTGATCGCAGCGACACTACCCATAACAATCAATAGCCAGAATAGCGCTTTCTCACCCGCGTTAGAAAACTCTGCAGATGGATGAGAACCTTTATGTTTCCCGACCATACCACCTAGTTTGATGAACCACTGGAGATCAACCATTTTAAAGATCGACTTGCGCCACCACTTGATAAGTACAGCCATCAACAGCACATAGAAAATCGGGCCGATGTAGTTGTGGTATTGCTTCGCCAATAGAACGATGAAGCCCCATAAATCGGTTGGGATATAAGGTTTCAAGAAGTGTTTACCGTAAACCAACATCAAACCACTGAACGCCAGTGTTAAGAAGGTAAACGCCATGCTCCAGTGCAGTGCGCGGTCCAGTCGCGACCAACGTTTGATCTTACGGCCCGTTCTTGGTGCACTCAGCATTAATGGGCCAATCACAACGTACATTAGAGTAACGAAAGCAATACTGCCAAAGATAGCGACAGCACCGGCTGGTGACATCCACTTCTCTTTCAATATGTACCACGTTTGACCTGGGGTACTGATCAACACACCGTGCTCAGCCGATTGAGATGTGGTGTAACCTTCTTCACCGTTTCTTACTTGTCGCCAAAAATCAGCGCCGGCAAGTTGTGTGATTTCTCTTTCAGCAGAGCTCGATTGAGTTTGTGATGAGTTCGTCTCAGATGCATGACTCAAAGGAGACAGCATTGTTAGTGCTGCCAACATTGGCAGCACAACAAGGAAGAGACGCTTAAACATTGTAAGCATATGTCTCTCCTAACTAGCTCTTCATCGCATCGTAAGAAAGGTCATTGCCGTCTGTCCAGCCTGCACCCTTCGCACCACGTTCAACAACACGCTGACGGAATACATCAGAGACTTTCTCTGCATCACCCGCTAGTAGTGCTTTGGTCGAACATAAAGAAGCACACATTGGTAGCTTGCCTTCAGCAATACGGTTCGCACCGTACTTCTGACGTTCTTCCACAGAACCTGGCTCTGTTTCAGGGCCGCCAGCACAGAAGGTACATTTGTCCATCTTACCGCGCTCACCAAAGGCTTCCTGTTTAGGGAATTGAGGTGCGCCAAACGGACAAGCAAACAAGCAGTAACCACAACCGATACATAGATCTTTATTGTGAAGTACGATGCCGTCTTCTGTATGTTCAAAACAGTCTGCAGGACAAACTGCCATACATGGCGCATCAGTACAGTGCATACATGCTACAGAGATAGAGTTTTCACCCGGTTCACCATCGTTCAGTGTGACAACGCGGCGACGTTGAATACCCCATTCCAGAGCATCATCATTTTCATTCTTACATGCAGTGACACAACCGTTACATTCGATACAACGTTTGGTGTCACAAAGAAATTTCATTCTAGCCATTTTAAGACTCCTTACGCTTTACGAATATTACAAAGGGTTACTTTCGTTTCCTGCATCAACGTGACAGGGTCGTAACCATATGTGGTTGCTGTATTGGCTGCTTCGCCAATAACGTAAGGATCAGTGCCTTCAGGGTATTTAGAACGCAAATCTTCGCCTTCAAACTTACCACCGAAGTGGAACGGCAAGAACGCCAAACCCGGTTTAACACGACGAGTAACCATCGCTTTCACCTTGATACGGCCTTTCTCTGCACCCTCAACCCAAACATCATCACCATCTTTAAAGCCAATGTCGTTTGCATCTTTAGGGTTCACTTCAACAAACATCTCTTGTTGTAGTTCTGCTAGCCAAGGATTAGAACGTGTTTCTTCACCACCACCCTCGTACTCAACCAGACGACCAGACGTAAGAATAATCGGGTATTCACCAGACTTATCTTGGTCTTGAATTGACTTGTACAACGTAGGAACACGGAAAATCGCTTCTTTGTCATCCCACGTTGGGTAATCAGCTACTAGGTCACGACGTGGTGTGTAAAGTGGCTCACGGTGCAGTGGCACTCTGTCTGGGAATGTCCAAACAATCGCACGCGCTTTCGCATTACCAAACGGAATACAACCATGCTTGATAGCAACACGTTGGATGCCACCAGAAACGTCGGTTTTCCAGTTTTTACCTTCAGCAGAGGCTTTTTCTTCTGCTGTTAGGTCGTCCCACCAACCCAGTTGTTTCAGCAGTTTGTCACTGAACTCTGGGTAACCATCTTTGATTTCGCTGCCTTTTGAGTAGCTGTCTTCAGCCAATAGGCTTTGACCTTCAAATTCGACACCGAAACGAGTACGGAAGTTACCGCCGCCCTCAGCAACTGGTTTAGACGTATCGTAAAGGATATGTGTACCTGGGTGTTTCATTTCTGGGTTGCCCCAACATGGCCAAGGCAGACCGTAAGTCTCGCCATTCGCTGGGCCGCCTTCTGCAGCAAGCGTTGTTTTGTGGAACGTGTGCCAGTTTTGTTGGTGTTCTTTCAAACGCTCTGGGCTTTGACCGGTATAGCCGATCGTCCACATACCTTTGTTGAATTCACGAGTGATGTCTTCAATCAATGGTTGGTTGTTCTCAACACGGATGTTTTTGAACAGCTGATCAGAGAAACCAAGCTTCTTAGAAAGAAGGTACATAATTTCGTGGTCAGGCTTTGATTCGAACAGAGGATCAACAACCTTGTCACGCCACTGTAGAGAACGGTTTGATGCCGTTACACTGCCGTAGGTTTCAAATTGAGTGGTTGCTGGAAGCAAGTAAACGCCATCAGTACGATCGTTCATTACTGCCGCGACTGTTGGGTACGGGTCAACGATAACCATCATATCCAGCTTCTGCATCGCCTTCTTCATCTCTGGACCACGAGTCTGAGAGTTCACCGCGTGACCCCAGTAGAACATGGCGCGGATGTTTTCGCGTTGACGAATCTTGTCTTTGTCTTCAAGCACGCCATCAACCCAACGAGAGACAGGAATACCTGCACTGTTCATTGGTTTTTGACCACCGTATGCGTTGTCGTCGAAACGTCCTTTAACCCAGTCAAAGTCGATATCCCAAACTTTAGACCAATGGCGCCACGAACCTTCAGACAAGCCGTAGTAACCCGGTAACGTGTCTGATAGTACGCCAAGGTCAGTTGCGCCTTGTACGTTATCGTGACCACGGAAAATGTTTGCACCGCCACCTGATTTACCGATGTTACCGAGCGCAAGCTCAAGGACACAGTAAGCACGTGTGTTGTTGTTACCCGTAGTATGTTGAGTACCACCCATACACCAAACGATACAACCCGGACGGTTCTCTGAAAGCAGTTTTGCTGTGTGGTAAACGTCGTCTTCGCTAACGCCTGTTACACGCTCAACTTCTGCTGGGTTCCACTTCGCAACTTCTTCACGGATCTCGTCCATGCCGAATACACGTTGGCGGATGAATTCTTGGTCTTCCCACTTGTTAGCAAAGACATGCCATAGCAGACCCCAGATAAACGCAACGTCTGACCCCGGGCGTAGAGAAACATAGTGATCAGATTTCGCAGCAGTACGCGTACGACGAGGATCCGCAACAACGATCTTACAGTTGTTCTTCTCTTTCGCGATTAGGATGTGTTGCATCGCAACCGGGTGAGCTTCTGCAGGGTTCGAACCAATGAACAGCATCGACTTACAGTTATGCATGTCATTGAACGAGTTTGTCATCGCGCCGTAACCCCAAGTGTTTGCAACACCGGCTACTGTGGTTGAGTGACAAATACGCGCTTGGTGGTCAACGTTGTTGGTACCCCAAAGCGACGCCATCTTACGGAATGCGTAAGCTTGCTCGTTACTGTGTTTCGCACTACCTAGGAAGTAAACGGAATCAGGACCAGACTCTTTACGAAGTTCTAGCGCTTTATTACCGATCTCTTCAATCGCTTGTTCCCAAGAAAGCTTCTTCCACTTACCGCCTTCCAATTTCATTGGGTACTTAAGGCGACGCTCACCGTGGCCGTGCTCACGCAGAGCTGCGCCTTTCGCACAGTGTCCACCAGCGTTGAATGGGTGATCGAATGCAGGCTCTTGACCTGTCCAAACACCGTTTTGAACTTCAGCGTAAATACCACAACCTACAGAACAGTGAGAACAGATAGTACGTTTCACTTCTGTTTTCGCTTCAGGGTCGACTGACTTAGCTTGCGCCTTTTTCATCATACCCGGAGCGAATAGACCAGCGCCTACTACCGCACCACCAGCCGCTAGAGAGGTGTTTTTCATGAAGGCACGTCGAGACACACCCAGTTGATTGGTTTCTTTGCTCACACTATCGGAGCGTTTGACAAGTTTCATCCGTTATCTCCTAAAGCGTGTCGTAGTAATCGCGAATGTGTTGCGTTTCACGATAGCCCGTCTTCTTCATGTCTTCTTTCGGCATTTCAACCGTTTCTGAAGCAGTTGCCACCTTCGTTGTTCCAGCGACAACGGCACCCGCTACGGCTGCAGTTGTTAAGCCTTTGAGTAAGTCCCTACGGCTTGTGTTTATTTCTTTATTATCTTTCATCATTGCTTCCTTACCTTGCGGTAGATCTTTTTGGAGGCTTAATGCCCCTCTATCGATATAATCGCGTACTGCTCGATTACTCGTAATCAGTGACGTTTTTCACATCAATCTTTAATTTATGTTTACTGCTTTTTGTATTAACGCTAAAACGCACTTGCTCTAACGTTAGGAATGCTTCACACAGCTGAGCTGCCGATTTGTAGAAGTTCGCACTTTCTGCACTTTCAAGCTGACGCGTAAAAGAGTTAAACCAAGGGCCAAGATGCTTATTGAAAACGGCTTGTTGAAGCGCTTCTTCTTCACCGGTTAGCATTGCCATTACTTCACACAATGCAGCAATATGATCTTCTGGCTCTTTCACTTGATCATCACGCTCAATGCCTAAAAGCTCTAGGTCATGACGAATCTCTGCTAATGGTTTTTCCATCATGGCGCCAGTTCTATGCCAAGAACCAAATGGAACTATCTCTCCACGGCCAATGCCAATGAACAGATCTTGGTATTCGTCTTCTAACGCTTCGCGATTTGATTCCGTTGCCGCTTGTTGAATGGCAATCCAAGCTTTTTGCATTGCACTCTCAGACGCTTCAATGTCTAACGTCTTTAGGAAATCAATGACCTCTTCAGAAGGTGCGCTACGGAACAATGCAGAAAGAACCAAATAGATTTCAGTTCTTAGTGTCTGTTCTTGCTTTAATTCTTTTGCGAGCTCAGGCTCTTGTGCCTGATCCAAATTAGTATCCAAGGCCAACTCCTAGTATTTCAATTGATTCAATGGGTCTTGAGCCATTGAGTCGAACATGTCCACTACACGACAGTCTTCACACATCGCAATACGATTAATCGCAGTTTCATCTGAAAAATGAGAGTGACCGCGTAACTTGTTCTGTAACATGTCAATCATAGACTGTGGAGCGAATGGCTTATGGCAACGTAAACATTCCGCCGCTTTCTCTTCATGAATCACAACCGCTTGTTGACGTTCTTCTTTCACCCAATTAATACGAGGTGTCAGAGTGAGAACATTCTCAGGACATGCCTTTTCACACAGACCACATTGAATACAGTCTTGTTCTACAAACTTAAGTGATGGAGAAGCACCGTCGGTATGAAGAGCACGTGTAGGACAAACCGCCACACAACTCATGCATAACGTACAATCTTTGCTTTCACACGAAACCGTGCCGTATGGTGCATTCGAAGGAAGTTCAACGATATTCTCGACAGGAATGCGAGATGAAGACATAGCATCGAGTGCAGTGAATAGACGTTGACGTTTGTTGCCTTGAAGATCGCCAAGTGCAAGGTCGAAAGAATCAACGCACAGTGTTGGAGGCCCTTCACGTAGAGACTCTAAATACAGGATATCGATGGTTTCTTTTGGAACACCGATTTGGTCTAGTAGCTCTTGAGCAATCCCTACTTCGTTATTCAGAACACGAATGATCGTCTCTGGCATAAAACGAGAAGCAGCAAACAGAACCTGAGTCGCCCCATTCACTAGCGCTGCAAACCAAGTATCAATACCAATAGAAGGCAGTTCTTCAACCACTATTGGAATCACGTTATCTGGCAGTGCTTTTAGCGCCATCACATTGTAAGTTTCATGACGAGAGCTACAGATAAGTACGATTGGATCCAGACCGCCCGCATGTTCATAGTTAGCTAGCGTACGTTCAATGAACTTTTGAGTATCGTCAGGGTTTGGAAGCGCATAGGTAATCGCTTCTGTAGGACAGCTTGTTGCACAAGTTCCAACGCCTTGACATAGATAAGGGTTAATCTCGATCTTGTGACCTGTTTTGTCTGAGCCTTCACTTGATAGTGCGCCAGCAGGACAAGCATCAACACAACGTTCGCAGCCTTTTACGCCACGAGAACTGTGTGCACAAAGGTCAGTGTCTAAACGGAAGAATTTAGGCTTATCAAATGTACCCATTAGCGTTGGAATCTCTTCCAGTGCTTCGGCCAGTTTTGGATAGCCTCGGCCCACTGGGTAATAACCCGGTACAGGCACTTCTTCTGTCATGCAGCTATTCAGACATAGGTCTAGAACAACATCGAAACAATCGTGATTAATCGCGATTTTCGCCAAGTTGCTTGATGTGCCTTTACTCTCAATCACAACTTCAAACGTGCCAAGGAAACCGGATACTTGAACCGAATTCGCGAAGTACAGTTCTGGGTTTTTGCCCTTTTCGCCGTCTGTCGACAATAAGGTTAAGCTCGTCAATTGAGGTAATTGAGCCGCAGCACTTTCAATGATCGCAGTTGGACCAATAATAAGAGTATTACCGCCGCTTTCGTAGCTAACAGTAGGTGGAATCAGATTTGTTAACTCAACTGTATTTTCAAATGCATACAGTCTTGCTTTAGCGTTATTTGAAGTTGCTTGTTCTAATAATTGTTTAAGCATTGCTCAGTTCCATCTTTGGACATGGATAATCTGTTCAACCTTCATTGTAGTAAGCGATAGAGAACTTGCTGAGTAATCCGTTAACAACTAACCCTTTAGCCAGTGTCCCGCTCGTCAGACTATGAATTCGTCTATCTACAAAAAAGTTGATAATAAACGTTATTTAGCAAATGCCATGCCAATTTAATAAACCTTATATATCAGTAATTTAATATTTTATAGCGTTTATTGTGCGTATAAAAAAACCGCTTGGGACATTTTGTCTCAAGCGGTTCATTGAGTATTTAGTCAAAATGTACCTATTCTTTGTGTGGTATATTTTGTCCCATCTCTTTCAGGTCATCTTCGTCTGATGTTGTAGCGCTTTTATCTGGTACTGTGTTTTTATACAGTTGTTTTTTTTGTTCGGTTATTTCGGCACTTTCTGAAGTTTCAAGTTCATTATCAGATACCTCAAGATCGCTTTCAGAATGTTCTAAAACTTCATCTTCAGTCTTATTATCAATGACTTGCTCTTCTTCTGGTGTGGTTTCTTCTTCCGTTTTATCTTTAACCCAATCACGCAGGGTTTCCGCAACCCCTTCAGAAAGAGACTTCAAATTACTGTAATCGTCGTCGTAATCATCTAAACCATCACGAACATTGAATTCTTCTGAGAGGAATAGTTTACGCAATGCGGCTTTTTTTACGCTTTCTGAAGCTTCTGATACCAATAATTGAGCAACAGACAAGTCTTCAGTGGCTTCTGGTGCGGGATCTTGAACGTCAGAAGCATGAACTTCTTCATTGGTTTCTGGAGACTCATTTTCTAAAGCCTCACGGTCTAATGACTCCGATGCTTCTACGTCTATAGATGAAGCAGCAATCGAAGCCTCTGAGGAAGTAAGCTCAGTTTCCTCAAGCGTTTGTTGTGCTTCCAAAGGTTCGTCAGTGGATTCATCAAGCTTTCTCTGAGACCAGCGGCTGAAAAAGTTAGTTGCCATTTGATCGACCCGCACCTTTACGTTTCTTACGTCTTGCTTCTAGCAACTCACCATGACGGCCGATGAATGCTTCCATCCAAGCCTGTACGGGCAAAGGAATGTCGTATGAAAGGACTTGGTTGTCACCGTCCATGTATTGCCCTGCAACGGTTTGTGATGCTGTAAGTAACTGAATGACGGGCTTAACACCAGAATCGACATTATCCATCACTAAGAAAAGCTTAGGTTGCTGAGAGCTTAGGTTGAAACGATAGTCTGTACGCTCGTCTTTATGTAATTGGAGTAAACAAACGTCTTGGGCATCGTCTTCTGGCGACAGTTCAAACCCCCTCAATTCCCATTGAGTCGTTACCCAGATACCTGTTTTGATCTCTTTTTCTATTCTTTGGACACCGATTGGCCAAGCTGCTTCTGTTTTTTCATATTGTTCTTTGAATTCTTTTATCTCAGACATACTTCACCCAATTGATTTTCTTTGGTCTGAATGCACTTAGGACATTTTGTACTGTGCGCAATCATATACATCCTATAAAGCAATAAACACGCCAATACGGATTAACTGCAAGAGCGTATCTATAGCGTTCGTTATCAAGTTGTCACTATAACGTTAGTCGATACTGGTTATTTCAGACAACTCCACTCGGTGAACTCTCATATTTTGCGCTATTTTAATCGAATGCTTCATGTTTTCCTTAATACCCGTTATTTTGGAATAAGATTTGCTTTAAGCATGAGTTAAAGAATCGATGAACAAGATCGGCGTTAGACCCTCTTGTTAACTTCTTATCTCTTAAAATCGCTATCTCATTAAGTAGGACGTGACTGTGGTAAAACCAAACATAATAAAAACTAGCGAAAACCCACTTCAAACAATCGAAGTTGAAGTGTTTGATGAATATGGTGAGAAGCTAACCAAACAGATCGCTTGTGAACGCCCTCTTACCGTTATGTTGAACTGGAAAGAGATCGTAACCCTGATGACGCTCGGCTCGCGCCCTGAATCTTTAGTCTTGGGGTATTTGAAGAACCAAAGCTTCCTTTCTGACCCTGAAGCGGTTGAATCTATCATCATCGATTGGGAAACCAGCTCTGCTGCGGTCATTACCAATGAAGATACGAGCCAACTTGAGCAAGCGCTTAAGAAGAAGACGGTGACCTCTGGCTGTGGTCAGGGCACCATGTTTGGTAACGTGATGAAGCAGTTGGAAGGTTACCAAGTGCCTCAGACCAAAATTAAGCAATCTGAAATTTACACGGCTTTAGAAGCACTGACTCATTACAACGACACGTACAAGAAAGCTGGCGCTGTACATGGTTGCGCTGTTTGCAAAGACGACAAGGTTCTATCGTTTGTTGAAGATGTTGGCCGACATAACGCGGTTGATACTTTGGCCGGTGAGATGTGGCTTAACAAAGAAGACGGCACAGACAAGATTTTCTACACCACAGGTCGCCTTACCTCGGAAATGGTCATCAAAGTAGCGCAGATGGGTATTCCTGTTCTGCTATCACGCTCTGGCGTAACGCAAATGGGCTTAGACTTGGCTCAGCAATTTGGTATCACGACCATTGCTCGCGCTAAAGGCCTGCGATTCCAAGTGTTCACTGGCGCAGAGAAGATTGAATTCGATGTAAAAGGCGAACAAGCTTCGTCTGAAAGCTAGATTCAAAAGCCCTGTTCATGCCTAATTAAAGCTGATTTTAGGCGAACGATATAGCTAAACAACAATGCCGCTCATAACCTTGATGAGCGGCATTTTTTATTTGTTCAAAGTTTATTTCAAGATATGCCTAGTAAGCTATATAGCTTGGAGGTTTCTATCAACGGTGCCCACTGATTTTCGCTTGTAGATAAATAACGGCTCCCTCGACCTTAGTCGTAAACGAATCTTGCTTTAACAACCTGATAGGCTATTAGTTACATATTAATCATTTAAATATTTCTGTTAATTACAAAATAAATATGAATATCAACGTCACTGGCTTAAAGGGAATTAACCATGAGTAATCCGTCGGAACCTCAGCGTCGTTCGCTGTCTCTTTCAATACGCAGTAAATTTATTCTAATCAACCTCACCCTGTTTGTTTCAGTCTTCATATACGCCATTTACGAACAGTTTAGCTTAGACAAGCTTGAATCCTTGGAACGTGCTGCGACTGAAAACCTCAGGAGTTCAGTTGACTTGCTAACGCTCAGGCGACACGAGAAAGATTTCTTGTCTCGCCACGATCAAAAATACGCAGAACGTTTCGATATAACCGCCGACACATTGAATCAAAGATTGGTGACGTTGAACCAGACTCTCACCTCGCACGAGCTGCACCTGTCTGACCAAATGACAAGGATTTCGGACACTCTTCATCAATATCAAAAACAGTTTCACCAAATCGTCGAACAAGTAAATAACATTGAACGTACGACCGCACCTTTAGGTTTTGTCGCTGTGTTAGATGGCAAAAGAACCGCGTTAAAATCAGCGATCGAATCTGAATCGAGTTTGGCTTTAGAGCTTGCGCTGTTAGAGTTGATTGAAAAAGACTTCCACTATCTCGCTCATATTAATGACCAAACACATATGGCGTTAGCGAGTGCTCTTAAAGAGTTTGAACCCTACTCTCAAACTTCGGTTGCGACAGAGCAAGCCTATTCGGATTACAAAGCTGCGGTTGAAACGCTTCTTCTGGCTAACACCAATTTAGGCTTGTCGGCAGAACTCGGTCTTAGAGGCGCCTTACGTAGCAACGTCCACAAAACAGAACAAGCTATTGAAACGGTACAAACCGAGATAAGCCAAGCCATCACAGCGGCGAGTACACATACCAAAAATACATTGCATCTATTTGGTGCCGCCATCGTCGCTCTGCTCTCTTTATTGTTGGTGTTCATTGGTCGCAACATACTTGCGCGAATCAAAGCGATAAACGTGATGATGGAATCAATCGCCAGTGGAGATGGTGACTTAACCATTCGCATGAATGCCAAAGGCAATGACGAACTCGCACAACTTGCTCACTCGTTCGATACCTTCATCAATAAACTGCACGGTAACATCAAAGAGCTATCCGGCGTGATGACGGTGTTGACCGATAGTTCGTGTAGCTCTGAAGAAGCGGCAATCAAAAGTATGAGTAATGCTGAAAAGCAGAAGCAACAATCTGAATCAGTAGCGACGGCAGTTAATGAGCTGGTGATGACCAGTAATGAAGTGACGGCGAACATAGAAAACGCAGCGATGAACGCTGAGAAGATTAAAGACAATGCACATCAGGCGCTGCAAGAAACCCACGCAACCAATGACAGCATTAATGTGTTGGCCGAGAATATTGCAGAGTCTCAAAGCCTAATTGTTCAGCTCGAAGATCAGAGTCGCGAAATCAATCAAGTCGTTACTACGATTCAAGGTATAGCGGAACAAACTAACCTACTCGCGCTAAATGCAGCGATAGAAGCTGCGCGTGCTGGTGACCATGGTCGCGGGTTTGCAGTCGTGGCCTCTGAAGTGAGAGAACTTTCGCTAATGACTAACGATTCAACCCATCAAATTGAATCGACCATTCATGGCCTAACGTCTGGAATAGCAAAAACGGTCGCTAAGATGTCGGTAAGCCTAGAACAAACGGGCTTAGTTAAACACCAAACCAAAGATGTGGTAAATGCGATTGAAGGGATACACTTTCAGGTTGGCGAGATGTTCGACTTAAACAGCCAGATTGCCACGGCGTCTGAAGAGCAATCCATGGTTTCAGCGGACATCGATCGGAACATTACCGATATCGCTCATTTAGCCAGTGATACTCATACCGTGGTTTCAGGGTCAGTTCGTTGTAGTGAACAAGTATCGAACGTGAGTGTGAAGCTTGAGAAGATTGTGGCGCAGTTTAAGTATTAATGAGCAGTGTAAGTATTGATGAGTAAAGGTATTTGCGACCAACCACTCGACGTTTTTTAATACAAAGAGACTGATATAAAAAACTGATATGAAAAACAAAAGGCCTCTATCTTATTCATAAAGATAGAGGCCTTTTTAATCAGGGATACGTACTAACGTTGTATTACGTATTCATGTTTAATGCGTGCTAAGCGCGTGCTTTCAAGAACTCAGCGTAAGTACCGCGGAAGTCGTTGATCTTGCCGTCTTTGATTTCAAGAACACGAGTCGCTAGAGAGTCTACGAATACACGGTCGTGAGATACGAAGAACAATGTGCCTTTGTAGTTCTCAAGAGCCAAGTTAAGCGCTTCGATAGATTCCATATCCATGTGGTTTGTTGGTTCATCCATTAGCAGGATGTTTGGCTTGTGCATCATGATCTTGCCAAGAAGCATACGACCTTGCTCACCACCAGAGATAACCTTTACCGACTTTTTGATGTCGTCTTGGCCAAACAGCATACGACCTAGGAAGCTACGAACAACTTGCTCGTCTTCGCCTTCTTGACGCCATTGGCTCATCCAATCAAACAGGTTTAGATCTTCTTCAAAATCATGTGCGTGATCTTGAGCGTAGTAACCGATGTTTGAGTTTTCAGACCACTTATATTCACCAGTACGCGCTTCTAGGGCACCCGCTAGTGTGTTAAGTAGTGTTGTTTTACCCACACCGTTCTCGCCGATGATAGCAACACGCTCACCTACTTCGAAAATCGCATCGAACTTGTTGTATAGGTCTTCTTCAAAACCTTGAGATAGGTTTTCAACCACAAGCGCGTTACGGAATAGCTCTTTAGACTGTTCGAAACGGATGAATGGGTTTTGACGGCTAGACGCTTTTACTTCATCTAGTTGAATCTTGTCGATCTGTTTAGCACGAGATGTCGCTTGTTTCGCTTTAGATGCGTTAGCAGAGAAACGAGAAACGAACGTTTGAAGTTCAGCAATTTGTGCTTTCTTCTTCGCGTTATCAGAAAGTAGACGTTCACGAGCTTGTGTCGCTGCTGTCATGTACTCATCGTAGTTGCCAGGGAACAGACGAAGTGCGCCGTAATCAAGGTCAGCCATGTGTGTACAAACTGAGTTTAGGAAGTGACGGTCATGCGAAATGATGATCATTGTGCAGTTACGTTGGTTTAGCGTATCTTCCAACCACTTGATGGTGTCCATGTCCAGGTTGTTCGTTGGTTCGTCAAGAAGCATGATATGCGGGTCTGCAAACAGTACTTGAGACAACAGAACACGAAGTTTCCAACCCGGTGCCACTTCGCTCATTAGACCGAAGTGCAGTGATTCTTCAATACCTACCGCAAGAAGAAGCTCACCTGCTTTCGCTTCTGCCATGTAACCGTCCATTTCAGCGAACTGAACTTCAAGATCAGCCACTTTCATGCCGTCTTCTTCGCTCATTTCAGGCAAAGAGTAAATACGGTCACGCTCTTGCTTAATCGCCCAAAGCTCTTTGTGACCCATGATAACCGTGTCGATTACCGTGAATTCTTCATAAGCAAACTGGTCTTGGTTTAGCTTAGCAACGCGCTCATTTGGATCGTAGCTTACGTTACCTGCACTTGGCTCAAGTTCACCAGAAAGGATCTTCATGAACGTCGATTTACCACAGCCATTCGCGCCGATTAAACCGTAGCGGTTGCCTTCGCCGAACTTAACTGAAATATTTTCGAAAAGTGGCTTAGCGCCGAATTGTTGGGTGATATTTGCTGTGGAGATCAATGCCGTTACCTTTTTAATGTGAAAAACGCCGCAACGTTACTTCTTCGGGGCTTTAACTGCAAGTCTTGATTGCAATTACTCGCCATTAAGTGAGTGATAACCTAGCCAAATCATAGTTTGAGCTGACTCACATTTTTGATTTTCTATTTGTCGTTAAAAAACCATCTACTTTCAGGAAAAACAAAATATCGAACAGCACCCCATAATGGGCGGTATATAACGTCCCAAATCATGCCAACCATTGAATATATCGTATGCTGATTGGTCACAGTAAAACTAACCCGATCAAAGCAACAACAGGCATAGGCAAGACTAGCCTAATCTCTGACAATTTCATGACAAAATCAGCCAAAACGGGAATAAAGTACTCGCCCCCGATACGGGGTTGGATTTCACAAAGTAAGATTAACTAACTATAGTAATCCTAACCTCATAATTCTAAGAGACTTTTATGCGTTCACTTTCGCGCTTCTTAATCTTCACTTTGGCCATTATCTCTTGGCCGAGTCATGCCAACTTGGAATATGACTTACAATCTCAGCCTCAGGTCTCTAATAGTGCTGTAGATCTGGATAAGCGTATTGATTCCCTACCGGATCCCCTCTTTATGGAGCCGTCGGACAGACGCCAAGTCAACATTTTACTTGCCGAAGTTCTGCGAGTTCAAAAGCTGGAAATCAAAACCTTCGAGCAACAGATAAAAGCCTATAGAGATAACAACGACGCCGATCAATGGTTTTCCGTGCAAACGAGCTACGTCACATTGAATAGCTTGAACGTAAGTAAACAGCATCTTTTAGAGCAGACAAACTCCGCGAATAAAGAGCGCTTAACCGGTTTTGGCCCATACGGCGTGACTCAATTTAAACAAGAGTGGGAATTAACCAAGCTCAATATTGAGTATCTTGTTTACTTCCAAATTCGTAGCTTTAAAGCATTAGTTAAAGACATTTTTATTTCTCCAGTGCCTGTCATTTGGGCTTCTCTAAAGGTGCTGTTCATTTACTTCGGTTTAGTATGGTGGCTTGCCAACAGCACTCGCTTGATTGAGTTGTTTAGAGTTAACTTTCTCGAAGCGAAAACGAACCCTCCTTTTTTGGTTCGTGTGATTTGGTATATCAGCCGCGCTGAGCGTGCGATTGCTTGGTTAATCGCTATCACACTTTCTTTGAGAGTGCTTTCTAGCATCCCTAGCCTGCAGCACCTGATTTTCCTAGAAATATTCACGTGGTGGATTCTAGGTGGTTCGATTGCTATCAGCTTTATTCTTGAATTTGCGTATCGCTTGGGTCGCGCACCAAACCAAGAAGTCATCGCGCTGAGACTATCGACTATTCGTCGCTATGTTTGGAGTATTATTGTTGCGGGTCTGACTTTGCAGATATCGAGCATCACACTGGGTAAAGGCACCATTTACAGCTGGATCTACAGTGCGCTGTTTTTCTGGTTCGTGCTGGTCACGATATCGGTACTGAGATTATGGAGAGCGAAAGTCTTCGATACGCTGCAACACATCTCCGATCGTCCGGTGTGGGTTAACTGGGCGGTAAACCGTAAGGAAACCTTCTTACTTAATATACTGGGGACGGCAATTGGAATCGTGTGGTTGAGTGTTTACAACTTCCAACATCGAATCATGGCATTGCTTTCTAGTTACACGTTGTTTAGTCAGGCCTTAGCCTATCTCTTTCGAATCGAAGTGGCTAAACAGTCGGATCTTGATAAAAACCAACAAAACTTGGTTCGAATCAAAGGAGACAAAACCTATGAGTACATTCTGCCGGGTAATATCGATAGCACCTTAATTGATTACGCGGGCGATGAGGTTAAGCAACTCTCTCGTTATTTGATGTCGGACAGCCCTGCTATTTGTATTGTTTCAGGCGAACGTGGTGTGGGCGCTACAACGCTGCTTTACACCCTGCTGCATAAAGTATCCAACGCAGAGCCTGTTTACGTGAGTTGCCCTTACGCGGGTTACCAAGAGCTCTTAGCGCATCTAGCCGTGAGCATCGGCTTGGAAGAAGAAGCGACTGAGATTCAGATATTGGCGCACCTACGTAAAAGTAACACCACGTACTTAATTGCGATTGATAATGCCCAACGATTGGTTAAGCCAATGGTCGGTGGCCTGTCTGATTTGATTCGTTTAACCAACCTTCTCCGTCGTTCTAAAAAGAATCACCGTGTCGTGATATCGATTGCTAAGTCGAGCTGGCGATTTGTTGATAGAGCGCGTGGTGAGCGTCTGCTGTTTGATTTGGTGTGTTTCCTACCACGTTGGACAGAAAAACAAGTCGGTGATCTTCTAAATAGCCGTATCAATACCGAGCTTGAAAAGCCGTTATCGTTTGATGGTTTGGTTGTCCCTAAGCAGTGGGACCAAGATGACATGAGTGAAGAAGAACGTGCACGCCAAGGTTTCTATCGAATCTTGTGGCACTACTCTGATGGCAACCCTACCGTTGCGCTGCGATTCTTTAGGCTCTCTTTGAACCGCAATAAAGAGACAGATCAAGCAGTGGTACGTTTGTTCCATGTTCCTGAAGCGCAGGAACTCGAGAATATGCCAAAACCTATGCTGGCTGTACTTCGCTCTATCGTGCAACTGGAAATAGCTTCTCCGGAGGTGTTGTCTGAATGTACTCAACTGAGCATTGCAGAGATAACCGGGATTCTACGTTATTTTGAAAGCCGTGGTTATATTGGTTGGCATGAAGAAAAGGCTCGAATTTCTGAGCACTGGTTCCGCCACATTACAAACGTTCTCGACCGTCAACATCTACTGGTGAAGTAAAATGAAGAAGTTATTTATCCTACTATTTGTTGGCTTGGCAAGTGCTGTCAGTTTCCCGACCTTTGCGACGGAAGAGTTAGCTAACGTAGAAAACATCTCAAAGATTGCGAGTTTGGTGCGTTGGAGCGGTGTGTTCTTCTCCATGATCGTTATTGCCGCAATGTGGTTGTTACTTAAGTTCATCAATTCGTTGGTGACCAGTTTTGGTAGTCAGTTCGTGCAATATCGAATGCTGCTACAGAAACTGCAGTCATTTACTCAGTTCTTTATTTACGTGAGCACCGGCCTTATTGTGTTCATGATGAGTTTTCGAATCAACGATCAAATACTGGCTTTGATTGGTGGTACCCTCGCCGTGTCGGTCGGCTTTGCGCTTAAAGACTTGGCTGCGTCATTCATTGCTGGTATTACGGTGATGATTGATAGACCTTTTCAAGTTGGTGACCGTGTCACGTTCGAAGGTAACTATGGCGACATCATTACCATTGGTTTGCGTTCTGTTCGAATGAGAACCCTGAACGACGACATTATCACGATCCCGAACAACAAGTTCTTAAACGAAGTAACGACCAGTGGTAACTATGGCGCGCTGGATATGCAGGTGGTGATTCCATTTTATGTCGGTATGAATGAAGACATCACCCTAGCCCGTGACTTGATTCAAGAAGCTGCGTCTTCAAGTCGTTACATCCACTTGCCGAAGCCTGTTACGGTTCTGGTCAAACAGACGATCACGGATAATTACTTAGCGATACAGTTAACTTGTAAGGCCTATGTGGTCGACACAGCGTATGAGAAGCTGTTTGAAACCGATATTACCTTGCGTGTGATGAAAGAGTTTAGAAAGCACAATATCAACCCTCCGAAGATTTCAGTGACTGCACATTAACAAGATTGGCTTAACGCGCTTCTTTTTCTTAACGCTCTCCTTTTGTTGAGCGAGCTAACAATCCAGTTATCTACAAACGAAAACACCTCCGAACTTATCTCAAGTACGGAGGTGTTTTTTATGAGGTTTTCGCTTAGACCTTAAAGTACTTTAACTGATCAGTAAGGTGTTCTGTAGTGTTGGCCATTTTCTGGCTATCCTCAGCTAACGACTGTGAAGCTTGCAATACTTCGTTAGCCGCCAGATGAATCCCAGTGACACTTTCACTCATTTCGGTTGCTACCGTGCTTTGTTGCTCCGAGGCGGCGGCGATCTGCGCGACCATGTCGTTGGCGTTGTGCAGTTCATTCACAATCACATCGAGTTGTTGGCGAGTTTCGTTAGACGCGACAACACTGTGATCGACTTTCTCATTGCTGCTTTGCATTGCTTTAAAGGTACGCTCAGCTTGCTGAGTCAGTTTTTCAATCGTCGATTGAACTTCATTGGTTGAGTTTTGAGTGCGGCTTGCGAGGTTACGTACTTCATCTGCGACTACCGCGAACCCTCTTCCTTGCTCACCTGCTCGGGCTGCTTCTATTGCCGCATTAAGCGCTAACAAGTTCGTTTGCTCAGATACATCACGTATCACGCTCACCACTTGGCTTATCTCTGTGACACCAGATTGTAAGTCTCTGACGAGATCATTCGCGGTCGAAATGTTTTCTGAAACTTGAGATATGGTTTTAGACGTTACTTGCATGTTCTGGTCGTTCTGATTTGCGTGCTCGACAACCTTATTGGTGCTTGCGGCAGTATTTTCAGCATTAACAGCGACATCAGAAATGGTGGCACTCATTTCTGTCATCGCTGTCGATAGCAACTCAAGCTGTGCATGCTGTGAGTTAACACTGGTCGCAGCCTCTTCACTGGCTTGTGCAATGTGACTCGCCATGTTGCTGGATAAACCTGCTGATTCATTCGCTGTACGAAGCGTACTTTGTAACTTGTTGAGCATGGTATCAATTTGATTACTCATATCGCCCAGTTCATCTTTGCGTGTCATGTTCATGCGTACACGAAGATCCCCATCGGCAATCTTATGGGTGTTGTCGATAAGCTTGTTAAGTGGCACAAGGATATTGTTAGAAATCGCGTAGCCCATAGCAAACAACAGGCCTGATAATACAACCGCGACCAGTCCTTCTTTGAGCGCTAATGCATAGAAAGCGTCTTGAATATCCGCAACTAAGATTCCCGAGCCAACAATCCAATTCCACTCAGGGAATAGCTGTACATATGAGATCTTGTCTTTGAGTTCACCTTGCGGGCTCATCCATTGATAATCAAGAAACCCTTTCTCCTCTGGGGTACGTGAAATGTTGACCATCTCACGCCAGTGGTGTTTACCTGCACCATCTTTAAAGTTACCTGCGTTCTTGCCATTGAGTTCAGGTTTTAATGGATGGATAACAACGTTGAGTTGTTGGTTTAAGATCCAGAAATAATTGGTGGTGTCGTAACGAAGCGTTTCAATCGCTTGCAGTGCTTGTTTCTTTGCTACCTCTTCACCGAGCACGTTACGTTGGCTGTAATAGTAACTCGCTAAGCTGACCGCGGTTTCGACTTGAGCACTGAGTTTATCTTGGCGCTCTTGCATTGAGCTTTCACGTTGTTGCATTAGGTTGAAAGATGACGCCATTACCAATAGAACAACCGATAAAATGACGATGGAGATAAGTTTTGATTTAATAGATAGATTACTTAATTTCATAGCTGACTGACTTTATTATATTTTTTGATTATGAATTTGGGGTCAATGTATCAAAAATCCGTACAGTTCAGATGATATGCATCAAGATCAAAAGATATACACTGTGTTACATATTCAAAAAGAGGTGCTCGTCAAACAGTCAGAGGTTGAGATTTAGTTGGCGATAGTTTAGTAGTGCAGGATTTTCGTGCTTGGGCTGAAACGTTCATGTAACAGCCCAAGCGCAGTAGAGATATTATCGGGTGATAATATGGTTGGATTCGATTCGAGCTTAAAGCTAAAAAAATTATAGGTTTGAGACCAATAACTGTGGTGTCGCTTTTTGCTGAAGGTAGATACTAAAGCGGCTTCCCTTGCCTACTTCTGATTCGACACGGATCTCGCCGCCCGTTTGGCTCAAGATACTTTGAGATACTGACAAGCCTAAGCCTGTACCATCACGTTTGGTGGTGTAGAAAGGCGAAAAGATGCGTTTCAATTGTTCTTCTTTTATACCGCAGCCTTCGTCTTCGACATGAACGATTGCACCATGAGACACGCCATTCTCCACCCAGTCTTCACTTGAGATAGTTAATGTGCCCTGTCCGTCCATGGCATGAATCGCGTTCATCTGTAGGTTAACCAAAATCTGCAAAAGTTGGTTTCGGTTAACTTCCACAGACGTTTTCGCATGCAGTTGCGATACGTAGACAATGCCTTTCTTTTTCGCGCCTGTTTTTACGAGCGTAATACTTTCATCCACTATTGGATTGATATGTTGCCACGTAATTTCGTCTTGTACACCGCCATGACGGCTATATTGAAGCAAGCTTCGTGTGATGTTTCGGATTCGGTCAATCTGTTCCATGATGGCGTGGACTTCTTCGTCTACACGAGCGACTTCGTCACCGAGTTCAAACTTCATCAATTCGACGTTGCCAAGAATCACCGCTGTCGGGTTGTTAATCTCATGGGCGATGCCCGCGGTTAATTCGCCTAGCGCGGCTAACTTTTCATTGACCACCAGCTTGTCTCGAGCTTGGTTTAATAGTTTGATATGCAGTTCGAGTTCTTCGGTTTTCTCTTTCAAGCTAGCAGTACGTGAATGAACCTTACATTCGAGTTCTGAAGCGGCTTGTTGGATCTCTTGATTACGTTCGTGCAGCAAATCTAACATCTTGTCGAATTGCTTAGCGAGTAAGGTGAGTTCGTGTTGATCGTTCAAACCAAGAGTACCAATTCGCTTGTCTTGCCCCATCTGCACTAGCTTCACCACTTTATGAATGCGTTCAATGGGATTGAAAAGATCACGAGCACCACGGTGAACGATCAAACCAGAAGCCAGTAACAACAACACAATCGTAATACTGATTTCACCAAGGTTGGTTAAGTACGTTTCCACCAATGGCCAAATCAGATAACCGGTATAGAGCATGCCGATGACGTTATCGAATTGGTCATGAATCGGTTGATACGCAGTGATGTACCAAGCGTCGTAAACATACGCCCTATCTAGCCACTCTTTACCTTCATTCAATACTTTAGAATGAACCTCGTGAGAAACACGAGTACCAATTGCGCGCCCTGCACTTTCTTCGCTGCTCAACGGTACATTAGTGCTGACACGTAGGTCATCAAGAAACACAGTAACGGTGCCAATACGACGATTGAACCCCTCGCGTTGCGGATAAATGAGATTGCTGATCTGATCAACCAACTGTGTGCTGTTATTAAGGAGGATCCCGCCATCAAGAAAACCAATCACGTGATCATTCTTGTCACGAATCGACACAACGGTGCGGCTAACTAAACCTCGAGTTTCAACATTTTGACTATTGAGCATTGGGACTTCGGCTTGCCTGGCAAGGTTTTGGTCTAAATCGTTGAGTTCGTTTTGGCTCAATACACTAAAGAACGATTCTTTGTGTGTCAGGTTTAGGTATTCAAGTTTTTTCTCCATACTCTCGACGCTGCGCCAGCGTAGAAAATCGAGTTCATAGCGAGATTTGTTTTCAGAAACCCAACGTGTGAGCTCTTCTTTCGAAATATCGCTCGTGAGTTTGATTCGGAAGTTGTAAGACTCAGCAAATGCTTGAACGTTATAGGCCTGTTGGTTCTGAATTAGATGGATACTGTTGTCGGCAACATCCAAACGCTCATCGACATCAATCAGAGCACCCTGCCACGTGTAATGTACTGACCAATACAGTGTTATAGCGACAAGCGCACACAAAGTAAGAATGATGGGAGCGGATGTTAGAAATAGCAGGCGATAACGCACCATGGTTTTGAACCGGAACGCCCACTTTGTCCACCAATGACGTCTAATCGGCATATTCAGAGCCTTCTGTGTTCCATTCTTTGTACTTACGCTCTAGTGTTTTACGCGCCACACCGAGATCTCTCGCTGCTGCAGATTTATTGCCATCATGAAAACTCACCAGTTGTTCTATGTGAGATTTCTCGACTTCTTTGAGTGTCCAAGTGTTCGGGTAACCCTCAGCTGCGTCTACATTATTCAAGTTTGGTATTTCCGCCCCATGTGACACCGTCACTGAAATGCTGGTTGGGGCTGGATCACCATTCACTTCTCGCCAATAGTGTGCTGGTGGCTTGTCTAAAAGAATGCATCTTTCGACTAAGTTCTTAAGTTCGCGGATATTGCCCGGCCATTCGTATTCATTCATAGCCAAGATATCTTCATGTGCCCAGTTTGGAACCGGCATACCCAGTTCACTAGATAAAAGACGAGTGAAGTATGGAACAAGCTCTATCAGATCAGACGGTCGTTCTCTCAATGGCACAACATCAATCTTAAGTACATTGAGTCGGTAGAACAGATCGCGACGGAAGTGGCCTTTATCGACCTCTTCTTGAAGGTTTCGGTTTGTTGCTGCGACGACACGTACATCGACAGCGATCTCTTTCTCACTGCCAACTGGACGAATAGTACGTTGCTCTAACACACGTAACAGCGCAGCTTGCATTGGCAGTGGCATTTCACCGATCTCATCAAGGAACAAGGTGCCACCACTTGCGACTCTGAATAGACCTTCACGGTTTTTCTTCGCACCAGTAAAGGCACCAGACGTGTGGCCAAACAATTCGCTTTCTAAAAGCTCAGGCGCAATTGCACCACAGTTAATTGGCACGAATGGCCCTGTTCGTTTGCTAGCTTCATGTACACCACGAGCAACTAACTCTTTACCCGTACCCGACTCACCTTCTATAAGAACTGATGCTCTTGACGGTGCAAATTGACTGATCAGTAATTTAAGCTGTTTAGTCTTGTCTGAATTGCCGATCAATTCGGTCTTGATATGACGGCTAACATCACGCTTCAACGCATACTGCATTCTTTGGTCAAGGCGCTTGTCCATACAACGCAGAACCGCTTGTATCATTTGTTCGAGGTTGAATGGCTTAAGAATAAAATCTGAAGCACCAAGCTTAAGCGCAGATATCGTCATCTCTAAATCAGCATAACCTGTCATGAAAATCACATCGGCACGTTTGTCGTTGTCGTTAAACGCCTCTTCCCACTCAATACCAGACCGACCTGGCAGGTTGATATCAAGAACAATGAGATCAAAATGCTCGCTCGAACGCAGTATTTCGGCTTCTTCAACCGACCCCGCACTCGATACCTTGCCAAAGAACTTACCCAGTGCTTTCTTTAAAATAGCCTGCATACCCATTTCATCATCCACAACCAAGACGGAAAACGCTTGATATTGAGTCAATGTGTTCGGGTTGAGGTTCGGTGCAGATGAACTAGGTAAAGACATAATGATTAGCCGGTGGGGAAAGTTGGGACAGAGTGTACCAATTAACCTTTTGTGCAACAGGGACAATGTGCGACATTTTGTCCTAGCTCATGTTTTGATTCATTTTAGAGGGCTAAATGACGCAGTTTTGTCCGAAATAACAGCAATTTAATGAGATCTGATGCATGATTTATTGGCATTAAGATTGCTTATAAGGTGTAGATTTCTAATTACAACAATTAGCGTCTTATGCACATGCACTTTTTGAGCCCTTTAAAACTGAAGGCATGTCATTCATTTATAACAGAATGGACATAATAATAATGAAAGCAATTCCCCTAACTATTGCAGCTCTATCTATCGTCAGTTACACGGCTAGCAGCGCGGAAGACACCACCCATATCAAATTGGCGACAACCACAAGTACCTACCACTCAGGTCTACTTGACTACTTATTACCTGAGTTCGAAAAAGATTCTGGTATCAAAGTTGATGTTTTAGCGGCGGGTACAGGTAAATCACTTCGCATGGGTGAGAATGGCGATGTAGACCTAGTGATGACTCACGCACCAAAGGCTGAAGCGAATTTCGTTGAACAAGGTTACGGGGTTCTACCTCGTAAGCTGATGTACAACGACTTCGTCATTGTTGGGCCACAAAGCGATCCAGCGAAGATCGAATCTCAAAAAGCAGTAACTGATGTGTTCAAAGCAATCGCGAACAATAACGTGACCTTCGTTTCTCGTGGTGACGACTCTGGTACTCATAAGAAAGAGATGGGTATTTGGGCACAAACTAAAATGGAACCAAACTTCGGTGGTTATCGCAGTGTTGGTCAAGGCATGGGCCCTACTCTGAACATGGCGTCAGAGATGCAAGGCTACACCATGACAGACCGTGGTACTTGGTTGGCTTACCAAAACAAATTGGATCTTAAAATCCTTTTCCAAGGTGACAAGAACCTGTTTAACCCTTACCAAGTGATTCTTGTTAACCCAGAACGCTACCCGAGCATCAACTATCAAGCTGCGAAAGTATTCAGTGATTGGCTGGTTAACCCTAAAGGTCAGAAACTGATTAACGACTTTAAACTGCACGGCAAACAGCTGTTTGTTGCGAGCGCAGAATAGTTGGTTGTAAGCGCAGAGTAGTTGGTTGTAAGAAATGAGTCGTTGCTTGTAAGTAAAGCGTAGCGTTGAAGGTGTAGTCAAAACCAACAAGCACTACACTTAGCTAAACAGTTAACGAAGCACTCTTAAAAACAATAGCTGGCCAATTCAAGCTCAAATAGTTTGTGTCAGCTATGATTAACATCAGTCATTACCGATAAAGACCTATTATCGATTCACACGAGATACTTCATGACCCTATGGCAAACAACGATTGATGCAATGAACCTACTAGTGAGTTTTGACCACGAATTGTGGAAAATCGTCGCGGTATCTTTCAGCGTATCTTTGTCCGCCATCTCATTAGTGATTGTTCCTGCAATCCTTATGGCTTTCTTATTGGCTTATACCGAGTTCCCCGGGAAGTGGGCATTGTTATCGGTGATCAACACCCTGCAAGCTATCCCAACCGTGGTTATCGGTTTGTTGATGTACATGATGCTCTCTCGTTCTGGCCCACTCGGTGATTGGGAATTACTGTTCACCCAAAAGGCGATGGTTCTAGGTCAGATGCTGATCTGTTTCCCAATCCTAGTCGCGATGATGCACGGCGCTCTCCAAGCCAGTGACCGCCGAGCGGTTGAAACGGCGCGCACGCTTGGCGTATCAACGACTCGTGTGGCGTGTACGTTAATTTGGGAAACGCGCTTCCCTCTTTTAGCTGCAACTATCGCTGCCTTTTCTCGTATCGTCACTGAGGTTGGTTGTTCAATGATGGTCGGTGGCAACATTATGGGGATGACAAGAAACATCCCAACAGCTATCGCTATGGAAAGCCACAAAGGCGCATTCGCTCAAGGCGTCGCCCTCGGTATGGTGTTATTAGCATTGGCATTAGCCCTTAACTTTTTCCTTTCCAGTGTGAGAGGAAAAGGCTATCTAAGAACTTAGGAACGCTGTCATGAGTATAAAAATAACAACGCAGCAAATTTCAATGCGCTACAAAGAGCGTGTTTTGTTCCATATTCCCGAATTGTCGATCGGCCCCAACGATGCCATTTATCTCAAAGGAGATAATGGTGTGGGTAAAACGACCCTACTTAAAATATTGTCTGGATTGATTCAGCCAAGCTCTGGCCGCATTCAATCTCCGACACAAAGCTGGCAGCAGATCTTATTCCCTAGGCTCAAGTTCAAAGACATTATCTACCTGCATCAAACCCCCTATCTTTTTGATGGTTCGGTGTACCAAAATGTCGCTTATGGCATTCGCTTTAACAAAGAGAGCCAAAAAGATAAGCGAGCTCAAATAATTAATGCGCTGAGAATGGTAGGTTTAGAAACCTTGGCAGATGAACACATTTCTGTGTTGTCTGGTGGTGAGCGTCAACGCGTTGCAATGGCACGAGCCTGGATTCTTAAGCCGTCAATCTTGCTTATGGATGAACCAAGTGCCTCTTTAGACAAAGAATCTATTGAAAGATTGGTGATAATGGCCGAAGATCTTCTTCAAAGAGGCGCGAGTTTAGTCATCACTAGTCACCAAACTAACGCGTTAACCGACTTATGTAAGAAGCAATGGTGGATCAAAGACAATACTTTGACCGAATCGCCGCTTCTGCAAGTTATTCAGAAAGATAAAGCACAAGAGAATATTTATGCTGCTTCCAACGCAAACTAGTTGGGTTATTTTGGCTGGCGGACAGGCCAGCCGCATGGGCGGAAAAGATAAAGGACTTGTTGAGCTCAACGGTTCTCCGCTTATTCAATACGTTATAAACAAGCTGTCACAACAAGATGTCAGCATCACCATCAATGCCAACCGTAACTTAGACAGTTACCAAGCATTTGCTCCGGTTGTTTCCGATTCCTTCCCTGACTATCCAGGTCCATTGGGCGGCATTCATGCTGGCCTTAAAAACGCGAGTACAGACTGGGTCGGCTTTGTCCCTTGCGACAGCCCACAAATCAGTGACGACCTTGTTGAGCGTTTTTGTTCTGCAGTTAAAGAAGACAGTGACATTCTTGTCGCGCATGATGGCGAATTTAAGCAACCTGTATTCACCCTATTCCACAAACGTGTTCTGCCAAAGCTAGAAGCGTTTTTGGAACGTGGTGATCGTAAAATCATCTTGCTATACAAAGAATGTGTTACCGAATACGTTGATTTCAGCGATTCTCCTAACTGCTTTGTTAATCTGAACACGCCAGAAGAACTCACCCAATTCGGAACGCTTCAATAATGAAAGATTCAAAACAACGCCCTAACCTTCCTCTATTGGGCTTTGCTGCTTATAGCGGGACAGGTAAAACAACGGTACTTGAAGCGTTACTGCCTCTGCTGACTAATGCGGGTTTAAAAGTGGGTGTGTTAAAACATGCTCACCACGATTTTGATGTCGATAAGCCGGGTAAAGACAGCTACCGTTTACGTAAAGCGGGCGCAAACCAAATGCTGATTGCATCGCGTAATCGTCACGTGATGATGACAGAAACGCCAGAAGCCGAAGCTAATTTTGATTACCTTCTGACACGTTTCGATACCAACACGCTGGACTTGATTCTGGTTGAAGGCTGTAAAAACATCGCCTTCCCTAAAATTGAATTGCACAGAGATGAAGTCGGTAAACCTTGGTTGTACCCGAACGATAACAACATTATTGCTATCGCGGCAGACATCCAAGTTGAATCAGAGCTGCCACAAATGGCGATCAGCGACTTAGAAGCGATTCGTGATTTCATCATCAATTACGCACAGTCCTTTGACCTTTCCTCAACAGCAGGCAAAGCCGTGTCATGCTCATCTTCAAAAGACGCTGCGCCCGCAGTGTGTTGTGATTCGTTCTCTCCTGCAGGTTTAACCGTTACTCAAGGCCAACAAAAGATTGTTGATAGCATTGACGCGCTCGATCTCACAGAGAGTGTTGAACTACTGCAGGGCTACGGTCGTGTTTTGGCTGAAGATGTAATCTCGCCAATCAATGTGCCTCAAAACACCAACTCAGCAATGGACGGCTACGCAATTCGTAGTGATGATTTAGAACTGGATAGTTACCAACTGGTTGCTGAAGTTATGGCTGGTCACAGCTACGAGCAAACTGTTCAACAAGGTGAAGCCGTTAAGATCATGACGGGTGCACCAATACCTGAAGGCGTTGATGTTGTTGTGATGCGCGAACAAGCCGTTCAAGATGGCGATAAGGTTAGCTTCCCTGATGCTAAAATCTCGGTTGGACAAAATGTCCGTATGGCGGGTGAAGATTTAGAAATCGGCCAACCTGTCTTTACTCGTGGTACACGCATCGAAGCACCTGAAATGGGCATGATGGCGTCGTTAGGTTTTGGTACCTGCCCTGTCCTGCGTAAAGTTAAAGTGGGTGTGTTCTCCACGGGTGATGAAGTTCAAGCACCGGGCAGCGAGCAAAAACCAAACTCTATCTATGACTCAAATCGTTTTACTATTATCGGCATGCTTCAAAAGCTTGGCTGTGACATCGTAGATTACGGCATCATTGAAGATGATGAGCAGAAAATGATGGACGTGCTGCACTCTGCGTCGTTAGAGACCGACATGGTTCTGACTTCTGGTGGCGTGTCTGTCGGTGATGCGGATTACATCAAGCTTGCGTTAGATAAGCTAGGTGAAATCAACTTCTGGCGTATCAATATGCGTCCGGGTCGCCCACTGGCTTACGGCAAAATTGAAAACAAACCTTTCTTCGGTTTACCGGGTAACCCAGTTGCTGTGATGGTGTCGTTTATTAACTTTGTAGAACCCGCGATCCGCAAGCTTCAAGGTCAAACCAACTGGACGCCAGTGAAAGCAAATGCCGTAGCGACTGAACAATTGCGTTCACGCCAAGGTCGTACCGAGTTCAGCCGTGGTGTGTTCTCGATGAATGAATCGGGTGTGCTTGAAGTGAAAACGACGGGTAAGCAAGGTTCAGGTATTCTGCGTTCAATGAGCGAAGCGAACTGCTTAATCGAAATCTCGCCGGCGGTTGATACCGTGAAGGTTGGCGAAACAGTGACGATCATTCCGCTACAAGGTCGCGTTTGATTCAAAGCTCAAACACCTAAATTGACTTGGCCGCTTTTTAATTGACTTAGAAGCTCTTTGCCAAAACATAGATGAAGCCCCTTCTATCGAGCTTTCGATGTTATGGGGCTTTCTTTTCTGTTCGTTTTATAAAAGACAACCTGTTCGTTCCTTAAAAGACGAAAAGCTTAAATAGCGATAAGCCTGAAGAACGATAATCTTAAGATTTTTTATCATAACCTTGAGCCACGTACTGTTTTTATGTAGAGTGCGCGCAAAGTAATAATTCTATTGGAGAGCATCATGGCTCGTACCATTCTGTACACTTACAAAGATGAAGACAAAGAGTTACTGTTTTCGAAACAAGAACACCGCACGATCCAAGAAGCTGTAGCTGCAGCCGAAGGTATCGACATCACTGAGTACCTAAAAACTGAGCAACAGCTTGAGTTTATTTCTGATACTAAAGCGGTTCGTAACTACCAAGACAACTATTTCCGTAAGCTAGGCTTTACTAAGCTTACGTTGAAGCAAAAAGACAACCTTGGTGTTGGTAAAAAGAAGAAGTAGGCCCTCTGGCTTCTTTTTCTCGATCTGTAGCTTCTAGCTTTTCGTTTATACTTGAGAGCTAAGAGCTAAGAGCTAAGAATTAAGATCTAAAGAAACGAAAACACCGAACAATAAAAAATGCCGCAACCTCTTTCGAGATTGCGGCATTTTTATTTGTGCTTTTAACTATCTAACCTTAATTAGCTTAACGGTAAGTAACGATTACTTAATGTTAAGGAATGCAGCTCCGCGAACGCCACCTGAATCACCGTGCTTCGCTTTGATGATTTTTGGACATTTCGCTACAGACAATAGGTATTTAGGAACACGCTTTGGCATCTCTTCGTAGATAAGTTCAAAGTTTGAAAGTCCACCACCCAGTGCTACAACATGCGGGTCAAGTGCAGTAAATAGGTTTGCGAAACAGATAGCCAATAGCTCCATGAAACGGTCAACGTGCTCAGCTGCTTTTGCTTCGCCTTCGTTGTACGCTTGGATGATTTCAATCGCTTTCTTTTTCTCACCGAAGTAGTGCTCATAAATCAGTTCAAAGCCGCGACCAGATAGGTAGCTGTCTAAACAACCTTTCTTGCCACAACCACAGCCTAGTAACGGTGCGTTGTCGCCAAGGTGGAACCATGCATCAATAGGAAGACGCATATGACCGAGCTCGCCAGCAACGTGGTTGCGTCCTGAGAATACTTTGCCATCAAAAACCAAACCACCACCAAAACCAGTACCTAAAATTAGGCCCGCTACTGATGGTTCATCTTTCAATTCATCATCCCACGCTTCAGACAGCGCAAAACAGTTAGCATCGTTCTCGATTTTAACACTACGACCAATCAGTGCTTCTAAGTCTTTGCGTAATGGCTTACCTGTTGAAGCCGGTACGTTAACAACAAGCATAGTACCGTCGTCCGCATCTTCCATACCAGGAAGACCAAGGCCAATTTTGCCTTCGCAAGAGAATTCGCTATCGTATTTTTTTACCAAACCGGCAATCGTATCAAGTAGCAGTTGATAATCTTCAGTAGGCGTTGGTACGCGTTCGGTTGCTACTCGCTCAAGTTTTTCATTGAACGCACCAAACTCAATTTTTGTGCCGCCAACATCAAAGCCGTAATACATGAAATCTCTCCAATTTTTCCCTAAATTCGGGCAAATAAAATTTTAAATTAAACAACTAGGAAGCATTATCCATAACACTCCCCCTACAAACCGTGATAGATAACAAACTTATCTCGTGTTCGAATCTGTTTGAACAACAAGTCAGCACAAAGCGGTTAAAGGTTAGAGTGACGTCTCACTTTTAGTATGCTCTATGAAAGCATTCAGGCTTGGCTTGGTTGGATCCGATTTATAACGTGTCTTACTCAACATGTAGCTTTCACGAAATGCTTCAAACCATAGCTGTAAAGTCTTAGCGCCCTGCTCTTCACCGGCTTGTTTCAAAACTAAGCTCGCTACTTCGGCCGTTGATAGATGTTGTTCGTTGTCTGACTTACGCATCATGTATTGAGAAACCGATTCCGGTTCAATCGACAACACCGGTAAATCTTGCAGATACTCTGAGCGACGGAAGATACGTCGTGCTTCGCGCCAACTGCCATCAATGAAAATCAGCAACAGTGTTTTGTTTGGGTCACGCATTTGTGGCAGATCTTGAACTACGCGCGTTTTGTCGTCGGTATAGTCTTCAGGGAATACGATCACAGGTTGGTATTTGTCATCTTTGATGACATCCAACATCTCTTGATTTGGCTCAGTACGATGCCAAAGGTAGGCGTAACTGTCTTTAACCGTATCAACAATCAAACGGCCAGTGTTACTTGGCTTTAAGATTTCGTTGTCTGACAAGATCAACATAGTCGCGACGTTCGTATCAACGTTAGGTTGATGTTCACAGATACAGCTGTCTTGTTTGATTTTACAGAATTCACATCGCACGACTTTACACCCGCGCGCATTAAACGGTTTGGTAGCAATGGACAAACGATGTTGATATAAACGGTGAAAAGCGTGGATTCTCATGGACAATAACGATAACTCTAGAAAAGTGGCACGATTGTACTTACAGTGTCCTTAGAATGATAGAAGGAATTCCCATGCAAGACCCATCACTGCTTCGCCTTGTTTGTTTTATTGTCGTTTTTGGATTGTGTGCGCTTTGGGAATACCGTTTTCCGCGTAAAACACTGACTCAAAGCAAATGGTTTCGTTGGGGGAATAACTTTGCGTTGGTTGCTTTGAACAGCTTTCTATTAGCCACTCTGATTCCTATCGCAGCATTCCAAGCGGCGGTCATTGCACAAGAAAACCAATGGGGTCTGTTCAATACCCTGTCACTTCCTAAAGAACTCACCATTCTGATCTGCGTTTTACTGTTAGATTGCGCCATTTACCTGCAGCACTTGGTGTTTCACCGTGTTCCTTGGTTGTGGAAGCTACATCGAGTTCACCATGCGGACCTAGATATTGATGTCACAACCGGAACGCGCTTTCACCCTATTGAGATGATTCTTTCAATGCTCATCAAAGTAAGTTTGGTGATCGCACTTGGTGTCCCTGTTATCGCAATCGTGATATTTGAAATTGTTCTTAATGCGAGTGCGATGTTTAACCACAGTAATGCACGCCTTCCGCTATGGATGGATAAGCGATTGAGAAAAGTGATTGTGACCCCAGACATGCACCGCGTTCATCACTCGGTTATCGTAAAAGAAACCCACTCAAACTTTGGCTTCTTTTTATCTGTGTGGGACATCTGGTTTAAGACTTACCGCGATCAGCCTAAGCTTGGCCACGATAACGTTCAGATTGGCGTTCCAGAGATTCAAGATGGTAAAGAACAACGGTTAGATCTGATGCTACGTCAGCCATTTACTCAATTCCCGACGACGAAAAACTAGGTTTGAAGTCGTTTGAGGCTCAAGCTTATCTTGAGGCCAAAATTACCTTAAAGCCAAACTTATCTTAATAACAAACTTATCTGAATCCGAAAGCAAACGCCCTTAGATTCTTCCGAGAATTTAAGGGCGTTTCTGTGTCGATAGTTGTTATAAGCGTAGTTATTGATTAAGTGCTGCTAGTGCTTAAACTCTTGCGTTATCTAGCTTACCTCTCACGCTCGTTTATTTCAGTACGTTTGTTTATTTCAGCACGTACTTGTGAAGCATAGCTTGTTGGTGCCCTGCTATCTCACCAACTTGCTCTGAACTCTCGATCATAGATTCAAGTTGAAGTTTAGTATTCTCACCCTGCTCAGACACGCGAGTGATAGAATGCGTTACATCGACAGTCGCACGGGCTTGTTGTTCGGTTGCCACCATGATTTGCTCAACACGTCCTTTGATCTGGCTAACCGCGAATTCGATTTTCTCGAAGGCTTGTTTTACATCGCCACTGGTTTCCAGTGCATTCGCCATTTCGCTTCTCGATTCTGTTACAGAAGCACGTGAGCGATCAGCCGCAGCCACCAATTCGTTCATCATATTACGAATATTAGTGGTTTGCTGAGAGGTACCACTCGCCAGTTTTCGTACTTCATCGGCAACCACGGCAAACCCGCGACCTTGCTCCCCTGCTCGCGCTGCTTCTATTGCGGCATTCAATGCGAGTAAGTTGGTGTTTTCAGCAATACCACTGATCACGTCGACCATTTCACGAATCTGTTTAACGCGAATATCCAAGTCCGTCATCGATTCTTGATTCAGGCTAAGAGATTGCTCGAGTGCTTGTAATCGCTTCTGATTAAGGCCGATCACTTGGCTACCATTGACTGATTCGTTTTCTGCTATCTGCGCGTCGTCATTCGATGCGTTCGAGATACGAGCAATCTCACCAATGGATGCTTCGAGCTCTGTAATTGTGGCGATCATATTCTGTAGCGATTCGTTCTGCTCGTTCAAGCTTGAATTGGTTTGCTCGGCAGCGTCATGGCTTACTTCAGCCGTTTGATAAAGCGTTTCACAGTTACGCGTTACTAAACGAACCGAATCCGCGGTGGAATCAACGACCGTATTGAGTTTTGAAGTAATAACTTGCAACTCTAGCGGCCCCATCAGTTCACTCTGTTTAGAGAAGTCATGCTCTGCGAGTGAACTCAATTGTTGAGTAATGTTTTTAAGCCCTTTATTCATCCAGCGACGTAATACAAACCATGAGAGCACGATGATTATGGCAATCACTAGCCCGCTGATAAACAACACACGATCAATGTTTGTGATGGTTTGATTTACAACGAGTTCACTTTCATCAATCAGTTGGGAGGCTGTAAAAGACAACTGATTCAGTGTGCTGATGACGGTGTTAGCTAAAGTGATGACTTGCGTTAGGTTCTGCTCTTGCTGCTGAACCAGTTCGAGTTTCAAGAGGATTTGTTTGATTACACCTTCTTCGGTAAAGCCTTCTTTCACCATTTCGTACGGAGCCGTCAAGCTTGCGAACTCAGCAATGTCTGGGTGCCAATCGGCAAAATCGCTGTAAGCCAAGTTAAGGCCTGCGATTCGGTTTCTCAATTGACGGTATTCGTCTTGTGCTTTATCAATGTCAGATTGCATCATCAACATCAGGAAGGTGTTCGCCATAGCAGACGCACTGGATGTAAATCGGTTCGCTGCATCGCTCGCTTCTGGGTTGTCTTCAACCAAGAATGAGCTGATTCGGTTCATTTCAGGTCCGATAGATCCAACGCCATAACGGAACTCGCCCATTTTACTGTCGATCAGATTTTGCTTACTTTGAATATCAATCTGTGCCAGCAATACCGTATTAGTCATGGTTTGCAGTTGCGCCATATCATCAATAAGGTTTTGTTGTTGCTCTAAAGAGATCGCATCAGGAAAAGATTGGGAGATAAAAAGGAGTTCCTCAAGCGTGGTATTACTCTCTGTTGCGAGTTGGTCAATTGAAACCCTTGTCGAATTCAGCGCATCTAAGTCGGTTGACTGGGTGCTATAGGTGAGAAGTTTCACTTGCTCTAATACGCTTTGCGTTAATTCGGCGTTGTGTAAAGCAAGGGGTAAAGCTTGTTCTGAAAGTGCGTCAAAATGTCCTCCGACTCGTTCAACTCCCCGAATGCTAACCATTGATAAAAAACTAACGAGTAAAAGAATGGAAATAAATACAGCAGTGACGGTTTGAATGAGCGAGAATGTATAACGTGAGGGTTTTATTGATAAATTTGTGTCGGGCATGTGAAATCCAGTTTGACTACGAAAAGAGATATCCTTAAGTTAGTTCGTATACTAGAAGTCCTTGATGACGTTTTTATTTCAGTTTTTTGTCAGAAGAGTTACATATGAAATTCAGAAAAATGGCTGTAGTTACAATAACTTTAGCAACATTGGCTGCGTGTAGCTCGTCACCATCGCCTTCTCAGCTTAGTCAAACCGCACAGAAACCCTTATCAAAGTCAGAACAATTGACTACAAACGCTTATATGAGCGTGTATGAACAGTGGAAAGGTGTGCCATACCATTTCGGAGGGACATCATTTCGAGGCGTAGATTGCTCCGCTTTTGTTCAAATTGCCGTGCAAAATGCGACACAACAAGCCCTACCGAGAACCACAAAAGATCAGAGCAAAAAGGGAAAAGAAATAGCGTATGGACAAGCAACAAGCGGAGATTTGGTATTTTTCAAAACGTCGATGACGGTAAGACACGTAGGTGTGTATTTAGGAAATAATCAATTCCTACATGCTTCGACATCGAAAGGTGTCATCATATCGAGGTTGGATAACCCTTATTGGGCTTCTAAGTTTTGGCACTTTAGGCGTTTATAGCGGTTTAAAGTCTTAACCGCTAAACGAAGTCACTTTTAAAGCTACGACGTAAACGCCTATCATCGTGAACATAATCATCGTGAAAAAATGACTAACGAGGAAATGGACAAATAGTTAGTCGTATTTAGCAACAGCAGAATCAAATAGATTCTTCACTAGCGCGATGTATTCATCTAGAAATACAATTTGCTCGTTGGTCGCTTTCTTAGCCCATACACCCGCTAATACTTCGCCTAAATCCGCTACCACAGCATCGGCTTCTTTCAAAAGTTGAAAACGAACACTCGAATGCAACTCTGGATTTTGCTCAAAAATAGCCATGATGTTTGTTGAAATCATGTCTGTGATGATGTCTTCAACACTCTCATTGCCTGTATCGCCATTACTATTTGTAAAGACATCCAGATTAAACGATAAGTGCTCGATCAGAGCCAAATAGCCATCGGTTTCTACAACCACAATAAATCTCCGTTTTAAGCTCAAGAGCAGATTAATACGTACTTGCTTAATACTATGTAAATGAAGCGATTTGTCATCACTTTATTACCAAAAACCGTATTAAAATGATCCTAGTTAGTGTTTCAGCTTAAATATTAAACCAATAGCTGAATATATACGTGTCGCTAGATGTCTGTTGGTCAAGATACTTGCAGACTCAGCACGTCATCATTACTCGGCTATTAAAGAGTTAGTAAAGAGCTAGCAAGCTCAGATGGTCACGTGCCCTATCGTTAACTATAGTCGTTTCAACCTACTCTAATAGCACATTTAAGTTGATGCGCAGACAATAACAAGCTCCAACTACTTTTCCAGTTTGTTTCGACCAAAACCGTTTCGATTGTGAGGCCAGTTCCAAACAATTCTATAACTTCGCCTTGCCAATTTCTGTTTGTATTTCAAAGAGCTTGAATCAGTTCGAGTTCACAAATCAGCCAATTGATTCTACATAAGGTGAAGAACAGATAAGAACATTGACGAGTACGTCTATAAATTGCTCAAATTTATCCTAAACTATGGCTAACAAACAGTATTTCTAACCTTCAATTTTTTAACTTTCAGTCTTTGAGGATTTCCTATGTGGCAGGCCATTTCTCAACAACTTTCAGATACTCTTCTATTTAACTTTCAGATTACTGAACGTACCAAGGTTTCTGGTGGTGACATTAACGATTGCTTTATGATCAGCGATGGTAATGAACGCTACTTTGTAAAAGTAAATCAGCGAGAATTTTTACCTAAGTTTGAAATCGAAGCTGAGAACTTACGCTTGTTAAGAGAAACCTCCACCGTTTATGTGCCTGAGTTGGTACTGATTGGTAAAACCAAAGAATGCTCATTCATTATTCTCAATTACTTGCCAACTAAGCCGCTTGATACGGGTAATAACAGCTTTGATTTCGGGGTGCAGCTTGCTCAGCTTCATAAATGGGGCGAGCAAAAAGAGTTTGGTTGTGACCAAGATAATTATATCGGTAGTACGCTTCAGCCTAACCCTTGGCATAAGAAATGGGGTCGCTTTTTCTCTGAACAACGCATCGGCTTCCAACTGCAACTGCTAAAAGAGAAAGGCATTGAATTCGGCGATATTGATGACATCGTTGATGTGGTGAATATGCGTCTTGCTGGGCACAACCCTTGCCCTTCGTTGCTTCATGGTGATCTATGGAATGGCAACGTAGCGAATTCAGCCTTTGGGCCAATCTGTTACGACCCCGCTTGTTATTGGGGCGACCATGAATGTGACTTAGCGTTAACGGAATTGTTTGAAGGGTTTCCAAAAGAGTTTTATGAAGGTTATCAGAGCGTCAATCCACTCGACGTTGGCTATACTGATCGGAAAGACATTTACAACTTGTACCATCTTCTTAACCACTGCAATCAATTTGGCGGCGAATATTTAGCACAAACTGAAGCATGCATTCAGAAGATACAAGCCGTTTAATACCAATCACAGCTAGCTATTGCGTTCTATAAAGCTACTGCATAGATCTATACAAGCTACTGCGATCTTTAAAGCTAATACGATTTGGACAAGCTTCAGTGAGGAGAATTAGCCATGCATAAATACACAGAGAAACATGTCTCGTGCCCCCACTGTGGGCATGCAATCAGCATAACGCTCGATGCTTCTAATGGGAGCCAAGATTTTTATGACGATTGCCCGGCGTGTTGCAATGCCATTCACCTCGATATGCAGGTAGATGAAGTCAGAGACAGAATTAACCTCTCGATTGATGCAGACGACGAACAAGTCTTCTAACACCTACTCTCTTGTCGAGTTGGATCTACACCTGGATTTAGAGCTACACCTCGATTTTGAGGCTAGCCTAGAAAAACACAAATACACAAAAATAGAAAAGAGCACCTAATGTGCTCTTTTTAATATCTTCGACTTTTACTTAGTGTCGTTTTGGGGGCAAATGCTATTGATAAACCGTCATTACGATTTCTGGTTTGCCAATACGCGCTCAACAGTATCAACAATCGCCTGTGTTTGAGGGTCGAATTCAATATTTACTTGATCGCCTACTTCACGGCCGCCAAACAGAGTACGATTCAGCGTTTCTGGGATCAGGTGAACAGAGAAACGGTTCTCTTCCACTTCACCGATTGTCAATGAACAACCATCAACGCCAATGTAGCCCTTGCTCAGCACATACTTCATTGATTCTTGCGGCAGCTCAAACCAAAGCGTACGGTTATTTTCTGTCTTAATCACATCAACGAGGTTACCCATAAGAGTAATGTGGCCAGACATGCTATGTCCGCCAATTTCGTCACCAAACTTTGCTGCACGCTCAACATTCACTTTGTCACCAACATTCAGTTGGCCCAAGTTCGTCAATCGCAATGTGGCTTGCATTAAATCAAAAGCAATCTGATTGCCCGAAATTTCCGTTACCGTTAAGCAACAACCGTTATGAGCTACTGAAGCGCCAATTGCTAACCCCTCAACCATTTCGTCACTTAACTCAATGGTATGAGTTTGAAACAACTCTTTTTTGTTTATAGCAACCAGTGTTGCCATGCCTTGAACGATACCTGTAAACATAAGATTCCTATTTAGCATTCTAGGGCGTGTTGACCTTTCGCGGTTAAATTTTGTTCGAGATAAAAGCGTTTTAATCGCGGCGAGGGGGAAGTAGCCTAGCATCCTAAGCAAATCTCCCTCAACAAAGAGTAAAACGTTTTTAGCCGAACCCTTCGGGCAGCGTTTGCTGGTCATTTTTACTACGTTATCGGCTTCTCATGTAGGCTAGCTACACATCAAAGCCTCTGCCCTGTAAAAATACCCAGCAACTCGCTGCAAAAATCAGCTCGAAAGATCAACACGCCCTAATAACAGTTTTTCATAGCAGTTATTGTGACATTTCTTTATGATTCGTCCAGTGGAAGCTTAAGATCATTGTCTCTGATTCCTTCAGAATGTCCTTTCCTACACTATTATTCTAATTTTCCCTCTTATTTGGAGTTGTTTGTGCATCGTTACAAAGAAGAATCCTCGAATCTAATCAAACTTGCGACCCCAGTATTGATCGCATCTGTTGCACAAACTGGAATGGGGTTTGTTGATACCGTGATGGCCGGTGGCGTAAGTGCCATCGATATGGCGGCGGTTTCGATTGCAGCAAGTATCTGGCTACCATCAATATTATTTGGTGTCGGTCTTTTGATGGCGTTGGTTCCTGTTGTTGCACAACTGAACGGTTCAGGCCGCCAAGTCAAAATTCCATTTGAGATTCAGCAAGGTGCATTTTTAGCGCTCGTCATCTCCTTACCTATTATTGGCGTGCTATTCCAAACGCAGCTGATATTGGAATGGATGGACATTGAGCAACTCATGGCGGAAAAGACCATCGGTTATATGAATGCGGTGATGTTTGCTGTGCCTGCGTTTTTGCTGTTCCAAACATTGAGAAGTTTTACTGATGGCATGTCTTTAACTAAGCCTGCCATGGTGATTGGTTTTATCGGTTTGCTATTAAACATCCCGCTTAACTGGATGTTCGTATACGGAAAACTTGGAGCCCCTGCTTTGGGTGGTGTTGGCTGTGGCGTTGCAACGGCTATCGTCTATTGGGTGATGTTTGCTCTGCTGTTCGCTTACGTTTTAACATCAAAGCGTTTGGCTAAAATCAACATCTTCGGGACGTTCCACAAGCCTCAACTTAAAGCTCAAATTCGTTTGTTTAGACTTGGTTTTCCAGTTGCTGCCGCTATCTTCTTCGAGGTCACGCTGTTCGCTGTGGTTTCCCTATTAGTTGCCCCATTAGGTTCATTGGTTGTTGCAGCACACCAAGTCGCGATTAATTTCTCTTCTCTCGTGTTTATGATTCCAATGAGTATCGGTGCCGCCGTGAGTATTCGTGTTGGCCATAAGCTTGGTGAAAATAACACTGAAGGTGCGAAGATCGCAACACACGTGGGTATCATCGTCGGTTTGGTAACCGCCTTTATGACAGCCGCATTAACAGTATTATTTAGAGAGCAGGTTTCGTTACTTTACACAGAGAACACGGCGGTAGTTACCGTTGCAATGCAATTGTTGTTGTTCGCTGCGGTTTATCAATGTACCGATGCAATCCAAGTTATCGCTGCAGGTGCTTTGCGTGGATACAAAGACATGCGTTCGATCTTCAACATTACCTTCGTAGCGTATTGGTTACTTGGTCTTCCTATCGGCTACATCTTAGGAATGAAAGATTGGATTGTTGAACCTATGGGCGCACATGGCTTCTGGATTGGTTTCATTGTCGGCCTAACATCAGCTGCCATTATGCTCGGTATGCGTTTGCATTGGATGCATAAACAAGACGATGATGTTCAGTTAGAGTTTAGCTCTCGTTAGATTCGTACTCGCTAAACCGGTATCGCCGTTATTGCATACAAAAAGAGCTCTGATTTTCAGGGCTCTTTTCGCTTACGGCTGTAAATGATTTAGGGGCGATTAGTTTATACTCAGGAGATTAGTATTCACTCTTCTCTCTAACAAAGCGCGCAAACTTGGGCTTTCCGTTTTGAGTAAAGCCATTGTATCGAAAAGTAATACGGCTGCCTATTTCGGGCGGTGCGAGCCTCATCTGGTCACTGAACCCACTTCCAATATAAAATTCCACACCCTCTTCTGTGTGAACCAAAATCGAACCCATCATCCCTTTATACTTCCCTGTTCCGCCTTTGTAACCAATAACCGTGGCTTCCGCATCGTGATGCCTTTTAAGCTTTAAAAGGTCATTACTTCGGCCTGCTTGATAGCGACTGGTGATCTTACGAAGCATCAAACCTTCACCATTACTCTCATCGACATTATCAAGTTGATGGAACAGAGCTTCTTCATTGTGAACCGGTACATGTTCGATGTAACTGACATGAGGTTCTCCAATCATGCTTACCCAATGCAAGATGTTGTAATAGCGCTTTTGATAATCACCAGCAGCCCCTGGCATATCAAACAGCATGAAATCTATTTGGCGCCACGCTAAGTCACTAGGCGTATGATCGAGGACGGTAGATTGGACTAAGTGGAACTGACCTCTTCCTGCCCACAACTCCCCTTCGAGATGTACCTTAGGCAAGTTTTTTGTAAACCACTTCGGTGAGTAAATGCGATTTCCGTTTCGAGTATAAAGGTGTTGTCCGTCCCAAAGAGCCCGAATCCCGTCAAGCTTTTCACTCTTCCAGTATTCAGAAACATCAATGCCTTGTTGGTATGTATTGGCCAGTACCAAATGGTCAGGAGGTAAATAGGATGAATGAGAAGAAAGCGAACACGCCCATAGAGTTGCTATCGCCAATTTAGTTAATCTCATCATCTGCTCCGTATTGATATCTGTAGTGCTCAACAAACGCCTTTAATCCTAAGCGTTCTGACACGTAGGTAGACAACCTTTGCTAGAAGATGCGATCCACACATCAACCTTATTTAACTTTCGATTTCATTCATATAATTAATGACTTATGGGTCTCAAATGTTCACCCATTTTTAGTTCTCATATTGAGAAATCGATTTTCTCAATATGAGATAGAGATTAGCGACCAAGTTAAGCTATTGAAAAATATACACATAAAAGTTGGCACATTCAGTGCAATTGTCCATACATACTCAAAAGGAGATATCGCTATGGAACTACGTAAGATTGATTTAAATACAACGACACTGACTCTTTCTATCTTCGGTGATTTAGATGCTGCAGGTAGCCGTGATGCTCAGAGCGATATTGACGATGTAATCTCAAATGATGGCCATCCTGAAATCGAAGTTGATTTTAGCCAAGTTGAGTTTTTAGATTCATCTGGTGTTGGCGCAATTGTTTACATGTTCAAACGCCTAACTGAGCGCGAGCGCAACATGCGACTTGAAAATGTGACTGGCCAGCCTCTTGAAATTATGAACTTGCTACGTATTGGCCACGCTATCCCAGTAAATTCAAAAAATCCTACAAATTCATGAAGATCCACTAAGCTAGAAGTAACAAAACATAATAATAAAAAGTAAAAACATAGGACGTTGGCATGAAAATACTGAAAAACTACATAGCCCTTTCTCTGTCTGCTTTGGTTCTAGGTGGCTGTACTAGCTACCCTGAACAAGGCACCGGCGGTTTGGCTGAAAGTTATGACTCTATTAATTACCAAAATTCCGACTTTTCTCCTGTCATGCCAGACGAACCTCTTGGTCCTGAACACGGATTACGTTTTGATTGGCAACTGGCTAAATTACATCTTGATGCTTTGATTCAAGAAGGCGCCCGTTGGTGCTTCCCCGCTGCTGTTGTGCAAGCGATAGAGAAGCAAAATCGAATCGCTCGTGAACTGCAAGGTGGCCTGCTTCTAGATGCGGCCAACGACCTAGTCATTCAAAGAAAACGCTTAAACGAACTTGAAGTCCAACTGGACTATGTGACCTCACAAGCCCGCTGTGAACCACCAAAAAATGAAAACCAATTTAGAATGCAATTGTCGGTTATCGAACAGTTGTACGACCTGCTTAACGTTGACAACCAATTCGCGGAAAACTCTACCGAAGTCAATCCCAAGTACATGGGACGACTTGCCGAGGCGACCACACTACTGAAAGAACATAAATCTCTAGACCTTGTTGTTACGGGTCATGCCGATGCTACGGGTACCGAAAAATTTAACGATGACTTGGCACTTGGACGAGCTAAACAAGTCGAACGCTACCTAACTATTTTTGGCTTAGGTGCTCAGCGAATTAAAGCCGTGTCTGTGGGTGAAACTGTCCCTCTTTTTGAAGGCGAATCAGACGGTACGCGTTTAACTAACCGCCGAGTGAGTATCGAAATTATCTCCCCTAAAAATGCCGAGAAAATGGGAGGTGGATTATGAAATTATTGATCGCTTTTATCATCACCCTATCGTTAAGCTTTACGAGTGTCGTGAATGCGAGCGAAGAGTTTTCAGACGCGGTTCAAGTCGGTGACCTTATCCAAGTTAACGTACCCGGTGAAAGTACGTTAAATACGGGGTTCCAAGTCGATAAACGTGGCCGCATAACCCTTCCTGAAGTTGGCGCCGTATTTGTTGCGGGTTATGACAGTGAGCAGCTTAACAAAGTCGTTCTAGAATCACTGGCAACCGCTTATAAAGATCTTTCGAACGCTTCGGTGTACGTCAAAGAACAACAAATCATTATTTACGTTCAAGGTTATGTAGAACAGCCTGGCGAATACACACTGGCATTGGGTTCTAGCATCCAAATGGCGCTTTACGCAGCTGGTGGATTACGTCCGGGAGCACAACTGGACAAATTGATTCTTAAGCGAGGCGCGGACAACAAAGAGTTTAACTACAAACGTTTCCTTGATTCAGGTGACGAATCAACGCTACCTACTCTGCAATCACTCGATTCGCTTTTTGTTCCAGCATCGCCATTAGTAGGCAATATTGAACAAGAGTTCGATGCAGCAAAGCTTGCTAACTCTGGTGACAGTGCCGACTCTCGTAATTCGATTAAAGTATTTGGCGAGGTAAACGCACCGGGTTCATTCACTTATAAAGAGAGCACCGATCTTGTCGATGTACTAATGCGCTCGGGCGGTGTGACTCGTTATGCCAGTGTTGAACAAATCCGAGTAATTTCAAACAACACGCCTACGCTGTTCAACCTTAAACGTTATTTAGATTCTGGTGACGAAAGTCTACTTCCGATCTTACGCCCAGGTGCAACCATTTTTGTGCCGAAGCAAGAAGAAGAGATCAAATCCGGCGCCAACATGGTTTACGTTATGGGTGAAGTTGCCGCTCCCGGCGCTTTTGAAGGAAAAAGAGACGCCACCTTCATGGATATCCTTGCGAATGCTGGCGGTCCGACTCGATTTGCAGAATCGCGCCAAATACGTGTGATCAAAGCGGATGGCAGAGTACTTAAATTCGATTTAGCGGCTTACACAGAAGGTCTACCTAACTCTAATCCACCGAGCATTAAAGCCGGTGACGCTATTTTCGTTCCAGAGAAAACCGACATGAACGAGAAGTCTTGGTTGAAGATTGCGCCAGACAGAGCGGTTAACGTTATCGGTGAAGTCAACCGACCTGGTCGTATTGAATGGTCAGATGAAATGAACTTCATGGGATTACTGGCTCATGTTGGCGGCCCTACGCTACGAGCTGACACATCAAAAATTGAAGTTGTGACGGGTAGAAAGATGGTTGTGTTTAATCTTGATGATTTCATCAGAAATGGCGCGCCACGAGATCTGATGCCGCAAATTCGTGCCGGCTCTATCGTCCGTGTCCACGACCTACCACAAGATCCTTCAGACAATAAATCTCAATGGGTACGTCAAAGCTCTGATGCTTCGATCTACATTTTTGGACAAGTGAATGCGCCGGGTCGTTACCGCTTCACCAAAGACATGCACTTTCTAGACATTTTGTCTGCGGCTGACGGCCCTACCAAGGATGCTGATATACACAACGTTCGTGTCACGCATCGTGATAAAACCTACTCTAAAGTAAGCAAACTCAATTTATCACTGTACTTCGAAACCGGTGACGAATCCTTGCTGCCAAACGTAACCACTGGTGACACCATTTACATTCCAGAGAAAGGTAAAAACTGGTTAGACACACCGAAAGAAGAAACCGTCCGTGTGCTTGGTGCGATTAACAACCCAGGTCGCTATGTGTTCAACGACAACATGACGATTCTAGATATATTGGCAGAAGCGGCAGGCCCTACTGACAATGCTTACGTAGAGAAAATTACCATTGTGAATATGTCTTGTTGCCAAGGTCAAGCTCGTACCTTCGACCTTGTTGAATTCAGCAAAACAGCCAATATTTACAATCTACCAGTACTGCGCGCTGGTGACACTATCTACATCCCAGATCGCCGAGAGAGCTTTATGGAAAAAGCTCGTGTAGGTCTAGAAGACATATTACGTCTAACAACAATGATCGTCTTAATAGGAGCTTTATAATGACAATTTCAGCGACCCATGCCGAAGTCGAGCAACTGTATTTAGCTTCTGAACTTAACGGACAGAAATCGATTTGTGTGACTGCCTGTCATTCAGGTGACGGGGTAACTTCTGTTGCAACTGCATTAGCAGAACGTTTTCTCCTTGCTGGTCATTCTACGCTTTATGTTGACCTCAACTTATACAACCCCGCTTTCAAAGATTTGAACATGTTAGAAGACAGTCAACAGGGGCAGTTAATAGAACATGTTGAGTCTCACCGGATGTTCATTGGTGTCCCGGCACCTCAAGTGGCATCAACACAGCTTGCTTATAAAGACCCGACAACGTTACAAAAAGTGGTCAACAAATGGCTAGAGAAATACGACAGAGTCATCATCGACACCTCACCGCTTCTCAACATTAACAAAGGGAATATCCCTGCACAGTCTGTTGCGAGTGCCTGTGACAGCACATTGATGGTTGTCGCCTATGGTGAAACGTCAACTCACCACCTAGAACAAGCGAAAAAGCTGCTTGATGCTCAGAGTATCAATCTAATGGGCAGTGTGATGAACATGAAACAAACACCTAGCTTTGCACAAGAGTTGGTAAGACAAATCAATCGAATGAAATTCCTTCCAACTACACTTCGCGATAGCTTGGCAAACAAGCTGTATCAAAATGAGTTTTTAAACCTGCCGATGTAACTTTTTCGCGCCACTGTAACTCTCTTGTACAACTATAGCTTTCTTGTACAACTGTATGGCTGTCATTGATACCATGACAGCCGCCTACCCTATTAAATTTCAAGCCCCGACATCTCTACATAGCCCAAAACCAAATTGGGTGTTTTTGGCGAAATTATTGTTAAAAATAAGATTTTAAAAACCATTCAACGCATTTCACACACGTCAACCATGGTCTTACCACCTTTAAATCCCTTCAAAAATCAACAGCCCTAAGCCTAACTTTAGCGGTAATGTGACACAGACGGTTAAAGTGCCATGTAAATCGCATCAAAGATGGAATTCGTACGATTATTCCCTAAGATTATAAATAGAGGTGGTTTTTGACGAATTTGTAATAGTTTGACAAAGTTATCCGATGGCTGTTGAAACACAGTGGATGAATTGGCAAATCACACTTCACTGATTTTGCACGTTTATCTATTCAAACTTCACCCATCCCTCCTTCTGCTCAAATGGTTCAAATACACGGAAAGGATCACCATCGAGCAATTTAGATAATCAATTTACCTTGGTTACCTTAGTTGTATTATTAAAGAGAAAGGAAACTCAATATGAAATACAAGTTAAGCTCCGTATTTTTGTTAGTAGCAGCAGCCAGCGGTAATGCTAACGCTGGAGAATGTGGCAGCGTAACAATCGCAGATATGAACTGGAACTCTGCAACATTGATCGCCAATATCGACCAATTCATCCTTGAACATGGTTATGGGTGTGATGCTGAACTTATCCCTGGCGATACTATGCCAACAGGCACGTCTATGATCGAAAAAGGCCAGCCTGATGTTGCACCTGAACTTTGGAGCAACAGCTTAAAAGACGCATTAGATAAAGGTGTTGAAGAAAAACGTCTTCGCTACGCAGGTAAAGCACTTGTGAACGGCGGCGAAGAAGGCTTTTGGGTTCCAGCTTACCTAGTTAAACAGTACCCTGAAATGGCAACCATCGAAGGCGTACGCAAAAACGCAAGCTTATTCAAACACCCTGAAGACCCAGATACATCTGCATTCTACAGCTGCCCAGCAGGCTGGAACTGTCAGATCAGCGCCGGAAACTTGTTTAATGCTCTTGAGCTAGAAAACAGCGGTTTCACGATTGTTGATCCAGGCTCGAGTGCCGGCTTATCTGGCTCTATCGCAAAAGCTTATGAGCGCGAAGAAGCTTGGTTTGGTTACTACTGGGCGCCAACTGCCGTTCTAGGTAAATACGACATGGTTAAAGTTGACTTTGGTAGTGGTGTTAATGAACAAGAGTTCTTAACTTGTACCACCAAAGAAGACTGTGATTCACCTAAAGCGACCATGTACCCGCCTTCACCCGTTCACACTATCACCACTGAGAGTTTTGCGTCACGTGCACCTGAAGCTTATGACTACTTCACTAAACGTGGCTTCACAAACGACAAGATGAACTCCCTGCTTGCTTGGATGGAAGACAATCAAGCGGATGGTGAAGAAGCGAGCTTGCATTTCTTGAGTGAATTCCCAGAAGTATGGCACCCATGGGTTTCTCAAGAAGTCGCTAAGAAAGTTGAAGCCGAGCTTTAATCGCAGCATTTCGATAGCCGTTATATTTCAATGATAGCTATATTTCGAAACGCACTAAGACTAAGCACTAAGCTTCAATAATACGGAAATAACGTCGCTATACTTGATGTTATTCATGATTCGGAGCCCTTTTCATAGACGATTACCTCATCGCATGAACAAGTGGCTCCGAACTATAAGGATATAAAATGGCTGACACCAATTGGTTATCAACCTTTCCAGAGATGGAACGCGCTGATTTACGAACCATAAAAAAGACGCTAGATGGCGCATACCGTGAATTCTCTCGAGAATACGGTGAAATGATTGAATCTCTATTTGACCCTCTTCTTTCATTCCTTGTTTGGTTTGAAAAACTTCTTATCTCAACCCCTTGGATTATAGTCCTCGCCGTTTGTACAAGCCTTGTCTACGCCGCGAGTCGTTCTTGGAAACTGGCTTTAGGTTGTGTCGTTTCTCTGCTTCTTATTGGTTACTTTGGAATGTGGGAAGACACCATGCGGACGCTCAGTATCATCACTGTTTGTACCTTGGTTTCGATATTCTTAGGCATTCCGATTGGTATTGCGATGGCTCGTTCAAATCGAGCGCAATCTATCGTTACACCGATGCTTGATATCATGCAAACCATGCCGGCATTCGTTTACTTGATCCCAGTGGTGATGTTACTCGGCATCGGTAAAATTCCAGGTCTAATCGCTGTGGTTATCTACGCTATCCCACCTGTGATTCGTTTAACTAACCTAGGCATACGCTTAGTCGATAAAGAAGTCCTTGAAGCAGCAACCGCTTTTGGTGCGAGCAAGAAACAACGCTTATGGGGTGTTCAACTCCCTCTAGCAATGCCAACGATCATGGCGGGTATCAACCAAACCATCATGATGGCACTGTCTATGGTTGTTATCGCATCCATGATTGGTGTGAAAGGCCTAGGCCAACCAGTTCTTAAATCCATCACCAACCAATATTTCACATTAGGCTTGATGAACGGTTTTGCCATTGTTGCCCTCGCAATTCTTTTTGACCGCGCTTCACAGGCATACGCAAGAAGAACCAATGCGCATTTAGGAGGACTCAAGCATGACTAAACCATTGATTGAAATTAGTGGTCTATACAAAGTGTTTGGACCGAAACCGATGTCTGTTATGAACCGAGTTCAGAACGGTGAACACAAAGATCAGATTCTTGCGGACACAGGTCATACCGTCGGTTTAAAAGAGATTAATCTCGAGATTAACCGCGGTGAAATCTTCGTTATCATGGGGCTTTCCGGCTCGGGTAAATCGACTCTAATTCGCCACTTCAACCGTTTAATTGACCCAACGCAGGGTAAAATTATGGTCGAAGGCATTGATGTAATGAGCCTCAATACCAAGCAATTAGAAGAGTTCCGCCGTCATAAAATGTCGATGGTATTCCAACGCTTTGGCTTAATGCCCCATCGCACCGTGGTAGAAAACGTTGCATACGGGTTGGAAGTGCAAGGCATCAAAAAAGAAGACCGTTTAACGAAAGCCAATGAATGGTTAGAAACAGTGGGTTTGAAAGGTTACGGCAAGCAGTACCCTGCGCAACTTTCAGGTGGTCAGCAACAACGTGTTGGCCTTTCTCGCGCTCTGTGTACTAACGCTGAAATCTTGTTAATGGATGAAGCCTTTTCGGCACTCGACCCTTTGATTCGAAGTGAAATGCAAGATCAGCTCATTGAACTGCAACAGAAGCTTCATAAGACGATTGTTTTCATCACCCACGATTTGGATGAAGCACTCCGTCTCGGCGATCGAATCGCAATTTTGAAAGATGGCGAGTTGGTACAACAAGGTACGCCACATGAGATTCTACTGAATCCTGCTGATGACTATGTAGAGGCATTCGTTAAAGACGTAAACCGTGCTCGTGCATTGACGGTTGAAACGGTTATGCAGCCTCCTCTCTATCGAATCACTTCAGAAACGATTGAAGGTGCTCTGGCACAAATGAAGATGCTGAAAAACGATTACGCTTATCACGTAACGGATGAAGGCTATCAAGGCCTAGTCACACAAGAGAGCCTACAAGACGCCGTTGAAGATGCCTCTGTTCATGACTTCAGTGATGAGATTTACGAAGAGGTACCTGCTGTTTTACCTGATGCGGTAATTGAAGAAGTACTTCCAGACACTATGTCTTGTGACTACTCCCTCCCAGTTGTCGACGAAGAAGGTAATCTGAAGGGTGAATTAGAGAGAAGCGCCGTTGCTGATATCTTCTCTGAAAGTAGCGAGGAAGAAGTAGAAGCCGACCCAAAGCCAAAGATTGATAAAGCTTCGTAGTTCTACTTTTCGTTATTTAAAGCACGGCTGTTTAAATTACTGCTATTTGAGTTACAGCTATTTAGATTAGCCTAAACTACTTAACCCGCTCTAAGACCACTGTTGTTAATTGACCGCAGTGGTCTTTTTTATTTGTATCGGCCTCGTTTTCTCCTGAGCTAGACCCCTACCTTAGGCTTTATAAGCACCTAAGTTTATATTTCATAAGAGAAAACAAAATTAAATCAGTTCGTTAGGCTTGTCACAAACCCTGTAGCAATATGAGTGAGATGGTAATTAATTGCCCTGTTTATACGGCAAGCAGTTGAAATTATTCTAGAAAATGACTAGAACTTAATAGGGGCTGTTGACCTTTCGAGCTGGGTTTTGCAGCATCTTGTGGAAAATCAATACAAGGAAGAGGCTTTGACGTGTAGCTGGCCTACATGAAAAGTCTCTAACGCAGTAGAAATGAACCACAAGGGCTGCCCGAAGGGTTCAGCTAGGCGCCCCCACAAAAATAGTTTTATGCTTTGTTGAAGAATATTTGCTTAGAATGACTAGGCTACATACTCTTCGCCGCACCTAAAACGATTTTGACTAGGCGTCCCCATTCGAACAAAACTTAACCACGAAAGGTCAACAGCCCCTTTACTCATGGATATTACGCTCAATAGAAGGACTTAGTTTGATGAATTCCACTTTAGCGTCAGACACAGCTGCACATCTAAACTCACAAGAAGTTAGCGAGCTTGTTGATGAAAGCGTTCTAGAGCAAATGATTCGAGATACAAGTGCGGATATTATCCCGATCTTGATCGACCATTATGTCGAAGAATCACAAACACGCTTGGTCGCCATAAAAGAGGCTGTCGCTCAGAACGACGCTCAAACACTTGAGTTCGAGGTCCACACTCTTGGCAGCACGGCCCTATCATTAGGTAATCGCCCTTTGGGTGAGTTGGCTCGCGCTTTAGAGAAGCAATGTTTAGAACAGAGTCATGATGCGGCATTTCGACAAGTTGACGAATTACTAGAACTCGCAGAGCGTTCAATCAAAGCCTTGCTTGAAAGAAAAGAGGCTGGTTTCAGCGAGCTCTGAATGCTCATCAGTGTAAGTGTCGGTATCAGATAAAAACTCAACATAGTCGTTATCAATATAGTCACCATTAACATACACTCCGGCGTGACCAACAACGCGAGAAAGTACACCTATCGTTTCTTAAGAGATTGCATGCGGTAGATAACAAATACACAAGTCTCGTGTTGATGGATACATACCACTATGTTATTGATTGGTTAGGATAAAGTTTCAAAAGGAATACACAATGCGCCCTAAGGTATTGTTAGTTGAAGACTCCACCTCACTCGCCGTACTCTACAAGCAGTACGTAAAAGACGAGCCCTACGATATTTTTCACGTCGAAACCGGCGCGGAAGCTAAGATCTTCATTGAAAGGCACTCACCACAGCTTGTTATTCTCGATCTTAAACTGCCCGACATGCCAGGCGAAGAAGTCTTAGATTGGATAAGTGCGAACGAAATACCGACCGCCGTCATTATCGCGACAGCACATGGCTCAGTTAATATTGCTGTAGATCTCATCCAGCGCGGTGCGGAAGACTTCTTGGAAAAGCCAATTCAAGCCGATCGACTCAAGACCTCTGTCCGCTTACATCTAAAAAGAGCGAAACTCGAAAACCTCGTCGATAACATGCAAAGCAAGTTCGATCGTGACCGTTTTCATAATTTCATCGGCTCTTGTCTACCCATGCAAGCGGTTTACAAGATCATTGATTCGGTCGCACCAACCACTGCCAGCGTGTTTATTAACGGCGAAAGTGGTACGGGTAAAGAAGTGTGTGCGGAAGCGATTCATCAAGAGAGCCAGCGTAATGGTAAGCCCTTCGTTGCGATTAACTGTGGTGCTATCCCTCGAGACCTAATGGAGAGTGAAATCTTTGGTCACGTTAAAGGTGCATTTACCGGAGCAACAGCCGACCGTAAAGGTGCAGCAATGCAAGCGCATGGCGGTACCCTATTTCTTGATGAGCTTTGTGAAATGGAACTGGAGATGCAAAAGAAGCTCCTTAGATTTTTGCAAACCGGTACGTTTACTCCACTCGGTGGCAACCGCGAGATTAAAGTTGATGTCAGAATTATCTGTGCGACCAACCGCGACCCACTGGTTGAGGTAGAAGAAGGACGTTTTAGAGAAGACCTTTACTATCGTGTTCACGTCGTGCCTATCGAGATGCCACCGCTTCGTGAACGAGGAGGTGACATTGTCACCCTTTGTAATCACTTCTTGAAGCTGTACGCGAAGCAAGACAAGAAGAAGTTCAAATCAATAGACAAAGAAACGCAGAATCTACTTAAACGTTATGCGTGGCCAGGCAACGTGCGTCAGCTGCAAAACATCATCCGTAACATCGTGGTGTTGAACAATGAAACAAGCGTGACCAAAGACATGTTACCGCCTCCGATTAATAAAATAGACGCAGCTCCAACCTCGAAATCAGTGACACCAATTCGAGTAGCGGCGCCCCAATCTGTTGTTGTGGAAGCCCCCGAAGCTAAGTTGCCACCGATTACTCCTGAAGAGTTGGAGCAATCGTCAGTTGTTCCCGCTAACAACGACCCGATGACGCCCGCATTTACAACAAGCGAAGGTTCTATTCGTCCAATGTGGCAAATAGAGCGCGAAGCCATTCAACACGCGATCAATCATTGCGATGGGAATGTGCTAAACGCTGCTGTGTTGTTAGAACTTAGCCCTTCTACCGTTTACCGTAAGAAGCAGGCTTGGGAATCGGAAGATGAGTACAATCAAGCCTAGCCAAGGTGTACTCAACGTAAACCTTCACGAGATTTGGCTGTTGATCGACAGCCAAACTTTTGGAGGTATAGAAACGCATGTTTTAGAATTAGCACAAGGCCTGATTTCTGAAAGCGCTCAGTATTCAGATGCTGTTCGAATCGTTCTTTTGACTCAGTTTAATCCTGAAGCGATCATCGTTGAAAAGTTGAATACGCTGAACATCCCTTTTAATTACCTCTCCGATTTAGCCTTATGCTGTTCAGATTCAAGCGGCAATAGCGCGACACAGCTTAAACGTGCAGTTCAACATTATCAGCCAAGGCTTATTCATGCTCATGGTTACAAAGCCAGTTTGGTCAGTAAACTCATCAAGCTCCCACCGTGTTTTAACAACACCAAACAAATCACCACTTATCACGCAGGTGAAACCCCAACAGGCAAAGTATGGCTTTATGACTGGCTCGATCGTTACAGCAGCTTTCTTTCTGATCAGTCGCTCGTGGTCAGTGAGAAGATTAAAGCGAAAGTACCGAGTAAAACCCATCAATTGAATAACTTCGTTAAAGTCCCAACCGGGTTAACACCCCTCCCTTCATCAAGCCCATTCCATGTTGGTTTTGTGGGCCGATTAAGCCATGAAAAAGCGCCTGATCGATTTGTCGCATTAGCCAAACAGTTTCCTGATGTTAGGTTTGAGCTTTTTGGTGACGGACCAGAAATGGACGTCTTAGCTAAATCGCAGCCTGATAATGTGACCTTTCATGGACATCAGACCAATATGGACGACGTCTGGAGCCAAATCGATTTGTTAATCATCCCTTCCCGCTTCGAAGGCTTACCTATGGCGGCATTAGAAGCCATGATTCGCGGTATTCCCGTTCTCGCTACCTCAGTTGGTAACTTGCCTAAGCTCATCGTGCACCAAGTTAATGGCTACCTCGCCAATTCAGAATCTGATTCAGAAACAGCGTTAGTACTAGAACAGCATTTATCCTCGTGGATGTCATTGACGTGCGAGCAACGTGACTCTCTCAAGAGTAACGCGATAGAAACCGTGAAAGACCAATACTCGCCACAAGCTGTTGTCCCGCAGTTGTTGGAAATCTATCAACTCGACCGTTAATACTCGTCTTAATAGGTAACTGGTTATTTTAGCTGGATAACTTAACCGTTCTAGTCAGTCTTATACTGATTCTCAAAATGACAAAACTCACCTCAAGGCTAAGCCCTCACTTAATAATCCAACACTAAATCAGTTAGTTAAACAAAATGCATAACTGGCACTCGCTTTGCAATATTTAACATCAGGTGTAACTACGTCTCAAAAGATTGCGAGCGAGTCATGAAGAGTTTATTTGCGAATAGAGGTCACAATGGTCAACCCTGAAGCCAATAGATTGCCAGTCATCATCACGATCAGCGCCTTGTGTGTCGGGCTCGGTATTGTCTGGTACTTCGTGCCGCATCCCGCTGTTATTGTGGCGCTAGCACTTCTTCCTTTGGCTGGAATGTTTGTTATTAACAAGACCTTTTGGATGGTGATATTGTTCGTTGTCTTTTCATTTTTTCGAATCCACGAAGCGATACCTCAACTCTATTCGCTTAAAATACCGCTGATGCTTTCATTAGGCGCTCTGTCGGCTCTTCTTTGGCATGTATTAATCAGTAAAGAGCTTAAAATCTTCTGGCACCCTTGTTTAAATTGGCTCGCCATTTTTTGGGTATTGGTTTTTATTGGTATTATCTTCGCGTCTAACAGGCCCGTAGCACTTGCAGAATTCAAAGGCGTTTATTGGAAAATCATCGTGATGACGCTTGCGATTACTTGGCTAGTGAACACCACGGAAAACCTCGCAAAAACCGCGATGACGATTATCTACGCAGGTGCTTTAGTCAGCTCTATTGCCGTGTACAACTCAGTAAATGGGATTGGGCTTGTCGAGGGCTCACGCGTGACTATTGGACGCGATTTTGGCTCTATGTTAGGTGACCCGAACGATCTAGCACTGGTACTGATGTTTCCACTCGCCTTTACGATAAGCCAAGCCACCACGACTGGCATCTCACGATCCAAACGTTTAATTAGCGGGTTAGTCTGTTTGTTGCTGCTCGCCGCCATTATTGCGACTCAAAGCCGTGGCGGATTACTGGGGTGTATTGCGGTGATTGGTATTTTTGCGTGGAAACTAGTGCGCTCTAAAGTTCTCTTAATCTCCGTAGGAACTGTCGTGGCCGTAGTGCTCTACTTGGTTGCTGGGATCTCAGACAGATCTTCTGGTGGTGCCGCTGAACAAGGTATCGATGAATCTGCAATGGGGCGAATCTATGCATGGGAAGCAGCAATAAAAATGGCAGTTGAGAATCCACTGACTGGTGTAGGGTTGAACAACTTCTTCTCGAACTACTTCTTTTATAGTTCGCACTGGGACGGACTGAATCACGCCGTTCACAGTACTTGGTTTGGTGTGTTAGCAGAGACCGGCTTCATTGGTCTGATCATTTTTGTCTGCCTTATCGTTTCTTTGATCAAAACCTCTCGCTCTACGCTAACGAGGTTAAAAATCTCGGCCACAGAAATCGACCCAAATCTCAATGCCGCGGCTTACGCCGTATATGCTGGGTTAATTGGCACCATCGTCTCGGGTACCTTCCTAACACAAGGCTTCAACTGGCCTATCTATATCCTTTCCGCATTGATTGTTGCTGTTGCGAACGTATCTCATACTGCCTGTCAAAATGAGAAAACCTAAAAGGCAACTTGTAACTCATTGAAAATAATGCACTTATTAAATGGCACAATATATGAAAGTACTTCTATATAACAAAAAAGAGGATTTTCATTATGACGTCAGTATCTATACATCAATTCAAACATTGGCTTAAGTTTCATCCTAATTCTCGAATTAGAAATGTGTTTATCATTTTGAAAAACATCAGAAGCACAGAGCTACCTACCCCTCAAGTACTTAATCGCTGCCTATACCAAGCACACAAGCTTGTAGTGAATTTGGTTTCTGGTTTTACTCGGTTCTTCTACTGGACACCAGCTTTCAAAGGTCGTGTCGCTCAATGTGGCAAACGCCTGTATTTGTATGGTGGCCTCCCTTTCGTCAGCGGTCCGGTGCAAATTACGATTGGCGATAACTGCCGTATCTCTGGCCACACGACATTCTCTGGTTGTACCCAACCACTTGAAAGCTTGGAACACCCACTACTGTCGATTGCCAATAATGTAGACATCGGTTGGCAATCGACCATCGCTGTTGGAGGTAAAGTCGTTATCTCCGACAACGTACGCATCGCTGGCGGCGCTTTCCTGTTTGGATACTCTGGACACCCGCTTGATGCAAAACGTCGAGCACTAGGTGAAGGCGATGACCCTCAGCAAATCGGCGACATCATTCTTGAACAAGATGTATGGCTAGGCACCAATGTTACCGTTAAAGGTGGCGTAACCATCGGCGAAGGTGCGGTAATAGCCGCAGGCAGCGTAGTAACAAAGAACATCCCTGCCTTCGCAATCGCAGGCGGTAACCCTGCTCGAGTTGTCGGTCAGATTAAATCCGTTGAAGTGACAGAATCCGATGTATTCGACTCGTTAGAGACTCATGGAGGCGACCATGCGTGATTTAATCGTATTTGGTGAAGACTTTGGCGGTCTGCCTTCATCGACTCAACACTTGGTTCGCCACTTGGCTAAACAACATAAAGTCTTATGGGTCAACTCTATTGGTCTTAGACAGCCAAGACTGTCAGTTAAAGACATCACTCGTGCATTTAATAAACTGACAGGGCGAAGCAACGCAGTTACTCAAAACATGCTGGATCCTCAAAACGTCGCTGATTCAAACGACCAAGGCAACATAACGGTCGTGAACTTGAAAACCATTCCTGCGCCTTCTTCAAAGTTGTCTAGAAAACTGGCTCAGCAAATGATGTTACGCCAGTTGAAGCCAGTTATTGCTGAGCTGAAACTTCATAATCCTATCTTATGGACTTCCCTTCCTACCGCTGTTGATTTGTGCGGACACTTAGGCGAGTCAGCGGTTGTTTATTACTGCGGGGATGACTTTAGTGCGCTCGCGGGCGTTGACCACAAAACTGTCGCTCAGCATGAATTGGAATTGATTGAAAAATCAGATCTGATCTTCGCTGCTAGTGAAAAGCTGATGGGCAAATTCCCTAATGAGAAAGCTCAACTCTTACCACATGGTGTCGATGTCGGGCTATTTTCTACACCAGCTCCAAGAGCACACGATTTGCCAAGTAACCACCGCCCGATTGCAGGCTTTTACGGAAGCTTATCTCAATGGCTGGATTACGACATGGTTAAACATGTGGCGACAGCAATGCCGGAATGGGACTTTGTATTCATCGGCCCTAATGAGCTTGATACATTGTCGTTGCCTAACCTCGATAATGTTCATTACTTGGGGCCTCGCCCACATCACACGTTGCCAAGCTATTCACAACACTGGGATGTGAGCCTATTACCTTTCGTTGATAACGAACAGATCCGAGCATGCAGTCCATTAAAGTTGATGGAATACCTAGCCGCGGGAACTCCTATCGTGACCACCCCTTTTCCTGCAATGGTTCCTTATAAGAATCACGTTACGTCCGTTGAAAATGCACAACAGATGGTCGAAGCTCTCGAGCAAAGCCGTCACCTTGAAAACTCACCAGTCTCTGTTGTCTCCAAAGACAGTTGGCAGAACCGCGGTAACTTCGTACATTGGATGTTGGAGCTATTATGAATAATCTGAAATTGCGGTTATTAGTCATCATCAATGCCATGTGGCGCCAACGCTACGTTATTGTTCTGCCAATCCTTATTTTGCCCTTTGTAGGCTTTGGTGTGAGCAAGTTGGCTCCGACTAAATATGACGCGCATACCAGTATGTTGATTCAAGAAACGGCCAAAATGAATCCATTCTTGGAAGACATCGCGGTTTCTACCATGCTCAAAGACCGCCTTAACGCGTTGAGAACACTACTTCATAGTCGACATGTGCTTTACTCGGTCGCTGATGAACTGCAATTAACCACGCCCGATATGCCTGAAACTGAGAAACAAGAGATCATTACTGACCTATCTCGACGTCTAACGGTGACTCAGCTTGGAAAAGATTTTCTAAAAATCAGCTTAAGCTCAAACACGCCAGAAGGAATGGAAGCGACGCTTCGTTCGGTAAGTGAACATTTCATTGAACAATTGCTCGCTCCGGAACGTTCGTCGATTGAAGACTCGAGCAACTTCTTGAAAATTCATATAGATAAGCGCAGTGCTGAACTTGAAGTAGCAGAAGAAGCCCTTGCCTTATACATGAATGAGAATGTTCATTCGACGCCTGAGGTACAGAGCCAAAGTTTGAATCGCTTAGCGTCACTCAAGCAAACACTCGCAGAAAAAGAGGCCGAGTTATCCGGTGTTGAAAAAAGCTTAGGGTCAATCGATCAACAGCTTTCAAAGACCAACCCCGTGATAGGTCGAATAGAAGATCAGATCATCGATATTCGTAGTGAGCTGGCTCTACTTCAAGCCAAATACACAAACAAACACAGTGCCGTACAAGCTAAAGTTCGTGAACTAGACAGACTTGAAAATGAGAGAAAGAGTTTACTCGATGTAACTCAACCTACGATGAACAGCGACCAGCTTTGGGACATTGCAAGTAGTACGACACTGAACAAACTGTCTGATACCCAACCTCTTTTGGTCACACAGCTACACAGCTTACAACTGGTTCGTGCTCGCTTTGAATCTTTGACAGAAGAGACTAAAAGCCTTCGTACTATGATCTTTGAACTAGAACACAAGGCGAATAACTTCGGCGAAAATGCAAAAGAGATGTACCGTCTTAAGCGACAAGTTGAAATTAAGCGCCAACTATACGATGAACTCACAGAGCGTTATGAAATGGCTCAGCTAACAGGTTCGCTTGGCGTATTCGAGCAAAACAAACGTGTGAAGATTATCGATTTACCCTTCACGCCTAGTATCAAATCTAACATACCTTCTTTTGTGTTTGTTTTGGCTGGTTTCGTTGCAGGTATCGGCCTTGGCATTGGGTTGGCGATATTGTTTGAGCTGTTTGACTCTTCAATCAAGCGTAAAGATGAAATTGAAGACATCTTAGGTGTTCCCGTAATTACCGTTATCCCTAAAATGAGTTGATTAGCCTTAAAGCCATTTTTTAACTTGCTAGCTTCTTAGCTTCTTAGCTTTCTAGTTTCGTGCTTCCTAGCTTTCTAGTTTCCTAGTTTCCTAGCTTCGTGCTTCCTAGCTCTTTAGTTTCCAAGTACTAAACGCCAACACTCGGTTGGCGTTTTTCTTTTATAAAGCCCTAATTATTAATCCCACTTTCGATTTCCCGAAGCGCCACGATTCAAATAGCCATTCACTCGTATCTTGTTTTGATTCCCATTTTGAGAAACGAAAACCTCCCTGGAACCATTCACCATAAACCACTGAAATATAATAATTATTTAATTGGCACAACTCCTGCAATCTCCTTCTGTAGTCAAACGTTTTAAAGAAGTTACTTCACTAGAAACGTCAGAAAAGCGAAACAAGAATTATAAAGGCAGGGTCCAAATTATGAATAACCAGATAACAAAGCATGGCAAGAAGATCATACACGTTGTTCAACACCTTGCCCCAGGCGGATTAGAAACCCTAACGTTAGATTTGCTGCGCCTTGCTAAACCAGCAGACCAAGTCTTGATCGTCAGTTTAGAAGGCACGAAAGCAGAATCCATCGCAAACTGGCCGAAGCTGAAGCCTTACCACAACCAAATCGTGTTTTTAGATAAAGAGCCCGGCGTTCAATTCAACATCATCATAAAACTCATCAAAGCATTTAGAGGAATTCGCCCTGATGTTGTTCATACCCATCACATAGGCCCATTACTGTACGCAGGCTATGCCGCTCGTGTATCAGGGGTTCCTACTCGAATTCATACCGAGCATGATGCTTGGCATTTGAAAAATAACAAACGTCGTCGCTTACAAGCATTAGCACTTAAAGCCGCTCAGCCAACTTTGGTGGCCGATGCAACCCGTGTTTACAACCAACTGCGCTCTGCCTTTTCATACAACAACATCATCACGATTAAAAACGGTGTGGATTGCGAGAAGTTCAAACCGATGTCAAAAGCAGACGCGAGAGCAACACTCGATCTACCAACCGATAAACACATCGTAGGTTGTGCGGGACGTTTAGAACACGTGAAAGGTCAAGACCAACTGATTAAAGCGCTTAGCTTACTTCCTACTAACACCGTTGTCGCATTGGCTGGTGATGGTTCAAAACGCAAGCAACTGGAACAACTCACTGACCGCTTGAATTTGAGCGACCGTGTGATCTTTCTTGGCCTAATTGAAGACATGACTTCCTTTTACGGTGCGTTAGACACCTTCTGTCTACCTTCTCGTCATGAGGGGCTGCCACTTTCTACACTAGAAGCTCAGGCGTGCAACATCCCTACCGTCGCGATGAATGTAGGAGCTGTCGATGAAACCTTATGTCCAGTCAGCGGCGCCCTCGTCAAAAGCGGCAGCATTGTGGGGTTAGCTAGTGCGCTATTAGAAAAGCAAAATGAACGCTTTTTGTCACCTCGTCGTTACGTACTCGAAAACTTCGACATTGTAAAAATGGTTGCCTCTTACAACGATATCTCAAAAGGAGTTTGCGCATGATCGACTGGTTGCTTGCAGGACTTTGCTTATTCTCTGGTGCGCTGATTGTCTACCATCACGCCGCCTATCCACTGTTACTGCGTTGGTATGCGAAAAGTCACCCGGCGCGTCAGATTGAAGAGAGCCATCGTTGTTATAAAGACGAACAACAAGATTGCACACTACCCACCATTACCATTCTTGTGCCAGCATTTAACGAAGAGCAGTGGATCGCAGATAAAGTTCGCAACCTTGCTTCATTAGATTACCCAAAAAAGAAGCTACAAGTGATTATTGCTTGTGATGGCTGCACTGATAACACGGTAGAAATCGCCGAAATGACGATTCAAGAAGCGATGTGCAGCGATATCTATTTCGAGATACATGACCACAAGACCAACCGAGGAAAAGTTGCGGTTATCAATGAAGAAGTGACCAATATAAAAAGCGATATCACGGCACTAAGTGATGTATCAGCCCTTATTTCATTGGATGCATTGCTTATTGCAGCCGCTCATTTTGAAAGTGACAAGGTTGGTGTGGTAAACGCAACGTATCAACTATGCCCAACGGGCAACGAAGGTGAAAACGCGTACTGGCAGTATCAAACCGCCGTTAAAGAGTCTGAGGCTTCATTAGGTTCGAGCTTGGGTTCTCATGGCGCGTTCTACTTGTTTAGAACCCATTTGTTTGAACTACTGCCTCTAAACACCATCAACGATGACTTCATCTTGCCAATGCAAATCGTTAAACAAGGTTACATTGCAGAATACGAAACACAAATGGTGGCACTGGAGCTAGAAGAATCGAACCTAGAAACAGACTTCAAAAGAAGACTTCGTATTTCAGCGGGCAACATGCAACAAGCGATTCGATTGTTTGGCTTGTTCAGCCCCAAGTTCAAAGGCATCGCGTTTGCGTTCTTCTCCGGAAAAGGGCTTCGCCTACTCACTCCCTATTTAATGATTGTTTGCTTAGTGTGCTCAATCTTACTTAGCAACTACTTGGTATTTGAAGCACTGTTATGGGCTCAAGTTGCCGTTTATACCATTGGCGTACTTGGCTGCATCTTGCCAAAGCGCCTAGTAAACAAACCTATTTTATTAATCTCTTATTTGATAGTTGGACACTATGCCAACTTCATTGGTGGCATTCGTTACCTAATCGGACTAGAAAACTCACCTTGGACACGAGCGAATCATTAAGGACTTATTATGATGAACATTGAACAGCTATCTACTCAAAACTTATACCAATACAAAATCTCACGAGCTAAACGTTCGTTCGATTTCGTAAGCTCACTAATTGCTTTGATTTTGTTAGCGCCAGTATTTCCATTGATTGCGATGGCAATTGCACTGACTTCTCGTGGCCCTATTTTCTACCGCCAATTGCGTGTTGGTAAATCTACACCAGAGAAAATGGCAATCTTTGAAATCATGAAGTTCCGTAGCATGTACGAAGATGCAGAAACGCGTTCTGGCGCAGTTTGGGCTACAGCGAATGACCCACGAATCACACCCGTTGGCCGCTTTTTGAGAAAGACACGTCTTGATGAGCTCCCTCAGCTGTTCAATGTATTGAAAGGTGAAATGTCTCTAATTGGTCCACGCCCAGAACGCCCTACTTTTTACACCAAACTAGAGAACGAAATCCCTTACTTTGCTGACCGTACATACGGCGTAATGCCTGGTATTACGGGGCTTGCACAAGTAAATCAAGGTTATGATACCTGTATTGATGATGTACGTCGTAAAGTGGGCTTTGACCACAGTTACGCATTAAGCCTATGTTCGGTGAAGTCTTGGATTGCCGCTGATCTCAGCATCATTTCTAAAACTATCATTGTGATGGTCGACGGTCGAGGTCGTTAAACTGATATGGTGTGAGGCGAAAGAACAAGCTGTCTAGTCCAAGGTGACAAATTGAGCAGCCTTGCCCGATGTGAACACAAAGCCAGCTTTGATAATGATTTGTCAGCTGGCTTTTTACTGTCTTAAAACAAGCCAAACCCAAGAACGCTTCGATTTTAAAATCCAATTGGTATACGATGCCAACATACTGTTCTAAAAACGATTAAATGCCGTTGTTATGAAAATCGCAGATCTTAAGCTGTTTACCACCGTTGTCGAACTGGGTAGTTTTACTGCCGCAGCCAATGCACTTGACCTTCCCCGAGCTAACGTTAGCCGTAGAATTAACGACCTTGAGAAGTCTCTCGGCATTCAACTGTTCTTTAGAACCACACGAAGCCTCTCCTTAACCAAATCTGGCGAGCTCTATTACAAAGAGCTGCTCAATGCGCTAAGTGCGCTCGACAAAGCGAACCATGTCGCTTCCAACCTTTCAGAGGTTGCACACGGGCAAATTAAGATTGGTCTATTGCCTGAAACCAGCGACATCATGCAGTCTACTCTGTTTAAATTCCAAGATATGTACCCTAAGGTTGAGCTTGATATTCGCAACATTAGTAACGGCTTTGTCGACATGTACCGTCAAGGATTAGACCTCGCGATGCATGGTGGTACGTTGAGCGACGCTAACGTGGTTGCTCGTAAAGTGATGGTTCTCCAACGTATTTTTGTCGCAAGCCCTGAATTTCTCGAGAAACAAGGCAAACCCTCAAACCTAAGAGAGCTTTCCAATTACCCATTTGTTTGCTTCAGGTGGCCAAGTGGCGACATCGATAAACAATGGGACATCAAAGATCACACCATCAAAGTTGAACCTTCGGTCGTCAGCGACAGCATTGGGTTCGTGAAAGGCGGTGTAATTCGACATAGAGGCATCGCGTTGTTACCAAAACTCTTGGTACGACAGCAACTCAAAGACGGCACCTTGATTAACCTGTTCCCCGACGAGAATCTTCAAGAAGAAGAAGCATGGCTGCTCTATCCTCAGCGTAAAGCGTTAAGCCATTCAGCACAGCTTTTGATTGATTTTTTATTACAAGAGCTTCCGAAACTCTAGTTATTGTAACGAATAATGTGACAGTGTTTCACGTGCAGACTAGATTATCTAAACAAGACTGAAAGATAGAATTACTCCATAAATTGACAGGAGTAATCCATGAAGCCTATATCTCAACATTCATCTGTTTTGCAGCGTTCGTCTATCTTTCAGCAGACACCTATCTTCAAACACACAGTCATTGCACTAAGCCTAACCGCTCTGTTTGGCTGTAATGACTCTGAGGCGACGATAGCTCAAAAACAAACGCGCCCGATTCAAGTTATCCAACTTGAGCCTCTCTCTCATCAAGTTGAAAAATCGTTCACAGGCAAATTGCAGTCATCAGAAACCGCTGGCGTCGCGTTTCGTGTGCCTGGCACTATTCAAAAAATGATGGTCTCGGTTGGTGATTCAGTAAAGAAAGGCCAACCACTTGCGCAGTTAGACCCTCATGATTATCAAGTCGCGTTAGAAGAGTTACAAGCACGAGCACTCGAAGCGAAATCTGCACACAAATTAGCGAAATCCGAACTTGTACGAGTAAAACAAGCCATCGCTGATAATGCGATTGCCGATGTTAATCTAGACCGTGCAATCAGCGGTTATGAACTAAGTGAAGCGGCGGTTAAAGTCGTAGAACAGAACATACGCCGTGCGAAAGATTCGATTCGTTATACCCAACTGCTCGCACCCTTCGACGGCGTTGTAGCGGCATCGAACTTCGATCAGTTTGAACAAGTTCTGCCGGGCATTTCGGTTTTCACCATCCACAACCCTGATCAGCTTGAAGTTAAAATCCAAGTCCCAGAGAACTTGATTCATGAGTTCCAACCGAATCAAACCGCTGTTATCAATTGGTATGGCTCAGAGGAAAAGCTGATTGGGTACGCCGCTGAAATTGCCACGTCACCTCACCTTATCAAACAGACCTACGCGGTTACCTACCATGTAGAAACAACCGGCAAGTCAGTGTTACCGGGAAAAGCCGTCACTCTGACAACTCAACTTGGCGAAGCTAGCAACAATTTCTGTTTACCGTATTCAGCGTTGGTGAATCAATCTGGCATCGAGCAAGTGTTCACGGTTAAGAACGAGCAAGCTCATGGCGTGACTGTGGACGTGGTTTCGATGTCCCAAAATACCGTATGTGTTGAATCAACGCTCAACGATGGCGATTTCGTCGTGGTGAGTGGTGCTCAGTACGTCATGGAAGGCCAACACTTCTCCGATATTCAAGTTAAGAGTCTGTAGGTAAATCATGATGAATCTAGCTGATTTTGCGATCAAACAACGCACCTTCATCCTGTTTTTCACGGCATTGAGTGTTATCGCAGGCCTGTTTTCTTACTTTGATCTTGGCAAGCTCGAAGATCCAAGCTTCACCATCAAAACGGCCGTCGTAGTAACGCTCTACCCCGGCGCTTCTGCGGAAGAAGTGGAGCAACAAGTCACGGATACCGTTGAAACTAAACTGCAAGAGATGGGATCATTGAACCGACTGCGTTCATTGTCTCGTCCGGGCATGTCGATGGTGTTTGTCGATCTCAAAGAGTCTCTTAATTCAAAAGCACTTCCTCAAGAGTGGGACTTATTGCGTCGCAAAGTCTCTGACATGAAGCTGTTACTGCCTTCGACTGCACAGATCAGTGTCGTACAAGACGAGTTCTCTGAAGTCTACGGCATGCTTTTCTCGATCCACAGTAAGGATGCTTCTCCTGCTGAGCTAAGACGTTACGCAGAAGAGTTGCAACGTCGAATTAAAACCGTCGATGGTATTAAGAAGATCGAATTACACGGCGTTCAGCCACGCGTTGTTCATATCGACATCCCAGATGAAAGGTTAGCGCAATACGGCCTATCTATCACACAAGTTTGGTCGCAGCTGAATACGCAAAACATGGCGTTCGATGCCGGTAAGTTTTCAGCAGGAACTGAGCGAATCCGAGTTCAACAGTCGAGTGAGTTTGGTTCATTAGACGACATCAAAAACCTGATGATCAAAGGCGGCGTGAGTGAATTAGGAACCAGCTTAATCCGCTTAGGTGATATTGCAGACGTCACAATGGGCTACCAAGAGCCAATGATGACAGAGAACCGCTACAACGGCGTACCAGCGGTCACATTAGCGATGAGCCCAGTCGCCGGCGTAAACGTGGTATCACTTGGTGATGAAATCAATCAAATCGTCAGCGATTTTCAAGCAACCCTGCCGTTAGGCGTTGATGTCGCGACAGTTGCTAACCAACCGGAAGAAGTTCAAAAATCGATCGACAACTTCGTAAGCAACTTGCTAGAGAGTGTCGCGATTGTATTCATCGTCCTGTCTATATTCATGGGGCTAAAAAGCGCAACCATTGTCGGCTCAAGCTTACTGCTGACTATCTTGCTGACGCTTATCTACATGAACATCGCTTCAATCGATTTGCACCGAGTTTCGCTAGGTACCTTCATTCTTGCGCTTGGTATGTTGGTTGATAATGCCATTGTCATCACCGATATGATGATTGTGAAAATCAACAAAGGCATCGACCGAACCAAAGCCGCAATTGATTCTGTTAAAGAGACCGCTACACCACTCTTTGGCGCGACAGTCATTGCTATCATGGGTGCGAGCCCTGTTATCTTTTCAAAAACCGATGCCGCTGAGTTCGCAAGCTCAGTATTCCTAATTATCGCCTCTTCACTGTTGTTGTCATGGTTTGTCGCAATGACCTTCACAGCTTTGATGTGTTGGTTCTTCATCAAGCCAACTAAGCAAGCTGACAATACCAAAGTAAGCTTATACCGTAAGAGCGTAAACTGGACGGTAGATAACCCACTCAAAGCACTGACAGGGCTTATTCCGCTGATCTTGGTTACTGCATTGGCTATCCCGAATATTGCCGTTAACTTTATTCCACAAGCCGACAGACCCATTCTGTTCTTAGATTACTGGCTGCCCAATGCCGCCAAGGTTGAACAGACCTCAGAAGACATGAAGCGTATCGAACAATGGTTGTTAGAGCAGCCGGAAGTCGAGAGTATTTCAACGTACATTGGTGCTGGCGCTCCTCGTTTCTCAGTGACCATTGAGCCAGAACCGTTTGACTCTGCTTACGGTCAGATCTTGATTAACGCGACCGATTTCCCTTCACTCAGCCCGTTGATTGCGCGTGGCGACAAATGGTTAATGGAAGAGTTTCCAAACGCCGATCCTCGCTTTAGAAGCTTAAAGCTTGCGACTTCGGATAAATTCAGTGTTGAAGCGCGTTTTTCAGGCCCAGATATCGAGGTACTGCACGGCTTATCTGAACAAGCGAAAGCTATCTTTGCTCGACACCCAGACACCAAGTACGTTCGTGACGACTGGCGTCAAAAGAGCAAAGTGCTAGAACCTGTCATCAACCAAGACAAGATGCGTCTTGCAGGCATTAACCGTGCAGATATTGCATTCGCGATGAAACGCGCGTCAGAAGGCATGCCGCTGGGTCGTATGAACTTAAACGACGAACTGGTGACGATTCAACTGCGTGGTACAGAAAGCTCGATTCAATCGCTAGAAACTTTGCCGGTACGTTCTTTATTGGGCATCCACAGCGTTCCACTAGGTCAAGTCATTGACGGGTTTGAGCTTAGCAGCGAAGAGACCATGATTTGGCGTCGCGACCGAGTAAAAACCATCACAGCACAAGCTGGCGTTGGTCGCTACACCACACCTGCAGCAGTGAGAGACTCAGTTAAAGAACAAATAGAATCCATTCACCTTCCACAAGGTTACCACTTGGAATGGGGTGGCGAATATTACGACGAGCATAAAGCGGTCAGCGATATTCTTAAACAGCTACCTAAAGCGATGTTGTTGATGGTGATCATCCTAGTTGCGATGTTTAACGGCTTCAAACAGCCAGTGATCATCTTCACCACCCTACCGCTTGCGGCGACGGGTGCAACGTTCAGCTTGTTGCTGTTGGACAAACCGTTCGGCTTCATGGCGCTGATTGGCGCGGTAACCTTGACAGGTATGATCATCAAGAACGGCATCGTGTTGATGGACCAGATCGAGCTTGAACGTAAAGACGGTCGCTCACTGTCAGACGCAATTAAAGAAGCAACCGTGAACCGTACAATGGCGATCTCAATGGGCGCACTCACCACAGCACTTGGCATGATCCCGCTGCTTAGTGACCTGCTGTTTGACCAGATGGCCGCAACCATTATCGGTGGCTTGGCTGCGGCAACCGTGTTGTCTCTGTTTGTAATGCCTGCGCTTTACAAGCTTTTCTATCGTACCGAAGAAAAAAAGACAGTGGCTGAAGCCATTAAAGATGCTGTAGTTGTGCTCGATGCAACGCCTCAGTCTACAAATAGCGGCACTCCAACCTCATTCAACAAGGAGCAATAAACATGTATCCATTAACTAAGTTTAAAATGGCTCCTATTGCTCTTGCCTTGTTGCTGACAGGGTGTGCGGTTGGCCCTGATTACGATGAACCGCAAACGACTATGGCTGAGACCTTCTTATATAGCCAAGGTGATGTGAACCAAGATGGCGTGAGCCAAAACGAACAGCACAATCATTGGTGGACACAGTTCAATGACCCTACGCTCAATCAATTAGTGGCCGATGTTCAAAGTCAGAATATCCCGCTTAAACTGGCCGCCGAGCGAATCAACATGGCGAACTCATACAAAAGCGTTGTTGAATCATTCAAAGTTCCAACCATCAATGTCGGTGGTGGTTATTACAACTACCAATTGAGTGAGAACGACTCCCTACTCGGCCCGGTATTTGGCGCCTCTGATGCGGTTGAATCAGCGACGGGCATGTCGTTGCTGGAAGCGCAACACGATGGCGGGTTCTTAGGTGCAAGCATCGCATGGGAAATGGACTTGTTTGGACGTATCGATAAGCAATCCAACGCGGCGACGATTCGAGTTGAACAAGCCGAGATATTCCAATCCGGTTTGAACACCTTGATCACTGCCGATGTCATTCACAACTACCTGCAATATCGTGGTGCTCAAGAGCGAAAAGCGATCGCACTAGAGAACATTTCCGACCAAAAGCAGACTTTAGAACTGGTCACCAAAGTGGTTCGCAGTGGCTACGGCTCGGAGTTAGATCTTGCTCAAGCCAAAGCCATGCTTGCCGCGACTGAATCCATTGTTCCTCAACTTGAAATCGCAGAGCAAGTTCACAAACAACGTATGGCAGTGTTGTTAGGCGAATCACTTACGAACGTGAACCAACGTTTAGCGGGTGAATTTACGTTACCGAGAATGAAGGATGTGATTCCTACAGGCTTACCTTCTGACTTGTTAGAACAACGCCCAGACATCCGAATTGCAGAGCGTGAAATGGCAGCCATTAACGAAGAACTCGGCGCAAGCATTGCCAATCGCTATCCAAAATTCTTCCTAACGGGTACGCCAGGAGTGACAGCCGGAAGTTTTGATGATCTATTCAGTAGCGATTCATTCGGTTGGGCGGCATCTGCTGGCATCAGTTGGAATGTGTTCGATGGTGGCCGAGGCGAAGCCTTGGTGGAGATGAACGAAGCAAGGTTCCGTTCTGCAGCGCTTAACTACCAACACTCGGTAGACAGCGCCTTTGCAGAAGTCGATTCAAGCTTGTTTGCCTATGGCCGTAGCCAAGAGAACCAAAAGCGCATCGATGAAGCCACCCTCGCCGTCGATAATGCAGTGAGCAAAGCAAAGTCACTCTATAAAGCCGGCCTAGTCGATTACTTATCGGTGTTAGACGCACAAAGACAACAAAAAGCGATGCAAGATCGCCAAGTGGCCGCCAAGCTTCAAACCGCTAACACCACGATTGCGGTGTATAAAGCGTTAGGTGGCGATTGGAAAGTCGCTAATGAAACGCAGAGTGTCGAATTAGCCCACGTTAACTAGGCTCTTTGTTCTCTGCTGAATGATGTTATAAGCGTAATAAAAAATACCGCCGTTGATTAAGGCGGTATTTTTATGAACTGGTTAGCTAGTAGATGAGTTTACCAAAAAGATAATCCGTTACTTTATATCGTTACGCTTCGCCCACTCTTGTAAGGCATCACCCATAGTCAAACCTGTCGCATTGTTCATCCACTGCATAAAATCACGGTCAAATTTAAACTCTTCGCCAAGCTTGGACTTAAAATATCGACGCACGTTCTGAGTCGTTTTGTAGCTGTCCGTTATGACGGTACTGTCATCAATCTGATTCTTGTGCCAATCAACCTTTTCCATGATTTATTCTCTTCCTGTCATCTCAATGCATGCACTACGCGTTTCGAGGGCCAAACATAATAATCGCCATACCGAGTAGTGCAACTGAGCCACCTACCAGATCCCACGTTGTCGGCTTCTCGCCATCAACAAGCCACAGCCATATTAGGGCAACAGAAATATACACACCGCCATAGGCTGCATAAACACGCCCTGTCGCGGTAGGATGAAGCGTCAATAACCAAGCAAATAACGCCAGGCTTATCGCAGCAGGAATCAATAACCAAATGCTCTTGTCTTCTCTCAACCAAAGATAAGGTAGATAACACCCTACTATCTCGGCGACCGCCGTAAGTACAAAAAGACCGACCGTTTTAAATTCAATCACAACTTACCTTTATCTGTTTAAATGCAGAATACCCTCTGGCGTCTAGGGCCGACAAACGCAATAACCAGTGACTAGGAATTAGACGCTTCGTTGCTGTCTGTATCTACGGTTTTGATCAGAGGACCAGCACACTCGACAAAATCACCGATATCGAAAGTATCTGGCGCATCGGCTCCGCCCGTCACACCAAAACTGCCTTTCACCGCTGGATCCTTCTCAGTCTTATCTACGTCTAAAATGATCTCTACTTTATACGTGTGACCATCAGGAAGGAGTTTGGCACACTCTTCCAGTGTTGAAGCGCTAGCACTCATGCTGAAACCGAATAAACACACCGCAAGTACACTACTTTTCATTTTCAACATCATAAAACCTCTCGAAGACTATAGAAACATCATACCAATAATCGACTCATCCTCACGGGAATTGCCATAAAACGTCTAAAAAACATAACGTTGGTTATCTATCTATGAACGCTATTTTGGCGCTTCTGACTCTGTAAAGTTGGTTTTAAAAGTGAAGGCATACGGCGTATCACCGATTTCTCTGAGGTGTTCAAGTCGCACTATCGCTTCTTCGAGTGTGGGAATATGGTCTTCTTCAATCCACCAAAGCACATAAGTATCTTCAGGTAATCGATGAAACCAGTCACCCTTTCGGCGCATAAAATCACGGTGATGTGTGCGGAACATGAAGTTCTTTAACGAATCCACAGAGTCCCAAACCGACATATTCACAATCATATTAGGATCATCGAAAGCTTGGATATTGGTGGCGTCACCAGATTCATCTTTCAGACGCCAAACAAACCCTTCACTGCTTTCTGCGATTCCATTAACCAGCTCTAAGTTATCGACAAACTCTTTTATTTCAGGCGCATCTAACGGGTATTTAGCCAGAGCGATATTTAACTGAGCTAATTTCATAACGTTTCTTCCTTGATAAATTATGAGTAAAACACTTCGGATACACTTAACCTTCTAAGCCCCATTTTTATATTGGATCAAAATACTCACGCCTAGAAGTAATCTGGTATTCGTCCATCAAACTCAAAAGAGTCGTTTGAAATATACATACAATCAGAACCTACTATGCCCACAAAGCCAAGCCTATTATAAAATTGATGCTCAATGTCGCTGTGTAGGTATAAAGCCTTACAAGTATGACGAGTGAATAACTCCGTTTTTACCAAGTTGATCAACTCAGACGCATAACCTTGGTATCGTAATTCTTGAGGCGTAGCCACAGAGCCAATACCGAAACATCCTTTTGCAAGACCAAACATGTCACTGTAAACGATAAGAGACGACACGACCCTATCCTTCTCGACTAGCACATACCAAGTGCCAGATAAGTACTTTTCACTGATACGACAACCTGTTAAGTAATCGTCTAACGTCAAGCCATCACCCCAAACATCGAAGCCCATTGTATAAATAATATCTAGCTCATGAAGCTGTGCTTTTCTTACGTGCATTACTCTAAATATCCTGAATCAACTAACCCATGTAATACCAGATTACCGAGACAACGACGGCCACTCATAAACTTACAGATACGAGGCAAACTAAAGAACAGCCACGCCTTCAACTTCAATCACTGAGTTAACATTAGCGCGTTCGATTATCTTGAGTAACGTCGTTTGGATTAGCTCATTATCTCGGATTTCGGTTTCACAAGAAAAACGCTCTTCTTGGACACCATCGCCCTCACCCAGCATAAATTGAACTGCGACTTCCGTTGCGAGATCTTTGGTCGCCCCGTAATACGCTAACGTGATTTTTGGGTATCCGTTGTCGCCTTTTTTAACCTGCTTTGCGATGCGTTTCTTGGCTTTATCTAAATTCATACAACTTCCTTTTAAGTCTGAAATACAAGGTGACTAGAACACCTTTTTAAACGGTAAGCAATACAATCAGCGTTGGTTATCGAGTTTCCCTAGCCTCTTGATACTAATCAAGATGGTACAGTCTTAGCGCTTTAAAGAGTGATAGCTAGAACACAGATAACCGGTTTAAGAAATATAATGACAGCGCGTAAGAGTTACGCGCCAAGAAGCGGCAGGTGTTTTCGTTGTTGATAAGTTAAGGCTAGCTCTAAGCACTGCTTAATAAGTGCCCTGGGAAGTGGTTCAGTTAGGTTCAAGACGATTGCCCGATTACCTTGAAATACCAATGCGCCATCGTGCAATTCTCTGAATGTGTCGACTAGCTTCGTTTGACAGTTAAAGAACAAGTAATAGTTGTTTGGTGATTTTAATTTCCAGTCGATTCGAATTGGACTGCCCGTCTTAACGCTGTAACTCGGCTCGCCCCATTTCAGAGACTCTTCGACTTCACCTAAATCCAAATCAGAGCAAAGCTCTAAGATTAATGAACGCAACTCTTCAAGCCGAGCTCGAACATCATCGGGATACTCGTCGAAATGTGTTTTGATTGCTTGGTCCATTCAACCTCCGATTCATTTGTTGTGATATTAAGGAGCTGCTAACTCAAACTATGTTTGGCTATATAGCTTGTTAAGTGTCCTGTTGAACCCAAACAACACTTTCATTTGAAGTTGGAACCTCAAACCAAGACCAAAAAAGATCTAACATTTCAGGTGTCATTTCATAAGACTTGCCATTGAGTTCCGAGTTACGGTTAAATGCCCTCTCCTTACAAGTCTCAAAGGGAACATCAAGGTAGTGAACTTCGCTGTCCACGCCTAGGTTTGACGCCCAGCTTGTAAAAGAATCTCGGTCTGATTTACGCCAAAAACCAAAGTCAAAAATTACCGGAACACCCAAAGAAAAGAGCTGCATTGCAGAGTCCTTGAATAAACCTTGAAGCGTAGCCAGCCGGCTATCAAAAACTTCACGCTCCATATGTTCGCCATACAAAGGAATCATCCACTCATCAATCGAGAAACGAAAGGTACCATGCTTTTCTGCAAGCGCTTTAGAGTAAGTCGTCTTACCCGAACCGATAAAGCCACATACGAAATAGATTTTAGTCATGATTCCTCTTTAGCTCATAGGTAGAGTTGCCGTGTAAAAGCGCTGACACCAAGCTTAAGCACTAACATAAGCTTTAGGATGCCAAGTGTCATAATTCATTCTTAAAAGCGTTCTTACCCGGAATTTCTTGTGCATAGTGTCATCATTGTTTCAGACACAAACTGTCCTTCTATAAGGTAACAATCTGTGACTTCTCCAATCACTTCGAAACCACATTTCAAATACAAATTTTTTGCAGGAAGATTATTCGAGAGAACATTGAGATCTAACCAATCGACACTTGGGCTTTCGTTACAAAACTCAGTCACGCACTTAATCAGTTCTACACCCAACCCTTGCTTTCTTAGACTTGAATCAACACCCATGCCCAGAAGCACACGATGAAACTTATACTCTTCACCGTAATGACGTAGGTCTATATGACCAAACACTCGTTCCTTAGAGTCTTTGATTACCCAGAGCTTTCTCCAGCCATGTTCACCAAGGCTTGCCTCAAAACCATTTCGAAACTTGTCTTTAAATTGTTCTGAAACTACACAATTCTCTTTAGAGATCGGTTGGAAAAGTGGAGAGTTATCATCCGCATTCTCAAGAAGCTGTGCTCCTATGTATTCGAAAAAGGATTCTAAATCCGACAGAACGGCTTCCGATATTCTCATGTAATCTCCTTCTTGCGCATGATTCTTTCTTTTAGAAGTGTACCAATACTGCTAACGACAAACGTAAAAGCAAACGCCACAGGTGGCTGATAGAAATCAAACGCACCATCCGTCATAAAAAAGTACTGATGAATGGAAACACCAAAACCAACACCTAATGCCAGCTTCAAGTTCTTGAAAATGCCTTGTTTCATGTTCATTCCCTCGTAGAAAGCAACACTATGTATAGGTTTAAGTGGCGTTATGGCCGGCCCCTCTGTGACATAAACGCTTTAAAGCCAAGTAAGTCGAAACTGCAAAGCGTTGGGAATTCATCTTGAGCGTTTGTTAGGCAAATTTCGTTTCGCGCGCCATTTCCTGAAAAGTTTGCCCATTGAGATCGAAGTCTTTTGTATATTTAAAGCCTGCTTTATTGGTATGAGCAGCAAAAGAACGAGCATTGTCTTTATGCACGTACGTGTAAACGTAAGAAAATTTAGAACTTCTTACTTCACAACTAAACCGAAACAACTTCTCAAACACACCTTGACCACGACAAGCCTTACCTACACAGACCGGTCCCCAAAAGTATGAATTAGAAGAGCTTAGTTGGGTACTCCCAACTACCACTGAACCAAGCTTGTTCGCCACAGAAGTGAGTCCTTCTGAACATTCCCAAAACTGCCATGAAGCACAAGCAGCCATCGCTACTATCGTATTGTTAAGTTCAGCAACATATATAGCCTGCTCTTGCTCGATAACTTGAGTTAGAAGCACTTCGTCCATCACTGTATTTAAGAAACCATCGCATTTATCAGATTCATCCAAGTTAGATACATGGCAAGATTTCTGTAGTTCTACGATTTGACTGATGTCCTCAAGTTTTGCAGCTCTTATTTCCATGACTTCCTCTGTTGAATATTTCTTCTTTTTGCCTAACGCTAAGTTAAGCCGCCACAACGCTGATGGCACTACAATTCGCGAAGCGAGAGTGCCATGCGTTAGAGGTCGGCTTGAACGCCTTGTTATATGACTATTAAAACATCGAGTTATTATTGGCTGACTCTTTCGGGACCACTTGAATTGAATCCCAATGCTCGACTATTTTTCCATTTGAATCGAAACGGAAAAAGTCCATCGTTACGTACTCTTCATCAGCAGGCCATGTTTGCCTTGTATGCAAAGCTACCTGATCACCTTCAGCAATAACTCTCAAAAACTCTATATCCTTTTTTGGATAGTCCCGAGACATTTCTTCAAAGTAATCTATAAAGCCCTGCTTACCATCAGCAACAACTGGATTGTGCTGGATATAATCATCACCAACATACAACTCTACTGCTTTAGCTGGCTCGCCCATGTAAGCAGTTCTATAAAAAGCAATAGCATTCTCTTTGTTTTGTCTAAGTTGATTCGTCATAGCAGCCTCATGAAGGGAAGTTTCACACTAACAATATGAGATATCGAGTGCTTTCGCCAGCGATGGATTAACGCTTGTCACATAATGAATGACATGGATTCCCCCTCCCGAGGATCTGCCACACTTATGTGGAACTTAAATACATCGGAGGCACCATGTCTGATTATTCTTATTTATGCGGTATCTACCTAGCTAAAAACCACAGCAATCTTCATGCCGTAGACCAAAATGGTAAGGTAATACTTCATAAGTCAGTAACCCACTCGACGCTAATTACTACAATAGCAAATATACATTCATTGGGCGCGAAAGTGGGCGCGAACTACAAGACTGTGATCACTCTTTTCTGGTGGTTAATTGAGCAACGTGTATTACAATTTGCCCCCATAAATACTCCATCGTAACGAAAATGTTCGATTACATCTCCCTTTGACCATTTAAGCTCGGTCTTGATATCGTAATTTCCACTGCCCAACTCAATTCGCTCTTTACGTAAGATAGACGACTCAGGGATTTCAACATGGTACTCATTAATTGGGTGAGGTGTATTTGAATTTCGAACCGAACCCTTTTCATTAACTTCAAAATAGAATACAGCGCCATCGTCTAGCTTAACATCTACATGCAGCCACTCATCTTTCATCATATATTTAAATTTCGAATCACGAGATTCATAGAACCTGCCATCTTCTGGCGTCCACGACTCTTTAAAATCAGGTCCATGTATAGGGTAATTATTAGAATCACCAGTTTTAGCATAACCCTTTAAGACTTCTCGTATTGCTTTTTGCTCTTCTAAGACTAACTGCACTTTTTGTAATAATAGATCAGCGTTAAACACAACTTCTGGTAGAGACTCATGTTGACGCTTCATTTCTTTTAATACATCGACAGTATACTGGGCAACGTTGTCTGTTTCTTTATGATGAGCATGACATAAAAATAGCAAATTAGATTCTGCTCTACGCGATTCGTCGGTCTGATTTTCGTTGTATCGCTCACCGCCTTTCTCAGCCGCTTCAATATGGCAGAGTTGAGCGATGTATTCACCATTCTCATTTAAGATTGTGTGGTCACAACCAGAAAAAGCACACTGATTCTTTGAAAGAATACATAGCCTTTTAATAACTTCAATTTTAGGAGCCTTTCTAGCCATTGGATACTCGGTTTATATCGATTCGTTTAGGTATATTTGACAAGAAAATTATCCATAAAACAATGATGTAACTTAAAGAATTTCGATAGCGACCTAACGAATGACATGGATTCCCCCTCCCGAGGATCTGTCACACTTATGTGGTACTTATATGCATCGGAGGCACCATGTCTGATTATTCTTATTTCTGCGGTATCGACCTAGCTAAAAACCACTTCAGTCTTCATGCCGTAGACCAAGATGGTAAGGTCATACTTATAGGACAGTAACCCCGTATTCAAAGCAACTTATACTCGGCTTTTAGTTGCTGGAAAGCCTAAGAAGGTCGCAATAATCGCGTGTGTTCGAAAGATGGTTGTAACCGTTAACTCTATGCTGAGAGATGGCGCCATGTGGGATGAAAACACAGCAAAAAACTAATCATTGACGCCATAGTCGTTTGTTATGACTTAGGACTTGATAGGTACTCTGAAGCAACCCAGCCTTTTATACCATTGCCTTCCACTAATGCCCAACTACTATTAGTTTTCAAGACCACAACCTCATCACCAGCTACTAATTGGTTGATAACCTTTGAGTTTAGGGTTGCCTCTGCACGCACACGTAAACTTTTGGCCTCTACCGTACTCACAGATACAGCAGGTTCCGAGGGAGAACTAAAAAAGTTCACCGCTAAGAAAAATGTAACGATAACGGCTAACACCTTACCGAAGAGGGAACCTCCATTTTCGGTTTGTGAGCTGCTCTCATTAAAACTGTTACTCTCGGATAAATTCTGACTATATGAAAGCCCAGAACCTGGAATTCCGACTGTTGCTTTCACACCCTTTTTACCAATATTTACGGTAGCACCTGACTTGCCGATAGAGGTACTAACACCGCTTTTGCTAAGATTGACATGAAGTCCTGGTGCAATTTTTATACGTTTACGAAATTTAAATCCCATGATTTTCCTAGACTACCTAACCAGAAATATTGTGTGAGTCATAACGCCCAATTAAGGTGTGAAGCACGCTACCACAGAACCCAATTTGACTACTGTAAACACTGAACTAAACCCAAACCAAAAATGCCAAGCGTGCTGAATCACTCTTAAATTGTTTGTTATACCTATATGTACCGTTTGGGGTTAATCCTTTTCACATTAACAAGCTTCAACAAGCCTTTATCTTCAGACTGCTCAACACAATCACGGTTATCGCAAAAAATCACTATTGCATTTCTTCCTTTTAACTTGGAGCTAGGATAGATAATGCCGTCAATTCTGTTTTCATCCGATGTTGTATGAATATACCTAAAATGTTCACTTACTACCTGTGTCGGTACATAATCAATATGTTCAAGACCATCCTTTGATACAGGAGCAGTAAAGTCATCTAGAAACTCATAAATAAAGCTCAGTTTATGGCGATAGCTCCTATCTACCCCACTAAAGAAGCCCTTAAAACTGGGTAATTTACTGAAATCAACTATTCGTACATCTCTGGCTAATTCGAAACTCCCAACTGTAGCCACTTTGTCTTCATTAGTTAGCTCATATGTTTCTGCGATCGCTGTTCGCCTATCAAATGCTCCGTAAAACATTGAGATACCGGAGGGACTCATTCTGTTCGCGTAAACGGCATACTCTACTGACGGGGCACCTAATTGTTTGGCACTAGTTAACTTTTCCTTTCGCGGGTGAACTCGAACTCGTAATACAGTGCTGCCAGCAGGCAGTGTTTTATAAAGGTTTAAAGAATCAATAATTCCACTAAGAGAGTCCATGAAATATTGCGCAGGAATCTCTTCATACCCCAGGCAATCTTTTTCTTCGACTGAACGATAAAAAGAGTAACGTGATTTGTGCTTTACTAATTCAACAAACCTTTTCCAACCGAAGCTATAAGCTTGCGAAGGTGACAGCTGATAAAAGTCTTGCTTACACCATTGTTTATCACCCAAAGAAGAAATAATGTCATCTTGCAGATCCATGCTTTCAATCGGAATACCGAGCCTTGCCAGCAAATCGTCTGAATCAAAAACGTCACCACACCAGCCACGATCCCATGCTACCCCAACATTATTCGGGTCCCCATACTCCTGAAATACACATGAGACAAAGTGCTCCATCATTAAATCGAAGTGAACTACGTTCCGCAGCTTGTTACCGCAATAGTCACACTCTCCTCTATAGCCTTTTTTACGTACTAAGCTCGCTAAATCTTCATCACCTATACATACAGAGCATAGGAATTTATCCCCAACGGAGTAGAAGCCTCTTTCCTCCTCCTCCATCCAAAAGTTTTTAACTCTTCCCATAATTACAAATCTCAAAATATAGGTATAACAGCTATTAGACAGAAAAATTCTGCATTTAAATACAGAATTATTCTATCTAGTTTCATATGGGCGGAACTCTACCACAATTAATCACCGTATTTCAGTGACTTAAAACATGGATAGACTCATTGAATGACAAAATGCAGACTATTTCCATATAGTATGATTTTCGTAAAAACTCCGACCAACTGGATATAAACACAGCGCTCCACAGATACCCCAAAACACAAAAAAACCTGCCATCTATGCGAACATAAATGGCAGGCTTTATACGTTAATTAAACTTGTTAGTGGCTAGCTTACGCCGCTTCGAATGCGAGGGCTTTCTTCTCTACCTGACGGAAGATCAGCGTTAGTATGCCGTTTACTGCTAGGTAGAATGCGCCAGCAATGCCGAACACGGTGAGCGTGTCGTAGGTTTGGCCGTTAATACGCTGAGCGTAGCCCATCAAATCCATGATGGTGATGGTGCTTGCCAGTGACGTGCCTTTGAAGACTAGAATCACTTCGTTCGAGTAAGCTGGAACGGCGCGACGTAGAGCGTATGGCAGTAACACTTTAAGCGTTGCGACTTTGTCCATGCCAAGTGCACGACACGCTTCCCACTGACCTGCTGGAATCGCGTTGAATGCACCTCTGAACAGTAGCGTGCTGTATGCGGCAGTGTTCAAAGCTAATGCTAACATTGCACAGAACCAAGGTTGACTTAACCAAGTCCACATGAAGCTTTCACGAATCCAATCGAACTGACCCGGGCCGTAATACACCAAGAAGATCTGGACCAATAATGGTGTGCCGGTGAACAGCGTGATGATGCCACGAGTGAACCAGTGAATCGCAGGTATTCTTAAGATTAGCGTTACTGTCATCAGCAGTGACAAGATACAACCAACAAGTAATGAAGCGCCTGTGAGTTGAAGACTGGTCACTAAGCCTTCAAGCATTTGAGAGAGGTATTGTTGATTCATGCCATTGCCCCTTTGTTACCCAAACCTTGAATAGAGAACTTACCATCAATCACTTTTACTAATCTTTGTGTGATTAAAGTGATGACCAAGTAGATTGCTGCGGCTGTCGCGTACCAAGTAAATGCTTCGTGCGTTGCCGCTGATGTTAATTGTGCTTGTTTCAGCAAATCCGTTACGCCAATCAGTGATACTAACGCGGTGTCTTTCAGTAACACTAACCATTGGTTGGTTAACCCTGGTAGCGCGTGTCTTACCGCTTGAGGTAATACGATACGAAAGAATGAACGTGATTGAGAGATACCAAGCGCGCTTGCTGCTTCTCTCTGCCCTTTGCTTACTGCTTTCAAAGCACCACGGATGGTTTGTGAAGCGTAAGAAGCAAAGATAAGTGACAGTGCAACAACACCAGATAAGAACGGGCTCACTTCTATGAAGTCGCCAGTGATCATGAACAGAACTTGTGTCGAACCAAAGTAGATAAACAGTACGACCAGAATTTCTGGTAAACCACGAACAATCGTCACAAATGCAGTCGTTGGCCATTTGATTGCAATACGACGAGACATCTCACCACTTGCAAACAAAACTGCTAGAACCAATCCAACCAATAGGCTTACGAATGCAAGTTGAACAGTCATCCAGCTTGCTTCGACGAGTCCTAAAGAGTAACCCGTTAATTCCATAAATTACTTACCGAAGTACTTGTTGAAGATCTTGTCGTATTCGCCGTTCGCTTTCACTGCTGCAAGTGCAACGTTAAGCTGGTCTACAAGTTCTTGGTTGCTCTTGTTTACTGCGATACCAAAGCCGTTACCGAAGTACTCTTGGTTTGTTACTTGGTCGCCAACATACGTTAGGTTGTCTTCTTTCTTGAACCATTCTGCTACAACGGCTGTGTCACCAAATACAGAATCGATACGACCGTTTTTCATGTCGATGAATGCATCTTGGTAGCTTGAGTAAGGTACCGCTGTTACGCCAGTCATTTGCTCAAGCAGGAAGCTCTGGTGAGTAGAACCGTTTTGAACACCAACACGCTTACCTTCTAGTGCTGCTTGGTCTGCTACTTTGCCTTCGAAAGAGATGAATGCTGCAGAGTTGTCGTAGTATGCGTTAGAGAAGTTCACTTGTTTAAGACGCGCTTCTGTGATGTCCATTGCTGAGATAGCCGCATCGTAACGTTTGAATTTAAGTGCAGGGATCAAGCTATCGAATGCTTGGTTGTGGAAAGTACACGTTGCTTTCAGCTCTTCACAAAGTGCGTTTGCTAAGTCTACGTCAAAACCTTGAATTTGGTTGTTCTCATCCATGTATTCGAATGGTGCGTACGTTGCTTCCATTGCGAATTTGATTTCTTCTTGCGCCGCTGCGTTGAAAGAAGCAAGGCCGATAAGTGAAGCTAGTAGAATCTTTTTCATTTTGTTACTCCGAATACTGTTTGATAGCGGCCTGTGGCCATTCTTATAATTTGATTGTTTTGATCGATGTTGTGTTTAGCTAAATCTAGAGAGTTACGTGAATCTTATGCGTTAACTCAGATTTAATGAGTCAAATACTCGGCAAACTCAGGTGTCTGCGGATTAACGAATGAATCACTGGTGCCGTGTTCAACGATGTACCCTTTCTCTAGGTACAGAACGTGGCTAGCAATCTTCTTCGCGAAGTCGACTTCGTGCGTCACGACTACTTGGGTAATGCCCGTTCCGCTCAATTCTTTAATAATGCTCACGACTTGGTTGGTGATCTCAGGATCAAGCGCCGCTGTTGGTTCATCAAACAACAACACATCCGGTTTCATCATCAGCGCACGTGCAATCGCAACACGCTGTTGTTGACCGCCAGACAGTTGAAGTGGCCAAGCGTCTGCTTTGTCGGCAAGTTGAAGTGTCTTTAGTACTTCTTGAGCTTGCTTAATCGCTTCTTGCTTATCCAAACCCGCAACTTTGGTTGGTGCTTCAATCAAGTTTTCCATCACCGTCATGTGTGGCCACAAGTTGTATTGCTGGAACACCATGCCGACTTTACGACGCAGTTTAAGCCCTTGCTTCTCTTGGATCTGACCAGCAAAGTCGAATTGCTCGTTAGCAATGTCTAATTCGCCGTTGTCCGCGATTTCTAGCAGGTTCAAAACTCGCAGTAGTGAACTCTTGCCTGCGCCGCTTGGGCCAAGCAATACCAAGGTTTCGCCACTCTCACAGTCGAAACTGATGTCGTGAAGAACTTGGGTATCACCGTATGATTTGTTGATGCTCTTTACTTGAATACTCATGCCACAATACTGCATTAATTGTCATTTGTTGGTTATTCTATTCAATCCGAGGTTTTATGCAAGAAAAATGTATAAAAAACTACTTTGTTGAATTTTTGTAACAAATATTGCACAAAAAACAGTCGCTATAACTGGTCTTACAACCAAAAATTGCAAGCTATTGATAAGGTTAGTATCGAGATAAAAAGCAAACGTTTTTCTATCAATTTATAAATCATAACTCGATTACTAGTTTATGAACGCACTCCCCTATTAACGCTAATTTACTTGCATAAAAATTAGGGTTAAACCCCCTACTTTCCTATCGAACTGACTGGATCAGAATGCTTAGTTTTCCTTTAATGTCGTTTCGAACTATGCACTTGGTGATGATGAAATATTGGAAATTGAGTTTCCTAGGGAGCGTCACAGCGCAATAAATGCTTTAATGGGTTCTATTCTCAACAACAAGTACTTCCCAGCGAACAACACGCAGTACAGGCAATAAGTCATAAACCATAAGCAATTAGCCATAAGCAATTAGCCATAAGCAATAAGTAACAAGCCATCTATTTTTAAAGCGACAACACATTAAGGCAGTCATATGCAAAACGATGTCTCTTCTGCGCTCGACTCAACTCAGCGCTCGACTCAAAAAGCGCCAGAACCCAAACCTGAGAAAAAAAGCCTCAGTATTTTGTTTGAGCTGAGTAAATTCATTCAGCCTTATAAAGGTCGTGTTATTGCTGCGTTGATCGCGTTGATCTTCACGGCGAGCTTAACCCTTTCAGTCGGACACGGTATTCGCCTTCTTATCGACCAAGGTTTTAGCCAACAATCACTCTCAGATTTAGGCAGTGCGATTCAATTCATCATGGTCGTGGTCGTATTAATCTCGATTGGTACTTTCTTCCGCTTCTATTTGGTTTCTTCTGTTGGGGAACGTGTGAGTGCGGACATTCGCTTGTCGGTTTTCAATCATGTCGTGACGCTGCACCCGAGTTACTTTGAAACCAATGGCAGTGGCGACATCATGTCGCGAATCACCACGGATACCACTCTGCTTCAAAGCATCATTGGTTCATCGTTCTCTATGGCGATGCGCAGCGCGTTGATGTGTATTGGTGCAATCATCATGCTGTTTGCGACCAATATTAAGCTGACGTTGATTGTATTGGCCTCGGTGCCATTTATCTTGATTCCGATCCTTGTCTATGGGCGCCGTGTAAGAGCTTTATCTCGCCAAAGCCAAGATTCGATGTCTGATGTCGGCTCTTATGCAGGTGAAGCGATTGAACACATTAAAACCGTCCAAAGCTATAGCCGAGAAGCGCAAGAGAAAGCGTCATTCGCGGTTGAAGTGGAAAAGGCTTATGAGATTGGTCGCCAGCGTGTAAAACAGCGCGCGATACTTATCTCTGGTGTGATTGTTATCGTGTTCAGCGCAATATCAGGCATGCTGTGGGTTGGTGGTAGTGATGTCATCAACGGCACCATGTCAGCGGGTGACTTAGCGGCATTTGTCTTCTATGCCATTATGGTCGCTTCGTCATTAGGTACCATTTCTGAAGTGATGGGTGAACTGCAACGTGCGGCAGGTGCGACCGAGCGATTAATCGAAATCCTACAAGTTGAAAGCCATATTGTTGCGCCAGTAGCGAACCCAACATCACTAGATAAGGTGACACCAGAAGTCGCTTTTGACGATGTGACCTTCTGTTACCCTTCAAGACCCGACCAGCCCGCAACAAGTAACCTCACACTGACTGCCCATGAAGGCAAAGTGTTGGCACTGGTTGGCCCATCTGGCGCGGGTAAAACTACCCTGTTCGAACTGCTGCAACGTTTCTACGACCCGCAAGTGGGTAAAGTCACGTTAGGCGGTGTTGAGCTGAATCAGTTTGATCCTAACGAGCTAAGAAAGCAGATGGCATTGGTTCCACAGCAACCAGCTCTGTTCAGTAACGATGTGTTCCACAACATTCGCTACGGAAACCCGAAAGCAACGGACGAACAAGTGATCGAAGCAGCTAAAAAAGCACACGCACATGAGTTCATCCAAAACCTACCTGAGGGCTATCACAGCTTTCTTGGTGAACGCGGTGTTAGGCTTTCTGGTGGCCAGAGACAACGTATTGCGATTGCTCGTGCCATCCTAAAAGATCCAAACATTCTATTGTTGGACGAAGCAACCAGTGCGCTAGACAGCGAAAGTGAGCATCACGTACAACAAGCGTTAGAAGAGTTAATGCGTGGTAGAACGACAATCATCATCGCCCATCGATTATCAACAATTAAACACGCCGACCAGATTGCAGTGCTCGATAAAGGACAGCTAGTAGACATCGGCGACCACCAGTCTCTCATCAATAGCTGCGAATTGTACCAACGCTTAGTTGAACTGCAATTCAAACACCTTAATGCGTAATCATTGAGTGAATGTGCGTAAGTCGTTTGTTTAGTGAGACACTAATCAATAAGTAACGGAAAGTTAAGTCACTGACATTGTGTGGTTTCAAGCTTCAAAAACTTAAATCACACGTGTTGCAGTTTTGTTAATTTAGCGGTAGGGTTTTTATTCCAATAACAACTTATCCCGATGAAGGATAAGTCGATAACATTAATTACCCAGATAACATTAACTACACAGATAACAATAAGAGAGTTCGCATGGAAGCACTATTATCTGACTACCCGGTAGTAACAGAAATCCCTGTCGCTTGGGGAGAAATGGACGCACTCAATCACGTTAACAACGCCGTATATTTTCGCTATTTCGAAACCGCTCGCTTAGATTTCTTTAAGCACGTTGAGCTGATGGAAGAGATGGCGATTACCAAAGTTGGCCCTGTTCTTGGTGACACTTACTGTAAGTATTTCCGCCCAGTCACGTATCCAGATACCTTAATGATTGGCTCTCGTGTCACTGATATTCAAGATGACCGATTCACCATGGAATACGCGATTGTCAGTAAAACTCAGCAGAAACTGACGACCATAGGCACCGCGACTATCGTGATGTTTGATTTTGCTTCAAATCAAAAAGCTCTGCTCTCGCTGCGCTTAACCAACGAAATTGAAAAGATGAACACGTTGAAAAGCCCATGCTTCAAACAAGAAGCCGTGACGGAATAACGTATTTGCTGATTCAAATGCTCAGATACAAAAGGCCACTCGATTGAGTGGCCTTTTGTTTATTGGTTCAAAGTGTTTATAAGCGGTTATAAGCGGCTATAAACGGTTATAAGCGGTTAATACTTATAGATCTTGAATGCTGAACGCTCTTTGCCTTAGAAGCTATAAACCTTACAGCCTATAGACCTTGAACGTACTGAGCATTAGTTCGAACTTCAACCATCTGTTCTAGGTTCTGTTGTGAACCATCAACACCGTTAATCAAACCTTGGAAATGTTTAATCAACTCTACTTTGTCTTGTACTTCTTTCGAACCCGCGCCGATGTTGGTCAGGTCAATGAAGAACTCGTCGAATAGACCTGAGAAATCCGTTACAGCGTCATGGTTTAAGAACTGCTCGTGGTTGTAAATGCTTGGGTAGCCACCCTTCTGTTTATCAACCGCGAAAGAGATGCCTTTCACGTTGGTAATAGTGGTCGCTTTCTCACACTTCAACATACAACCGGCTTCAATGCTTGGCTTGTTACAACCCACGGTTCTTTGGAAGAAACACTGGCGGCTGGTCATCATCAAGATTGGGTGGTAGATGCTGTAGAACAGTTTGAAGTTCTCTGGGCGGCGAATATGACGAATCTGACCTTTGTTGATCTCGTTCGAAATGAAAGCACCAGCACAATTCAGCTCTTCTTTCAGCGTAACCAGTGCGTGAGAGTTTGTGGTGTTCATGAATGGGCCAGCAACCCACTCAATTCCCATCTCGTAAGCTTTGTAAGCAATACCCGTGTTGTTGGTTACGATGCGAGCTGGCTTGATCTCTTCAAGAATACGAACCGCTTCGTCGTAATCTTTACCGATCAATACTGCTGGGAACCAAGGAATCAAACGGGGGTTGGCTGCCAAGATGTCGATGTACTTGTTACAACGCTTCTTGAAGCTTTCAGGCAGTTTGAAGTAAACATCCGCGTCAGTTACGTCACACAGGTGCAAGTCTTCCACATCAGCGATAAGCATCGACATGGTTGGCTTCTCGTTAACCTTCGGTTGCTGAGGCAGTGCTGGCACTTCAACGTGCTTAATCACTTTCACAGAACCGTTTAAGATGAAATCGATTTCGTCTTTTAAGACCGACACTTCTTTCAAAGGAAGAATCAGACCTTCATCTAAGTTGTCGTAGTTACAGTTTTCAAGCGTATGAACAGCACTCTTCACTGATTTGAAACGCTTCTCAAGTAACGCCTGAGTAATCGCAGTCTCTTTAGCTGTTGCCAATAATGATTGAGATTGAACTGTAAAGTTTTCTTTTGGTGTGTTCACTGTCACCGTAAATGGTTGACCCACCTTAGCGCTAAACGACAATGACACGGGTGTTTTACGAATATCAAGGAACTCGATCTTGTCGCGCATTTCGCTGCCTAGGGCATTTTTCGCTTCATAAAGATCGCTGGTCACTTCTTGGATTTGTACCACTGAGATTTCATTGTTCTCTTTCGTCGCTTTATCAACGGCGTAGTTCATGCTGTTGTCACGAGGATTATCAATGAACATGTCTTTCGTTAGGTTGCCCTTAAGGAAAGAGTTAGTGAAATCACGGTTGAATACTTTGTGCAGGTTTGAATCGTCTTCGATCAACAAACCACTTTCTACAAAGCTATCAATTTGTTTGCGCCACGTATCAACCACTGTGTATACGTAGTGTGCGCCTTTGATACGGCCTTCAACTTTCAATGAGTCGACTTTCGCGTCAACCAATTCAGGTAGGTCGTAGTACGCTGAATTATCTTTCAGGTTCAGTGGAAACTTGTTTCCTGCATCAGTGATTTCGTATTCATCACGACATGCTTGGCTACAACGACCACGGTTACCTGAGTTACCCACACTTACTGAGCTTGAGTAACATTGGCCAGAGAATGCGATACACAAAGCGCCATGTACAAACACTTCGGTTAGAACATCGTGATCGTGTGCCACTTCCGTCAGCATTTTGATTTCTGGCAGATTCAATTCACGAGACAAGTTAACGCGTGTTGCGCCAATTTTAGACAAGAACTTAATCTGGCCTTCGTTGTGTGTCGTTAACTGAGTCGATGCGTGAACATCTAACGATGGAAAATGCTTTTTCACCAAATCGAACAAACCAAGATCTTGGACGATGATGCCATCAAGCTTAGTGTTCACAAGCTGGTTCAACAGTTTAGTGATGCTCTTAATTTCATGCTCCAGCAGCACAACGTTAAGAGTCAGAAACACTTCACAACCGTATTCATGAGCAAGGCGAATCACACCATTCAACTCATCTAACGATAGGTTAGAGGCTCTGTTACGAGCGTTGAAGGTGTCTAAACCGCAATAAACCGCATTAGCACCTGCTACGATAGCTGCTTTAATCGCCTCTACATCGCCACCTGGGGCTAATAACTCAATCTTTCTGCTCATTTTTGAAGTCGCTCACTTACTTATAATTTTTAAGCCGCGTATTCTACCTACATCACGATCTCTTTACCACCTAACAACACTTTTCAAACTAAATGACCTCAATAATGCCAAACGAATTCGATTTACCTATCCTTTATTCTTTACGTCGCTGCCCTTACGCCATGCGCGGACGAATAGGCATCGCACTATCACAGCAAAAAGTGTTACTTCGAGAAATCGTTACCAAAGACAAGCCTAGTGAACTATTGGCCAGTTCGCCAAAAGGTACCGTTCCGGTATTGGTGTTGCCAAATGGACAAATCATTGAGCAGAGCTTGGATGTGATGAACTGGGCACTTCAGCAAAACGATCCTCAAGATCTTCTGCGTTCAAGTAATCCAACACTGAGCCAACAAGTCCACCAGCTCATAAAAACCAACGATGAAGATTTTATTGGCCTCTTAGAAAAGTACAGAGCGTCTGTTCGTTACCGAAACATCGATGTTGAACAACGTCGACAAGCCTGCGAAGCGTTCATTAGTCAGTTAGAAGCGCTACTCACCGATCAGCCCTACTTTTTCGGAGAAACCCCAAGCTTAGCCGACTTTGCCGTGATGCCTTTTGTCAGCCAGTTTGTGCGGGTCGAAAAGAAGTGGTTTGTGCAATCTGAATACCAAAACGTAGGACGTTGGTTAAGAGCGCACTTGGAAAGTAAGCTCTACACTCAAGTCATGAAGCAATACCCTTTGTGGAATGAAACCAAGCAAGATTGTGTTTTTGGATACCAGTAAGTATCTATGAATTGCTGGAGATAACTCTAGATTACCGAAGATGACTGTAAACAGTTCTAAATAAGCTTAATCACCTCTAGATTGTTATGAAAATCGTGACACTGAATTACAGGTGACGCCATTGATGGCATATTAGATATCAACGAAAATAGCCTTTCACTCAACCTCAACGTTAGTTTGAAATGCGCTATGCCAAAAAACAAAGTGAACACGTTCAACACACCTAGTCCCGATTTTAAAGGGTTCGCGAAAGTTTCACTGTTAGTGGCCTTCTCGCTTGCCCTTTCAGGCTGTAGCGCGAAAAACAAAGCAACCAACACAGGCCAATCTGCCGCGCAGCAGAATCAAGCCTACACGGCGAAGAGTTTCAATAAACCCAATAGCAAAGTCACGTTAATCCTCTCTTTTTCTGGTGGCGGCACACGTGCGGCAGCGCTCTCATATGGCGTGTTGCAAGCATTGCGCGACACCAACATCCAAATCGATGGTGAAACGGTTAACCTGTTAGATGAAGTCGATATGATCAGCTCGGTATCCGGTGGCAGCTTTACCGCCGCCTATTATGGTATCTATGGCGACCAGATATTCGAAGATTACGAAGAAGCATTCCTTTATCATGAAGTCTCAAAAGACCTGTTTTCCATCCTTTTATCTCCCAGTTATTGGTTCTCGTACGCCACTAGAACAGACAAAGCCACCGACTATTACAAAGCCAACATCTTTGGTGAAAGCACGTTTGCCGACATGCACCGAGAAAATGCGCCCTACATTGTGATTAACGCAACTGACATTTCAACGGGTTCGCGTTTTTCATTCACACAAGAGTACTTTGACCTGATTTGCTCAGATTTAAACAACTATTCCGTGTCTAGCTCGGTGGCCGCCTCTTCTGCTGTCCCTTTTGTATTTACTCCTGTCGTGCTTGAGAACAGAAATGACTGCGACAAAACAGAACACACAAAACCGTCATTCGACGCCACCAGTTACCGCAACCGAAATCTGATCAAATCGTTAGAGTCATATAGCAATAAGGATGATGTGAGTTATCTCCACCTTGTGGATGGCGGGATTACTGACAACCTCGGTTTACTGTCGGTGTATGAGATGTCTGAATACTTGCGTTACAACGACAACGAAGAGCTGAAAAACTTGTACGACACCCAGCACGCGCGTCCTATTGTGATCATTTCGGTTGATGCATCGACGAACCCAGAATCTGGCATTGGAGAGTCAATTGAAGCGCCTTCCATGAAACAAACGGTGGACGTCATCACCGATATCCAGCTGCATCGCTATAACGACACAACAAAAGATTTGATCGTTGACGAGTTGCAGTCTTGGTCGGAGCTGGCCTCTCATCAAGGTCGTAAGGTTTCTCCCCACTTCATTGAGATCAGCTTGAATAAATCAGACAACAGTGCCAAGCGATACTTACTCAATCAAATTCCGACGGACTTTATGATAGACAAAGAAAACGTCGACCTATTGATTGAAGAAGGTAACAAACAACTTGTTGCCGATCCGGAATTTCAAAACTTCTTATCATTTGAATATAATAAATGATGCTAATCTAGTTGCTTATTAAAGCGCAATCTGCCAATCAAAAATCACGTCATAATTTCACCTTTACAAGGATCACTATGGAATTTGAAAACAACATCTTACATCTCGGGTCATTCTTTGCAGTGACCATGGGGATCGTGGTTCTATTTATCGGTCGGAGGCTCAATCAGGTCATCGGTTTTTTGAAAGAGTTCAGTATTCCTGAACCTGTCTCTGGCGGGATTTTGGCATCGCTCCTGTTCGCGGCTCTTTACGCGACGACCTCAATTGAAGTGCAGTTTGATCTGTTTGCTCGCGATGTATTATTGGTCTACTTCTTTACCACGATTGGTATTAACTCAAGTTTGAAAGACCTGTTCAAAGGCGGAAAGCCCTTGGTCATTTTGCTAGCAATCACTATCTTCTTCATGATCATGCAGAACATCGTCGGTATTTCTGTCGCATCAATGTTTGGCCTAGAGCCTGTCTTTGGTCTACTCAGCGGAAGTATTTCACTGATTGGCGGACATGGCACCGCGATTGCTTGGGCACCCAAGGTTGCAGAAGAATTCGGCCTAGAAAGCGCAATGGAAATTGGTATCGCCAGTGCAACGTTCGGGCTGATTTTAGCCAGCCTTATGGGCGGTCCTATTGCAAAGTTTCTCATCAAGCGTCATAACCTCAAACCTACCGATGAGCAATCAGGCTCAATCGATTCAAATGCCAAAAAGCAACAACAAGCCCTCACATCATTTCAATTTTTGGACGCCGTATTAGCGATCCATATTTGTGTCATTGTCGGCGCGTTGCTTAATGAATTGATCAGTCAAACAGGATTACAGCTTCCATTGTTCGTATCGTGCTTGTTTGCGGGTATCGTGATCACCAACGTAATGCCAGACTCCTACCCTAGAATCTCGGGCGCAAAATGGCCGACACGCTCGCCCGCTATCGACCTAATTGCTGAAATCTCCCTGGGTACATTTTTGGCGATGTCATTAATGAGCATGCAGCTTTGGACGCTCATTGACTTGGCGGGTCCTATCTTCGCGATATTGGCAATGCAGCTGCTACTGGCCGTGATAATCAATATCTTCATCGTGTTCCCGTCAATGGGTAAGACCTATGATGCGGCTGTTGTATGTGCTGGGTTCGGAGGGATTTCGTTAGGTTCAACACCGACAGCCATGGCGAACATGTCGGCAGTAAGTCAGAAGTATGGGCATTCAGCACAAGCCTTCATCATCGTGCCATTGGTATGCGCGTTCTTCATTGATTTAGCGAACGCCCTGATTATTCCTTACTTCATGAGAATGATGTAGCTGACCTTTGTTAAGACGGTGCACCACAATTTGTTAAAGCGGTGTACCGCAATTTATTTAGGCGGTGTACCCCAATTCATTAAAGCGGTGTACCCCAATAAAAAGAGCCGCTCGTACAGAGCGGCTCTTTTGCTAATGACTCAATTTGACTATCACTAACGACAACCCAAAGCTTATTGAATCGCTATCGAAATCTCGACTTCAGTTTCGCCTTTGTAAAATTCAAAGTCTGTCGTGTAAGTTCGAACATGTGGGCAATCCGCTGCGTTGAAATACGCCCATACTTCACCCCATAGGTCGATCACAGCTTGAGGGAGTTCACCTTCAGCAGAAAACGTTAAGTATTTGCCTGCTTGTATTTCGGTTTCGACAAGCGCATCTAAATTGTTATCGGTGAGTGCGCTAGTACAAGCGATGACATCAAATTCACCCGTAAAGTCAGACTCGTAATTGGTGTAGACACCATACACTTTTGAATCCGGCGTTAATTTTGGAAACGCTTGGTCAAAAAAGCCCTGCCACAATTGCCCTATCTTGGCTTTGGCTGGGTCAATCTCATCGGTATTAGTGGTTCTTACTGAAAAACCATACGCCTTTACGGCTTCAATCGTTTCTACTTTCATTCGTTTTATTCCTAAGCCAATTGACGATCTAACTGTATTGAATCCAATGTTTTGTAAAATAACGCGACTAATCTTGTATCTCTTTATGGCCACACTTTTCACAGACAAGGTGACGAGAAAACTCATCCATTGACGCGATAAACGGGCCAAGGAACCAACCTTTTATCATGCCTGCCCAAAACTCGCTTCGCTTTTGGTTAGGTTTGTCTGCAAACGCACTCGTCTTTCTGACCAACACAACAACATGTTGTGTGTCTTCTCTGCACGCGGTGCAATAGCATTGTTCTATGGTGTTATTCATTTGAAAGCCTATGACGTTTTGAATGAAATCTGCTGAAAATGAGGATTGTCGACACAGACTTCTAGTGTGGAAAGATCAGTGAGTACGACAAGTTGTTCTACACCTTGAATACTGACCTTAATGCACTCTTCACGGCTATCATTGCGTTGAGTATCTAATCCGACACATTCAATCTGCTCGCCAGACTTCAGCGTTAATTTGATTGGGTATCGGTGCATACACACAATCTCAATATAATCGTAATCGTTGCAACTAATCATAATACCCCTCCAATTCATCCACCACGCTAATGCGACACGCCATACTATGCAATATGCATATAATCAATCATTTACCCAAGTCACATTGATGTTCGTCCGAAACTAAACTTGCTTCTAATCCTATTTCTAAACTTGCTTCTAAACCTACTTCTAAACTTAGCTTAATCCCGCTTTACCCATTCACGTTTCTTCTACTCACGCCTGCTTATTCTTTTATTGTTAAATAATAATCGAGAACAAAACAATGAAAACCATGAACCATTTACACGTGTTAGCTTTTTTAGGTTTAGTCGCTTCAATGATGACGTTTAATGCGAGTGCCGCCTCAGAAATCGATGCGAGGCACTTTGCCAATGGTAAAGCCAAATACACGCAGCTTTGTCGGGTGTGTCATGGCGACAAAGGACACGGTGATGGCCCCACTGCCGCTTCATTGCCACACAAGCCCGCCAATATCGCTAATAAACTAGGCGGCTTTTTTACCAGTCCAAGTTCTTTGGCGGATGACATTTTAGAAGGTAACGTAGAACAAGGTATGCCAGCGTGGAAAGGGACAATTACCAAGCAAGATGCTCTGGATATTCTGACGTACGTAGAAACTATCCAATAGTAAACGCTGTTCCATTCGCCTTTTGAACAGATATATCGGTTAATACTCCTCGTTCTATTGCGCTATCTATTTGATTGATTACACTCAATTTAATGGATAGTGAATAATACGGAATGTTATGAACTTTAAACCTTTAGCACTAAGTAGCCTGATACTTTTTTCTACGGCGACACACGCCGTCAGCTTTATCGATGAAATTGATGGCCAACTCGATATGGGAGAATACCTCGCAGAAAATGCCTACGGTTTTCTTCCTGTTCCAATTCTAATTACAGAGCCTGCGGTAGGATACGGTGGCGGCTTCACTGGTATCTTCATGCACGAATCTGAAGAGCAAAAAAACACACGTAAAGAACTCGCCGAAAAATCCATCGATGGTGGCGCGCAGCTTCTCACCCCTGCAATTACTGCGATTGGCGGCTTTGCGACAGAGAATGGCACTTGGATGGCGTTTGTTGGTCACAAGCGCAGTTGGAATGAGGACTCTATACGCTACCTTGGTGGATTAGGTTATGGCGATATCAACATGACCTTTTATAGACAAAGCTCTCCGAACGCCTTGTCTCCACTCGATCCAAACGAAGGTGTTGAGCTAGGACTCAAAGGCATGGGCGGGATACAGAAACTCCAATTTAGAGTACCTGACTCCCAATGGTTACTGGGTTTTTCTCAACAGTTCTTCGCACCAACACTCTCACTTAATAATCATCCTAAAGCGCAAGAAATCTTAAACAACATTGGCAACACGTCACCGACCTCTTCCGGTTTGGGTCTAATCGCCGAGTACGACAGCAAGAACAGCTTCTTGAATCCGACGCAAGGCTACAACTATGTCGCGGAATACCTTTGGTTTGGTGATGCCATTGGCAGTGATTACACCTATCAAACGTTTAATTTGGAAGGGCTGAACTATTGGGAGTTAAACAAGGAGTGGAATTTAGCGTTGCGAGGACAGTACAAATCATTGTCGACCAATGAACGCGTGCTTTCCCCTCAATATTACCCAGACATTGAACTGAGAGGTATCGCCCGCAATCGCTATCAAGGTGAACACACGGTCGCGGCAGAAGTTCAAGTAAGCAAACAGTGGACACCACGTTGGTCAACCGCGGTGTTTACGGGAATTGGCTATGCGGGTGACAGCGATAAAGACATGTTTGATCAAAGCTCTCACGCTGCTTATGGCGTCGGTTTCCGATACCTTATAGCAAGACGCTATGGTTTGATTTCAGGGATTGATATTGCGTTCAGTGAAGAAGATACCGCCCTCTACTTCCAAGTCGGTGCTGGTATCTAATTCATTACGCTGTGCTTACCCGGTAAACTAAAGCGACAACGATGAGACAAAGTGCTCAGGTAACAGCGATTACTTAAGCGCTTTCCAATATTGATAAAGCCCATCGATATCTGAAGAGCACATCAACGACATTGCGCCTTTGATTTGTTCTTCGCTCCACTCCCACCATTTCATTTCTAACAACTTAGCAATTTCAGTTTCATTGAAACGATAGCGGATGTGACGCGCAGGGTTTGAACCCACAATCGAGTATGGCGCAACGTCTTTAGTCACAACTGCTCGACTTGCGATGATGGCTCCGTCACCGACCTTAACACCACTCATGATCATGGCTTCTGTGCCAATCCACACATCGTTACCAATCACGGTATCACCCGAGCGTTCAAAGCCGTCTATCGCGCCTTCAAACTTCTCATCGTCTTGATAGAAGAACGGGAAGGTACTCACCCATTGATTTTGGTGGCCTTGGTTGCCCGCCATCATGAAGACTGCGCCAGAACCAATCGAACAATAGCTACCGATGATCAGCTTATCGATGTCGGTTCTATCCGGTAATAGGTAACGCGCACAGTCATCAAAACTGTGGTTATGGTAATAACCCGAGTAATAGCTGTGCTCGCCCACGATGATGTTTGGGTTGGTCACTTGTTCTTTGAGTGACTTTCCGACAAATGGACTTTCAAAATAGTTTTTCATGTTTGTACTCTTAGTTTCGTTCTTTTAGTTAGGTACTTTTGTTGCGTGTTTATGGTTTTTACTGGTCTATCTTAGTGTAAAAGCTAACGAGCCCTATCGCCCGCCCGCAATATCAATGAATGATCCAGTTACATAAGAAGCTTCGTCTGACAGTAACCACGCGATAGAGTTAGCGACTTCTTCTGGCGTGCCACCTCGTTGTAACGGCAGTTGCGAAGCTAGTCTGTCTACGCGATCTGGCTCTCCGCCGTCTGCGTGCATTTCAGTGTAGATACAACCTGGCCTTACACCATTCACTCGGATATTGCGTGAAGCCAATTCAAGCGATAAGCCTTTGGTCAGTGAATCCATCGCACCTTTGGATGCTGCGTAATCCACATACTCAAACGGTGCACCTGTGCGAGAAGCGGCAGACGATACATTCACAATCGAACCCGCGCCATCAGCTTGTTTGATAAAGGCTTTACTGCACAGAAAGCAGCTTGATACGTTGGACTTCATCACCTTTTCAAAGCGATCCAATTCAATATCAACCAATGGTGACTGGGTAAACAAGATCCCGGCATTATTGACCAAATGAGTCACTGGGCCTAGCTTGTTACGAGCAATCTCGAACAAAGATTTCACATCCGATTCAACAGACACATCCGCCCGCACGCTTATCGCGGTTCCGCCTTGTTCGCGAATCTCGTTCACTAGATCTTCAGCTCGCGACTCATTGTGTATAAAGTTAACGCATACGGCATAGCCTTTACTGGCCAACAATTTAGACGTCGCTGCGCCAATACCTCGGCTTCCGCCTGTTACAATCACTACCTTGCTCAATGAAACCTCCTAATGCCACTTGTTTGTTATAACCTGATTTTTCGATGAAACCTGATTTTTCGTTACAAACTGATCGTATCGATACAAACTAATTACTCGATACAACCTGAACCCACTGCGATCGCCACGCCGGCGCTTCGAATGGGTCTGGCCAAAACTCAGTTTGTTTTTGAATTAAACCATCAAAAACTGTGTGAAAGGTAATCACTCGGTCTTTCAATACACTGTCAGTAACCGAAACGTCCGTTACTACCGTATCTCCTTCACAGACAATCGAATTGAGGGTGAATTCCCAAACACCATTGGCTGGGTATTCAGAGTTGATTGCCGTAAAGTTATCGCGCCCTACCGTCAATTCAGACGACTGCGGCCAATAGCCTTCAAAATCTGCGGCTAGCCATTCACTTGTCTTTGCAAAATCATTACTGCGCATTGCATCCCAAAATCCTAATACCACTTCTTTTGGTGTCATTATTCTTCCTTAAAATCGTTCAGTTATAACGAATTTTTTACATAGCTATTTAGGCACCTGAAGACATCGCTTTAAGCGTACTTAAGCAGTATACCTCTATGCGTACTTACCGATGATCGTTAAAAGATCATCGACATGGTTGGCAATGTAATCGGGCTTGGTTTGCCAATTTTCAGGTTCAGATCGGCTATAACCGGCGGCCACGGCAATCACTTTTGCGTTCTTACCCAATGCTGCTTCAATATTGCGAGCAAACTGTGTGTCCGCTTCATGGTCACCGATGTACATCAAACAAAGCTCGTTAGACGGATCGGCGCCAAATATGTTCTCAACACATTTCACGCCACCAAACGGGTGTGGCTTTTGGTGGCCGTTCGAGACATCGTCATAGCCCACTACCGATTTAAACAAATCGCCAATGCCATAACTGTCGAGTACACCACGAATATTCAATTGAGAGTTTTGAGAACAGATCCCATGAGGAAGATGAGCAAACTGACTTACCACAGTGTTCATCCCGTCAAACAAGGCGACAGCAGTTTGGTTTTTCTCTTGATGCTCTGCCCACATTCCACCGGCGATCAACATTTCGTCATGCGATAGGCCGTAATAATCGACATATAAAGCTTGCCAGTTTTTAGCACCGTGGTTGGCTTCGTGATAAAGCGTTTCGCTCAGCAGATATTTAGGTAAGTTCTCACCTGATAAGTGTGGCGCGACCACAGAGATAATATCTTTAGTAATTGCGATATTCTTTGGAACTGAATTCACTAAGGTTCCATCGTAATCCCACAGGATGGCATCTAACTTCATGGGGTATCTCGTTGTTTAAATTGACGATTTCAATTTATCACTTGAGGCCCTGTTAAGGGAAATCTTATTGTCTTGAGTTTCAAAATTAGTCCAATTAGAACAAAGCAATAAAACAAATAATTGCTAGCAAACAAAAACCAACAATCTTTACTCACATCACTGCTTTATCAATTGGAATATATGCGTATAATCCCCCGCTCTATAACGCTACCTAGCATAGGAATAGCGTCATCCCAAATTTTGTGAGTACCCAATGTCGAAACTATTTTTCAAAGGCCGTATCGAAACAAGACAGAACCACGTTCTTGCTGGCTACAATGTAAACCGCGATGTTAAAGTGGGTACTGAAGAGTCACCAGTTGCTGTAATGGTTCAAACTGAAGCTCGTAAAGCAGAAGTTGAAGCAATCGCGGCCGAGCATTCAATCTTTGTTACTGTATCTGTTGATGCAACTAAAGAAGAAAACACGCTTGAGTTCGACACGTTGCTAAACAAGCCAAAAACAATGACGTTCGAAAAGACACCTAACCGTAACGACCCATGTTCTTGCGGTAGCGGTAAGAAATACAAGAAGTGTTGTGCATAAGGCTTCTCACTCAAACTGCCAATAGCACGATGAGTTAAGTAATACCTAACGGGAAGATCATTGAGGTCTTCCCGTTTTTATTTGCCTAAGCCAAACTCACAAACTCACAAACTCAGTCTAGGTTGTCTGGTGTATTCAGATATGTTCCACATTGGGTACATTTGTAATCACCTGTCGCGCCCGAACCTGTTACACCAAAAGATAGAAGCTCCGATAAAATTCGTTGGAGTAAGCTCGGTTCTTTATCTTCAGCTTGTGGTGCCTTTTGCACTTGGCTACTGAACATCGTGTACCTATGCAGTGTAAGTTCCTTACAGTTACAGCAGAACGCTCTCGTCTTCTCACTTCCATACATAATATCTATAGCCTTAACTCAAAGCACAAATTAAACACATGGCAAATATGCCACATGTTGAATTAAATCTAAATATTTTCATGAAGTTATGAGCAAATTAAAGCGTTTCAAAGAAAGGTAAGCTCTCACCTGTTAAGTGACGTGTTGGCGGACAAAGTTATTCAATTCACTCACGCTTCTGATGATGTGAACCTCTTTCTCTTTTGCGCGTAATTCTAACCGTGCTCTAAAGTCGTCATTCCAAAATTTCGGGCACAGTTTTAGTGTCTTGTAACTTTGTATCGTGCCTTTTATCACTGAGCTTCCATCAGGCCAGCCTTCAGGTTTAACGAACAACCCTTTGAGCATTCGCTTGGTAACAAACCAGTAGCTAATTGGATAAGGAAGGTCGATATAAACCAAAGTATCTGCGGCTTCTAAACGTGTGTTGAATGAGCCTAGAGGGCCAAAACCATCGATGATCCAGCTTTCAGAATTGATTATGTTGTCGTGTGCTAGGTCGAACACTTCACGCTCAACAAACTCTCCGTTGGCCTTATAAACAATAGAGTCCAACTGGTGAAGCTCTATGCCTGTAGCTAGTGCTAACGCTTTGCTGATTGTGGACTTTCCACTCCCAGGCTTGCCAAAAACCGCGACCTTTTTCATATGACTTCCTCTATTCAGATAAAACCCATAAGACAGCGACAAAAAACCCACCTTACGGGTGGGTTCGATAAACAAAGCGCATCAAAAATCCCACCATTCCTATGGAATGATGATAATTCGTTGGTTAGATGACGCTAAATTCAGTTTCATAAAACTACTTTTATATATTGTTGCTTAGTTGTCAATGCAGCCAAACGTTGATTGGGAAGCTATATCATCGTCAAGTCGCACCCATTAATGGTCTAAATGAGTGCTTATTGGCTCGGTTATTCAGCTTTCGCCACTGTCGCTTCTGAAAGCTTGCTTAGTACACCCGATATCTTCTTAACCACTTCGTCACAGCCATTGATTGCGTGACGCTCTACCAAGTAATTAGGATCGTTGTAAGATAGCCATACTTCTTTATTAGAATCCTCAGTGACTAATACCTTCTGCGGTAAATCTATCGCGACATCTTGAGCGCATTGCATTAATGGTGTCCCTACTTTTGGGTTACCAAAGATGATGACTTCCGTTGGTCTCAATTCAAGACCAACCTTACTCGCGTTTTTCTGATGGTCGATTCTCGCAAACAAGGTCAAACCTTTGCTTTTGGCGATTTCTTCAAAGCGGTCAGCGGTCTCTTTCACTGAGTAATTACTTTGGTATTTAATCAAACCATCAGAAGCCGCAGCTGAAAATGATGCCGAGAGTAAAATGGCGCATAGTGGTAGTAATTTTTTCATCGTCACCTCTGAGATTTAGCCTAATCAAACTTACATTCATAGCGCCACTTCTTAAATCAGTGACGTAACCCATGTCAGTATAGACGCGTTTCCATTCTCAGTTTGCAGAGAGGATCACTTTTCTAATGCGTCTTATTATCATCAGTTTAGGCTAATTCGACGCTAACCATTGGCTTTGAAGCTTGAATGTCTGGTCATCAAAATCGATGGTACCTTGCACACCTAGTGGAGTGACTAGCATAGGGTGAGTGTGGCAACTGTCGAAACCATACAGGATCGGGACATTTTTACCGTTCAGCACTTCAATAAGTACATCGAGTGGTGTTCGCCCTGTCCCTTTGTCATCAAACAGTTCATGTTTGCCAAGCACAAGCGCACCTACTTTATCGAATACTCCGCAAGCCAATAAGTGTGCGGATGAACGCTCGACCGCTTCAATGCCTTTTAGCGAATCTTCAATAAGCAGAATATCGCCAGACTGAATTTCTGGCATGTATTCGCTGCCCCAAATCCCGGCCATTGTACTCAAGTTGCCACCAATCACGCGACCGCTTACTTGACCTCTTCCCATGAAGTGCCATTCGTTATTGTAAACTGGCTTTGCCGAATCTTGAGTTTCCCAATCGTGTTTAATGTCCGTCCAACTCTCAGGCATCGTGTACTGGTGTTGGTGTGAATCCGAACATAAAATGTCAGTAAACGATTGGAAGGTTTCGTCGACTAATGGCGGGAACTCACCAAATGACGCAACAAGTGCCGGGCCATAGAAAGTCACCAATCCAGTTTTGGCGTAGATGCCTAACAGTAATGCGGTGGCATCTGAATAGCCGATAATAATCTTGGGGTCATTTCTTAAGGCGTCATAATCGATGTATGGCAACAGTGAGTTGCTGTTGTTACCACCAATGGTCGACATAATGCAGCGTACGTCAGGATCTCGAATGAGCTGATTGAGTTCTTCGGCTCGCGCTTGAATGGAACCAGAACGATACCCTTCTGACTCTCCAGTTAACGAACCTTCAACTAGAATGAAGCCCTGCTTTTCCAAATAACGTTTAGCACGAGCAAATCGATTAGGTGCAAAGACCGTTGCGGGCGATGACGGTGAGAAAAATCCGATTTTGTCACCGATATTTAAAGCTTTTGGGTATATCACTCGTTTGTCCTCCATAACAAAATAGGAATAATACGCCTGATTGAAACTCACTAATTATTAAAGCGAACGAGTTCTTTAAGCGAGTTGATTTCGGGACTAGAGCTCGAAAATTAGGGTTGAATCAAATTGTCATACTCTATTAATGCCACGACTTAGTCCCGCATTTTTCACACTGGTATTCGTAATCACTGTCGACATAAAAACCAGGAACATTATGATCACCTTTAAACAATAACGTCATCAGGTACTCCATCAACACGCCTAGCTTCCATTGTTTCTTTTCAGATTCAGCGTCCGCTTTAGATTGAGCATCGGAAGCATTAACAGCAAGGTGCGGGGTAAGTGCGTTGCACTGCTCACAGTGATAAGGGTGTTTAATATACTTATTATCAAGCATTTATATAAGCCAACTAACATTTATAAAGTTGATGCATACTAACAACTTATCACTCGATTCTCGAACTTATTGTTGTCCATTAGAGTTTTATTAGAAAGAAATGAGACACAAGATAATACCATGCGTCATGCATCTACTTTAATTGACGTTGCAGTGTTCAATAGCGAACAAAAAGAGTAACCGTGTATCGTTTGAAATTTAGTTAAGCGCTTTAATTAGAACCGTGTATTTCCACAGGTTTGCTTCATCTTCTCCAAGCTCGATACTTGCTTCTCCACCCTCTTTATCAAGAATAAAAACCGGCATCTCACTACTAGACTCACCGTTTTCATAATCGCATGACATTTTGGCCTCTAATAGAATAGCGTCAGTTTCATGCTTAGAAAGAACACCCGAATAAATGCATTCTTCAGTTTGAGATGAGACTTCCTGATCGAAAGAGTAAAACTTAAAAGGTGGGAAGCTTTGTTTTGATTCGGAATCCTCGACAGTAACCGACACTTGGTAATCGATTGCTTCAATATTGGTATTGGTTGCAAATGCACTACCAGAAACACTAAGCAACAATAAAGCTAAAGCAGTGGTTTTCATGTGGTTCTTATTCCTTTAACAATGGGCTTGCTACGCTGAAGTAACACTATGAATTCCCGAGTTTAATTTAAACGTTGTTAGGTTGAAACTTCTTTGTCATTCCTTGGCAAGATAGTTAACTTTTACTTTAATAACCCTTTGTCCGCAGCCCCTTCAAGTTGCACTTCTAGCTCTTTCCATAGAGCACGACTGCCTTTAGAAATACGCTCGCCATTGAAGGTCAGAACTTTGTCTTTGGATATGTTGTGCTTCTTCCAGCTGTGACCATCACCATGGATGTTATGAAGCAAAGGGGGTACTCTATCGATCGCCTTACCAAATCTGGCTTCCGGTGACTCACCCGCTTCGAACTCAAGCCATAGATCCAAGTACTCGGTGCTTAAATGGCTCGGCAATGATTTCAGCAAACGCTCAACGCAGTTTCTCTCTTTGAGCTTGTTTTCTTCAGTTTCACTGGCATAAATGATGGTGTCTCCGGCATCGATTTCCCCAAGATCATGAATCAGCAACATCTTCATCACTCGCGTAATATCGATCTCTTCATTGGCATAGTCTTTTAACATAAGAGCGCTCAAACAGACATGCCAACTGTGCTCTGCCGAGTTTTCATATCGGTCCAATCCAACTGGTTTTGTTTGTCGATGAACATCCTTTAATTGTTCAATTTCGACCATGAATTGCAGAATGCCTTTGATTTCTTCCACGATGAGCTTCCTTAACTTAAGTTGATGATTTAGCGGTGCGGAGGGTTAACCTAGCGACAGAGAAGCGTTACTCCCAATGAACCGACATTTTGTAATACGCAACACCCGATTTTTCAAATTCAGGGCCTTCTACAGCCATCCCAAACTTTTGATAAAAACCTAAAGCCGTTGTACGCGCATCGCACCAAAAATATTGGATGTTTAAATCTTTGAGGTTAGAGATTGCATGATCAATCACGTTTGAACCGATTCCCTGCCCTTGGAATTCAGGCAGCGTGGCAAACTTTCTCAGCCTCGCTTCATTGCCTTGGATATAGATAGATGCGACACAAACCAACTGCTCACCAATAAACGCGCCGTAATGCGTTGCTTGTTCGTCATCTGGCACCATACAAAACGACATCGGTTTATCAGGCCAAAGCACTTGATGCCTAACCGGAAGTACCTCCGTCGCTGAAAGCTGTTTTATTTCCATATTCTCGGTTTAACTCCCGACTTGATGACCCTTGTTGTAATTGCAGCGCTTGTGATTGCCATGATTATTATTACTAAGCTTATTATTACCAAGCTTGGTACGTCATTAAGTGATAACGCTCTAATCCCTTTCCCTCTGTGGATGAGATAACAAAGCCTTGCGACTGATAAAAGCCAATGGCGTTTTCATTAGCAGTCAAACACTTCAATGTCAGATCAGAGTAATGTTGTTTACAGGTATTGAGTAAAGCAGAGCCTGCCCCAGAACGTAGCATTCGCGGGCAAACATAGAGATGATGGATGAAGCTTTCAGGTTTCCAAATAGAGACAAAACCTAAAACCTTATTGCCAGAAACGGCGACCCATATTTCTTCACCTTCTGTATCTAATTCGAAATCGGATAACTTAAAAGCGTCGGCATCAGCCCAATGAAAGGTGTTCTGTCTTGATTCTAGATAGAGCGCCTGTAAAGCGGTTAAATACTTGGGTTGATACCTTGTGACTTCCATGTCGCTCCTGCCAATCCGTATGACTAGAATTAGGGTTGTTGACTAAGCTTATCTACCTGTTAGCCATAGGATGTTCAGGGTTTAACTGAAGCAGATCCCACAAGTTACCGTAAAGATCTTCAAACACAGCAACGGTACCGTAACCTTGCTCTTTAGGCTCTCGGACAAAGTTTATGCCCAAAGACGTCATGCGTTCGTAATCACGCCAGAAATCATCGGTGTTTAAGAATAGGAATACGCGTCCACCAGCTTGGTTGCCGATGAAATCGTGTTGCTCTGGCTTAGAAGCTCTAGCAAGTAACAGGCTCACACCGGTTGAATTTGGTGGAGCAACAACAACCCAGCGTTTATCTTCTTCTGGTAGATACGTGTCTTCGATGAGATCAAACTTAAGCTTGTTTACATAGAAATCAAGCGCTTCATCGTAGTCTTTTACCACGAGTGCAATGTGGACAATATTCTGTTTCATAACATACCTTGTTGGGGTTTTAGCTGCGTGGAATGATGCCATGAAGCAGGCAAAGACACTAGGTACCTCATCATAAATCGTAGTATCTCGTCCGCCACAATCTAAAAGGTATAGATCATTTTTATTGCCAGAACCCGAGTTCGACGCCACCTTGAATAACAATGGCACACATTCCGTGACGTGGTAACTCCATTGGAGGCACCGCGACTTCGGCGCCTAGTTTCTCGGCTGCATTTACCGCAGACTGAATATCCTCAACCAGCGTGTAATGACGAACAGTTGGTTCTTCAGTTTCACGAAGCGGTACTCGAATGCCTATTACCCCACCATTAGATAGCTTTGCAGTGCGCGCCCCACCAAGGTTCAAATCTGCACCACTGAATTTCACGTTATAGAGCTGAGCGTATGTTGCACAAACAATATCGACATCTGGGGTAACCACTTCAAGATATTGAACTTTCATCAAATTTCCTTTTCGAGTTCTTTAAGACTCTCAATCTGCATACAACTATGCAGGAGTGCTTCATAAAAAAATTAATCGGTTTCATATTACTAAGCGATTTGAACGCGCATGATAAATTGCGGGCCTGCTGCGCCACCTAGATACTGTTCATTGGTATCTTCGAAGCCGCCTTTCTTATAACAGTTGAATGCTGCGGGATTTTTGCAATTCACGGTTAAGTAAATCGACTCATACGCTGAGTAATTCGCTTTTAAATATGGAAACAAAGCCTTCACCGTGCCTGTTCCTAAACCTTTACCTTGTTGGTTTTTATCAAGCACAAAAGCTCTTAGCCCAATGCTTCCTTCAGGGCAAAACTCATAAGAATCTGCGTAAGCGATATCCAGCTTAAAGAAACCCACAACTTCGTTATCAGACTTAATCACGTGCAAGTGCGTGGTTTGACTGCCGTCTAATAAAAACTCTGCAGCTGTGCCAGCGAACTTGACCTGTTCATCGGCTAATTGGATGGCCTGAACTAACGCCACATGTGACTCTTCAAGCCTTTCGATAGTTATCATTGTTGTTCCTTTTTATATAAACCACATAGTCCCTTATTGAGAGGCGGGAGAAGTTCTAACCTCGTAAGCCAATTAGGTTACCAAATGGGTCCTCTACTTGGCACATGATTAGCCCACCTTCTATGGCCATTGGACCACGATATAACGTTGCCCCAATTGACTGAAAATAAACAAGAGATTCTTCAACGCTGTCGACTGACCAATACAGTACTGTTCCTTTTTTACCTGCATTAACTTTATTGTCAGCTTGCACAACTTCAATAGAGAACCCATTAAGATCCAAAACTGTAAAATCAGAATCTGGATGATAAATGGCAACGGCATGTGGAAATGCTTTCTGGTACCAGTTCAGCCCTTCTTCAATATTTGGGACATGGACAAGGATAGCGATTGGACTCAAATTTACCTCTTCTTCGTTGTTACCGATTATTCAGGATAAAACAAGTTAGTCTGAACCGACTAAAGCTCATCGCTAGTATCTCGAGAACCGTAGTATGGGAAGTTGATATTAAGAACGTTATCGTCCTCAAGCGTGAATAGAACACTTCCACTCTCTACACCGGTTTCGTTTCTATCTGAACAGCCTAGAAACAGCTCCCAATCAAACGAATATTGAAGTCGGTATTGATTCGTATTGATGTGTAGAACGTCTTTGATTTTAATGCCGTTCACCACATGTGCCATATCATCGATGTATGACAGATCAGGGATTAACTTTTCTTCGAAATCACTCTTATGCTCGGTTAAGAAATTGACCAGCTCAGAACATAACTCGGAGCCATGAACCAATGGTTTAGACAGACTAGAAAACAACATTTCTAAATACTCCAAGGATTGTTTTGATATTGGGAAGATGCGCGCGAACCTGTTACAAATTCAAGCTCAGCCCGCACGAATCTTTAAGGCTAAACGTTACTATTATCCGAGCTATTAAACGAGTACATTCGAACTTCATCTCGAGGAAACCAGCCCAACTTTTCGTAAAACTGTTGAGCGTTGATGTTGTCGTTATAGACGAACAAGTGGGTCTTCGGGATGCCTAACCCTGCAAGTGCGTTGACCGCCTCTGCAACAAGCTTACAACCTAACTTTTGCCCTCTAAAGTTGGCCGAGACAGCTAAGTGTTGTAAATACCCACGACGTCCATCCGTTCCGACCAACACAGCGCCAATGATCTCGTTGTTACTTTCAGCCACAAAACTCAGACCGGGGTTACGCTCTAAATAGCTCGCAATGCTTTCTTTCGAATCGGCATCGCGAATACTCATGCCTTCTGTCTGACACCACAACGCGATCACTGAGTCGTAGTCTGAAATTGCCATTTCCCGAATGTTGACCACTCTACTCTCCTTGTATATACGGGGTCTTTATGTGCTACTTTTTGACGAGCGACTTGGTGAGAAACGATAGCGAGGAATCTACAGGGTAATTTTCTAACACCATCTGGCATTCATACCCTCGTTTCTCATAGAAAGGCTTAGCTTGGAAACTTAATGTATCGACCAATGACGACGTACAGCCTTGAGACTTCGCATACTCTTCAATAAGTTCTAGCAGCGCACTACCTACTTGCTTTCCTCTCATCGAATCATCGACCCAGAGAAACTTAATCAGTAACCAGCTTCCCCAAAGATCAGCAATAATGCCACCGACTTTGTTGCCTTCCACCATCGCGTAATACGCAACTTGAGACTTGGGTATCCCTTCGAGAAACGGTGTGTTGTGTTTGATTAACCCGCTTCGGACTTCATTAATGTCGTCATCGGAGGGCTCGATATCTAATTGGTATTCCATTGACTTCCTATCTATAGTTTAACCGATTGTCTTATAATAATTGAGTCTTAAATAAGGTCTATCTGGCGCTAATTGAGATATACACAGCGTCCAGATTAACCATAACTAATTGTACTATCTATAATTTTAATTTCGAGTCATCAATTTTTTTGAAATTAACTCAACACAATGCTTTGCTGATTGACTAACACCCGATAACTGAAAGAAACCATGGATTACACCCGAATAGCGCTGGCAACTAGCATCAACACCTTGCAACACCATTAACTTATAGAGCTGTTCGCCTTCGTCACGTAATGGATCGAACTCGGCAGTGATGATGGTTGTCGTTGGCAGTCCGTTAAAATCACAGTTCAAAAGGTTGAGTTCAGGCTCATTGAATGCATTAGATTTATTATTTGTGTATAACTCGAAGCCGGAAAGCAACATGTTTGCCGTTATAATATAGTTTGTGCCATTTTCCACGTAACTGCGTGAACTTCCTTTAGGATCTAGCATCGGATAGATAAGAATTTGCTGGCTCGGTAACCAAGACTCATACTTTTTTAGTCTCAATGTTGTCGCCAACGCTAATTGCCCACCAGCACTATCACCAACAAACGCCATTTGTTCGATATTGCCACCATATTTGCGACCAAACTCCTTGATACCAAGTACAGCTTGATACACATCGTCGTGCGCCGCTGGATATGTATGCTCAGGTGCCAGTCTATATTTGATGCAAATAACAATTGAGTTAGATTGAAGGGCAATCTGTCTTAATTGAACATCATGTGTTTCAAAGCCACCGCTGATAAAGCAACCACCGTGGAAGTACACTGTGATAGGTAGATTCGATTCGGTCGTAGGCTTATAAACTTTTATCTGCACACCATTTAATGCATCTAAGAATTCGTGTTCTATTTTAGGACTCTTCCCCGCTAAAACGGTACTGCCAATATAGCCAGTACGTCGCTCTTCGATGGTTTGGAGTGATGGGCAAGGTTTACCATTGGATTGGAAGTCTTCGACTAGATCTTTAATGCCTGGTTCTAAATGATTCGTCATTTTATGACTCAATGATTGAAAAATCGAGGGATGATATATCAAAAGAAAGGTATGTACATACATACAGTTTTAATTTGTGAGCTCAATTAAAACTCTTGTTCAGATTCTTAATAATCCGAGAGCAATAACTACATAAATGCTTCAAACCAAAGCAGCAAATCTAAGTTTGATCTCGAAGACTAAGCATTAATAGTGTTATTAATTTATAGGTAATACGGACATTTACTTATACAAGCTAAACTTCTTTGTAAACTCACGCAGGATTTCCGTGTCACCAAACAGGCATACACCAAGATACTCAAGGTCTTCTTCTTTGGTTTCTTTGGTTCGTTGCTGCTGCTCAACAGAACCACCTTCGATCATTGAGCTCGTAAAATCGGTAAATTTAATACCACGGCTGAAGGCTTCTTCACGCACTTTTCTAAGCTTATTTGAGTTGTCTGCTTTCAGCACGATGAAAGGGTAATGAGATAAATTAGGGTGGACATTGCCATCCAAGTCTTCATAGTCAACGTAGCAAGTCTCGTCACTTTCTAATTGATTAGATAGGCCAACGCTCAAGTGCCCTAGCACGTTCAGTGTTCTTCCCAAATCCATCTTTTTGCTTAAAACCGCTATGAATCGTTTTTGGCTTTCGTCTGGCAAATAGCTCACTACATATCCTCATTCATTCTTAATCACAGTATTTGTATAACGCATTACTGGGGCGTGAGCAATGCAACCTTAGTACTCAGTTAATACGTTTAGTCTATCCAATAATTTCGAGCAAAGACCAGTATTCGTTAAACCACAAGGTCATGATTTAATGAATATCTTGGCAGAACCTAAAGAGATAACCGTCTGGAGTTTGAACGATGAACTGCTTCTGAGTTGCGATCGAACCCCCACATTGATAAGACTTCGACTCTAACGCTAAGTAAATAGAATCAGCGGCGCTTTCGTTAACTCTCTGATATAGAGGTTCGATGTCGATAACATCCCATTGGAAGTTAACGCCACGCCCTAAAGGAAATTCCAGGTCACCTGAAAGCCATTTTCGACTTTTGCCCGCAATCCCTTCAAGCATCACATCAACACCATCGAGCGTTAGATAAGCAAACTCTTCATCTGGGCGATCGTATTTCACTTCAAACCCCAACACATCGACAAAGAAGGATTTGCTCACATTAATATCGAAACAATAAAGCTCTGGAACTACTCGTAATGTCATGATTTACCTATTCACTAAATAGCGAGAGATTAGTAAGAATCTAATCAGGATTTCCACTCTAATATAGAGTTAATTAATCTGTGTACTTTAGCTAGCTTTGTAAAGCCTTTCGTTGATCTCCCAAAGCGCGTTTCTGTTCGAGTCATATGTTAGAAGTTCAATAGCTTCTTGGTAGTCACACCAACGGTAATCTGTGTGTTCATTTGATAATTGAGGATCTTCCGTCACTTTAACTGAGAAGGAATGCTCAGGAATTACGAATGGATGCTCAGTCCAATTGTGATTTCCTGCATAAAAGACTTTTGGAAGCATGCACATTGAATCGAACAACTGCCAATTACAACCGACTAGCTGAGTCTCTTCAGAGAGCTCTCGTTTGGCTGCTTCAAGTAATGATTCATTGTCTTCGCCACCACCCGATATTGCCTGCCAAACACCATTGTCCCTTCTGCGTGCGATTAAAAATCGAGATTTGTTATCGACTGCTTTGTAGGGAAAGACTAAAACTTGAAAAGGTGCTCTCATTGATGTGCCCTCCAATCATTCGCGTTTACTGCGCTAGCTTCCCAAGGATGACCGGATCGCTCAACAGATTCGTCAGAGGAAGAAACAGTGGCTCAGGTAACTCATCTAGCTTAAACCATTTCCATTGCTTACATTTATCTGGTTCTGTTATCTGTGGTTCGCCGCTAGCGTCAGAAACAACAACAAACAGCGTTATATAGTGCTTGTTCTCTTTCTCAAAAATATCATTGGTAAAAGTCAGCTTCTCAAATGCACTAACAACTAAGCCAGTCTCTTCGAGTGTTTCGCGTTTGGCACACTCTTCGATACTTTCACCCCACTCAAGGTGTCCGCCCGGCGTTGCCCACGTATGAGCCCCATGAGAACCAATTCGTTCTCCAAGTAGTACTCGTCCTTCACGTAGAATAACCGCAGCTACACCTACTCTTACTTCCTGACTCACTTAAAACTCCTTAAGAAAGAAATCCAACCTTCAACGATAAATACCATGTATAACGAATCAATCTCGATTAATTCACTGTTCTACTTCGACCAATATCTTTATGACTCTAGTATTTTGTTACCGCGTACGATCTGATAAATAGCGATATTTTTCTCAGTCAAAAGCCTCACGAGATCTGGTACACATTGGATAGGCATCGCAAGTTCATACCCAAACTCCAAATGTGAAATAGACGTTGACGGTGACTGACCAACAAACGACTCAAGTATGTTGAGCGCAGTTCCTTCCCACTCTCCAACTTCAAAATAAACGTTATACATGTCTTCGCTATAATCTCTTGGCGTACCAGCTTTCATCTCTTGTACCCTGTTTTGTGTTCCATCTATGATGTTCGCTTTAAGTTAAGATACGCGTTATGCCGTCTTACATTATTGTTCACGTTTATGTGTACGTTACCCAGCTCGAGCACCATTAGGCATTTCGGTTTCAGGACAAGCTAAACACGGATTTAATTTGTCTTCATAACCAATATCAAACAACATCCCTTGAGACATTTCACCCGCCATCTTTCTTTCGGGTAGATTCACGACAAACAAGGCTTGCTTACCTTCGATTTCTTTCGGGTTTTCTCGCTCTTGTTTAATGCCAGCCAAGATTGATCGCTGATGATCGCCAAAGTCGACTGTGAGTTTCATCAGCTTATCTGATTTAGCGACTTCAGAAACCTTTACGATTAAGCCGACACGAATATCTAATTTTGCGAAATCATCAAACGTAATTTCATCTTTAATTGGAGCGTATTTCATAAACCAGACCTCGTTGTTTCCAAATCACATAACGTACAACTAAGTCACTAACAATGCTGAGACTAGATTCAAATTTACCACTGACGCTAACCAAGCGTTGAGAGTCACGTTTATATGCTTTGTATTATGTAATTCCCAACCAACTCAGTAGCCTCAAACGAAGGACTAATTGGTAGTTTTAGATTCAGTTGTTCAATACCAACGGCCATAGAGCCATTTTCTGACTCAAACTCTTCCCAACTGATCTTTCTCACTTTTGTTACAGCTTTGGCGGCCAATAAGAGTTGAGCGAATTCTGCAGGACTATAACCTTGAGTCTCTGCAATAAAATGCTGCTTTTCTAAGGTTCGGCCTTGCGCCAAAAGTAAATAGAACCGCGCAATGTCATAGACATGAACATATTGGTTAAATCCTATAGACGGCATACCTACTTGAATCGTTTGGCTAGCGAAAGATTCTACAATTCGCTTTAACTGACAATTCTCACCGCCATATACCAAACTAGGACAGTAAACGACGTGCCACCTGCTTCTAATCGCGCGATGTATTGTTTCTACGTCTAGTCTAACGGCTTCCAAGGGTTTCAACCTAAATTGACGTAAATCAGCGCTAGATGCATTACCAAAGAGCCAAACACCCGATGTATGTATCTTTGTTGCATTTTTACCAGCAAGTACATCTAACTCAGAGAGCAATCTTTGTTCCACATTTGCAATTTCATGTGCTGAAAATTGTGACCAATGTGGGCGCGCGCAATTCAAAACCACATCAAAATAGCCTTCAAAATCGGCTCTACCTTCTATCAACCCCACTCTAAGAGGAGTGACGATTTTGTCTCTACCGTATGTAAAAACTTCAAATCCACTTTTTGCGAATAGCGATGTAACGTGACGGCCAATGTATCCACTAGCCCCTGCAATTAATACTTTCATTCTTTCCCTGAACTTTGCACATATGAAGCCCTAGCTTTACTTCTAAGCCAGAACATCGCGCTCAACGGCTAAGTCTTTTCGGTTATCCAGTCGAGAGTTATCAACCAGCGTCTTTATTTTCATAGTTCCCTTTTGATTCATTTACGAATCGCACATTGCCCAACGGAAATAAGGTCTTTGACCATCCATTCGCTCAACCTCTGCACCCAACCTTTTGTAGAAATCATGCGCTTTCTTATTATGTGGACTTGCCGTCCATGAGATGTGAGAGGCATATGATGACTCCGCTTGTGATTTTAAAGCCAACATAAGTTCACGGCCATACCCTTTTGATCTTTGATTTCCTGTAACCAATAGGTCGTCAAGCCAGATTGATGGCTCTCCACTGAAGGATGAATATCGATAGTGATACAGTGCGAAGCCAAAAGGCTCACAATTCCGTTCCAATATTAATGCATGGGCAAATGCGTAATCACCAAATAATGTGCGTTCGATTTTCTCTATAGTTGTCGAGATTTCACCACTAAACCCTTTCATACTCCGGTCAAAGTCAGCTTTTTGTTCAATAAACTCTAACAAGACACTTGAGTCTTCTTTCGTCGCAATCCGTACGATCACTCTCTTCTCCATGGGTAAATTTATTCGTTGTCGCCTAACGCCTGTTAATTGATGACAAATGCCACGCGTTACAAATCAGCTTGCTGCACCAATTAAGTTTTTTGTTTCGCAGACGTTATTGCTTGGGCTATTTTAGCCCTGTGATTTTCTTCCCACTCAGCGAGTGTTAATGAAGCTTCGTCACTTGCTTTCTTTGAAGCCATTAGAAACACTTCATCTTTTCTTGATTTAGGAATAACGACAATACCCTCTACATCAGCAACAATGATATCTCCCGTAGAGACCTTTGCTCCCCCGCAAGTGATTGGATCACCCAATTCAGAATAGACCTCTTTCTTTCCCGGTACTGGATGAACACCTTTCGCAAAAACTGGAAACTTCATATCTGAAATTTCACTCAAATCTCGAATGACACCATCAATAATAAAACCTTTGATACCTCGACTCTTAGCGACTGCGCATACATTACCGCCGGCTACTGCATATTCGCTATCAACTCCATCCACTACAATGATGGAACCTTTTGGTGCTTCGTATATGGCTGAATGAAGCATTAAATTATCACCAGACGTTAACTGGACAGTAAACGCTTCTCCAAAAATTGGCGGCATTCCCTGCCAAAGAGGACCAATACTAAAATTAATAAAGTGGTCGTTACTTAGTATGTTTCCGTACTCGGTTGTCGCAAGTTTTGAAAAATCTGACTTCATATTTTCACTCCATGTTTGAATGAAACCTGCCGGTCTATGTATGTTGCTTGATATGTTGAGGCTATCCGCTTAGTTTCTTAGACATATTGAAACCGGTAACCTCAAAGCCAACTTCTTTATACAACTTAAGCGCCCGCTCATTATGATATGCGACCCTCAGTTTTATTTGATTGATACCAATAGCAAGTAGTTGGGTCTCTAACGCAGAAATTGATTGAGTACCATAACCTAGACCTCGATGTTCATTCGAAATGAAGAAGTCATAGATAAACGTAGATTTATCCCCAATATTGACTGAGTGCCATAGGTAACCCACAAGCTTACATTCACCATCGACTTCAGCATCAATGCATAATAGCGAATGCTCATTGCTCTCTAGTCCGTTAGGGAAGCTGCGATGCAAGTCCTTCTTTGCCAATTCGACTGCAACGTCTAAAGAATGCCCATAGTTTCTAGCTATTTCCTGACTGTAATCGTCAATAAAATACTGACAATATGCTGGATATTCGTCTTGGCGCATTCCTCTAAGTACTACCATGTTCATCCTTTATAAACGTTGAATTCAATTAGTAACATAACGCCCGCTTGAGCAGATTACAACGCTACCAATGCTCTCAAATTTAACAGCTAACCCACTGAAGTTAAACGAGTGGGAACACCAATACCGCCGCATGCCAAAATGCCAAGCGTACCGAATCGCGCCTAAGTTGTTTGTGATAACGAAACATCTTCGTTTACTCGCAGCTTAACTGGTCTACTGACACTTTCTGTGTCTAACGAAGGCTACAACCAAAGCCAGCAACGCAAGTAGCTCAAAAAGCCAAAATAGAGGAATAAGCCCGAATGGCTCAACCAACACACCATTTTCATCTACGTATGAACCTATGGTGTTATAAGCAATGAAACACAAAAGGCCACTAACGCAGAAAAGAAAGCTGATTTTATACTTACGGAGAAAATTCATCGAAGCCTCAACATTTGAATATCTAAAATGTCAGACACTTTGTAAGAGAACATGGTTCACTCGGATAGGCATAATTGGTTAGACGAGTTATCGCCGCTTGAAGTAGCTGACATCGCGATCACCTCACCCATTGTGCCGAAAACACTAAAGTTGATTCTAGCTGGAAATGCCAATCGTTTAGCATCATTTTTATATACCGAAATGGATAATAAACACTTGTTATGTGCTTTTTATTGAGGCCTATCTTCTGGGTTATCACGATACCAAGCTTCGAGCAGTTCCCGACCATAGATGACTTCTGTCTGCATATGCATGTAAAGAAGGAATGCAGCCAATAGAAAACTAACTCCGTTCAACCACCTTAATGCTTGTTTACGCTCTGCATCATAGAAAAACATACTGACACCAACAAGCAAAAAAGGATAACAACCTATAAGAAGTAACAACCAGCCAAGGTAACTTGATATTGCCATATCTGTCATTTCCGCCCCCTAAGAGCCATTAGAAAACTCAGTGTATATTAGAGTAACTATTCAGCTATTAGGAGTTCACATAATCGAGTTTCGAGGCACTTCAAGTTGGGGGTTGATGCTGGGATGTTAGGCGTGAGCACAACCTAACCGAAACCATTACACCGCAAACACAAAACTCGACCGAAACAAAAAAATGGCGAGCGTTGTGAATTAGTCTTAAGCTAATAAAAACTAAGTGCTACTCTCCACTTTCAAAGTGGGCAAATACTTCTGCGCCAGTCATATTTTGTGTTTCATTTTTAAATTCGTAGTATTCGGGCTTTTCATCGGTAAATATCTGATGAGTTAATTTGTAGTCATCCCCAGACATCAATAAACCGACAGGAAGATGATACTGATTATTTGGCACTAAAAAGTAAAACAAGTGAGTACCACATTTACCGCAGAATCCTCTCTCAGCCCACTCGGATGACTTATATCTCACTACATTTGATTCACCTGATATTTTAACTGAGTCAGCGCAATCAATGACTAACATCGGACCGCCAGACCAATTTCTACACATACTACAATGACAAGCCCCCAATTCATTACTGGCGTACTCTACTTCCAACTCAACCGAGCCACATAGGCACTTTCCTTTACCTTTCATGAATCCTCCAATCTTTGCAATGTGTGTAAAATGAATAGCAGATAACGTTTTTATACCGATGACTTAATAAGAAAAGGCTATTTTTTGTTTCCCTTATCCGACAGATACGCGGCATACTTTTTAGAGATCCATTTATGAATATGAAGCCCTGTTTTACGAACAAGATACAAATCTATAGCAGCTAGAATCACCAAACCGATTACAGTTCCCATTACAAAACCTCCATGCTCATTGAAATGTCACTCTACCAAATAGTTAAGAAAGGCACCGTGAACCTAAACAAACTATTAAGACTCGATATGGGTAGTTACTTTCATTCAGGAAGAATTACAGGGGTATGATGCCCGCTTATGTGGTGAGCAACGTAATACCTCCTTAAACACTAAGCGCAACGCACAGTAAAAATGCCAAGTGTTGAGAATCTTATTAAAATTACTATTATGTTCGTACTCAAAGAAATTGAAGAACTAAACAAGTAATAAATGCAGGTAGACCAGCTATAAAGAAAACCAAACCTGTCTGATAGTTCATTCGATAGTGCTCGTGTTGCTCTTTTTCGAAATCATGCCCTTCTACCATTTTGTAGACCTTATCTGTACTCGGATCATCTAACCGTGTTGTCTTACTATGGATGCCGCCTTCCCACATTAGTTTCGCTAAAACCCATATAACGATGACAACAAAGAACAAGAAGTCGATCAACTGAGTAGTCGCGAAGAAGGGAACAAACTGGGCTAGAGCTATAACCACAAGTACAGCAGAGAGGTTAATTAGAACCACTTTGTTAAAAAATCGAGCAAATTTGCCTCCTAGAGCATTACGTCAGCTTAAATAGCTGGCTGCCACCACAGAAATTAATCCATTGTTCCGTAATTACTAAAGCTGATTCAAACCATAAATGCCGAGCGTTAGAATCTTGATTAAACGTTTGTATGGATAATGAGCTTCCCATCTGAGTCGAACGAGTACGTTTTGAGCATTTCGTCTGTAAAAAATGAAATGATGTTGCCTTCTATATCCTTCAAAACAAATCTAGATTCTTGATCATTTGTGATTTCAAGAGTTTGTTGAATCACAGAGTATGGCATTTCAAATTCCAGACCGCTCATTTCAGCTAGTATCCCGTTGATCTTCGCGTAATTGCGTTTCAATAAATATGAGCCATGCGAAGAGCCCGTGTCACTATTAACCTCACCAAAACCTAAGCTAGTAAGCTCAAAAATAGATACGGTTTTGTTTCCAGTATTGTCGTAAAACTCTTCTAACTTAGCATTAAAATGAACATGTCCATGTTCATTCATTAAGGGGCGCAATGCTTCTTTACCACTCTGTGTGAGATGCGGTTTCCAAGTCGCCAGTTCTGTCAGGGGATTATAGAAAGTGATGTTTATGCAAATGGTTTTGATAGTACCTTCTTCGTCGAGCTCGGTGCTTGGTCGAAGTTCAAACAACTCAATCCCTTTCCCACCGGGAAACTGTTCAGCACTTTTTGCATATTTGATCGCGGGAGCAGTATAACCCGTAGCGGAATAAAATTTTCCAGCATTGACATTCGCTAGGTCAGGTAAAGCACCACCCAACTTCTGTAAGTCTCCGCGCCCAACTTTTTTACCCTGTATTGTGTAGTCTTTTACTTCACCCATTCTTAAAGAGTCATCTTGACCAGAAAGGACATCAATTTGATAAAGACTCTTTGAGAATGCCCCTCTGACTTTCTTATCATGAGACACAGCATCACCGCTAGCTACATGCTCAGCAATACATGCTAACATCTCGTAAGCTGTCCCTGCTTTTGAAGGTTTTTCGCCGAAAATTTGTTCAAATAGTTTGTCTATTGGGGACATATTTTCCTCTTGTTCCATAACGCCCACTTAAACTGTGAGTGAACGTGTGCCATGTTAAAGCGAAGCGAGTTCGGCACGCGTTCACGAATCAGATTTAAAGCGATTGTTAGCTTGATCGGTTAAGTAGTTCGCTTAGCTCTTTGTCTGCTGGAGTTTCAGTATGCTCTAACCATTGCTGTGCGATTTCTGAAGCATTCATGATTGTGTTCATATCAGCTTGAGTTAATTTGAGACTTGGTATTGAATTACCAATTAACAAAGAAACCGTTGCTGCTTTCTCAGCCAACTCAATCATTATAGGCTTTAATTCTTTACCGCCTTGGCTAGCTTCTAAAAGTTTGCTGGTAGTCTGCGCCATATACCAAGCTAGTCCACCCCATTGAGAAAGACCTTTTGATTTGAAACGAGAATCAATGTCTTTAAATAGAGCTGAATTAACAATAAAGTTGTATTGCTCATATGTGTATTCCTGCTCAAGTCCTTGAGCCTTAAGTTGCTGCTGACAAGCGTCCAGTGCTTTTTTCAAACTTTCGCGCTTAAAAAAAGAAAACATTTTTGTTCCTCATATAAAGTTAAAATTGCTAATAATATTAACATTTGGATGCATTGAAAGCTAACAGCTATTAGACAGAATAATTCGGTCTAGTTTCTAAGATAGACAGGCAATATGCAACTAAGCCATTACATAACAATGGCTTATGTCACAGCTAATTTAATACATGTGAAAAGTCGTTTACTTTAGCTCATCGGGAATGCGGCGATCTTTGTGGTAATACTCTCGGTCGCGTTCGTTGATTTCGCGTACCACTTTGCATGGGTTGCCGACTGCGACGACATTGGCTGGGATGTCTTTGGTGACGATGCTCCCTGCCCCTATTACTGAGTTTTCACCAATGGTGACGCCAGGAAGTACGACGGTGTGCGCGCCAAGCCATACATTGTTGCCAATACGAACGGGAACATTGAACTGCGCTGCTTTTAGCCTGAGTTCTGGGCTGATGGGGTGGGTACCAGTGGCGATGGTCACGTTAGGCGCAATCATCACGTTGTCGCCGATGAATACGTCTGTGTCGTCGACCAGAGTTAGATTGAAGTTCACGTATACGTTGTTGCCTAGGTGGGTGTGACGCCCCCAGTTCGCGTGTAACGGCGGCTCGATGTAGCAGCCCTCACCGACTTCGGCGAACAGTTGCTTCATGATTTGTTGTCGTTTATCACCTTCGCTCGGGCGAGTGTGATTAAAATCGTATAGCACTTCTAAGCATTGAGTTTGCTCGGCAACCAAGTCAACGTCGTCACAGTAGTAAACGTCTTGGCTGTGCATTTTAGCCTTTATATCCATGTTTGAACCTATTTGATAATTGCCTTATGTCGGCATAAATAAAGAAACAGATGAACAATTTGAAGTTCTCACTGGCCTCAATGCAAGTTGGATGAATTAACGCGGCCTGATGTTTTCAGCCACACGCCACAGCACACCACTTGGGTCAGTGATACAAAACTCAAGCATTCCCCAAGGTTGCTCAACAACCTCGGAAACCGTAACTTCAAATTCCGACACTACATTAGAGTTTTGGATGTGTTGATACCAACTTTTTACGTCTTCAACCAGCAAGTGCATCATGTAATTGTGACAGTGCGCAGGTTCATAAAAGTTTTGCAAAAGGAAGGCGCAACGGCCGTGTCGTAGATAGGCGATATCGTGAAATTCAGACATCACTTCAAAGCCGATTGACTGGTAAAAACGCTTAGATAAATCGAAGTCTTTCGCGGGTACGAAAGACTTAATTTCTGAGACTTTGAGGTTTTCCATCCTACATCCTTATAGTGTTGATATTCTTGTGCTGACATGCTTAACGCTTTAAGTGGTTACAGCGTTTATTGAGAGTCTTGCTGAAATGAGTCGACTTCGGCTTTAGTTAGATAACGCCACTGGCCTGCTTCAACATCCAAACGAACGTCACCAATCTGTTCACGGTGTAGACCAACAACTCGATTCCCTACCGCAGCAAACATTCGTTTTACTTGATGAAACTTGCCTTCTGTAATGGTCAACAGCACTTCTTTACTGGTAATCACTTCGAGCTCTGCCGGACGCGTCAGTTTTTGTTCGCCCTGCAATTTAACGCCCGCTTTGAACTTGTTAGCGACATCATCTTTGATATCTCGTGACAATGTCACGCGATACACCTTCTTACATGACTTGGTTGGCAGAGTGATGTTGAATGACCATCGCCCATCATCGGTAATCAAGACTAAGCCTGTTGTGTCTGCATCTAAGCGTCCTGCGATGTGCAGTTCTGATGCTTTGTCTATTTCGATGTAGTTGAACAGTGAAGGATAAACTTCATCGATATTAGAGCAGATAGTATCCGCAGGCTTGTGCATTAGGAGGTATCGAAATTCTCGCAACTTAAGCGGCGTGCCATTTAACAAGATGGTGTTGCTTTCATGAACCTGAGTCGATTCATCGGTAACCGTCTCGCTATTTACGTTCACCTCGCCATTATGGATGCGTTCAATTGCTTCAGGCTTGGTTAGTTCAGTGCTTTTACATAGGTATTTATCAAGGCGCATTAATCGTCGGCACCACATTTTGCGCATGGCTTATAAGTACGTTCGCCTTGAGCAATCACCACATAGTCTCGAACGCAGTTATCACATAGCGCCAACTTTGGGTATGCGTCTTTCTGTTTCTTTGCGTTGATGTCGCCTTCGGTGGTGTATACGGTTCTCATTTTGATGCCTTTGCTTGAATAACGTGAGAGGCGCAAATTGTATCACTGTTTACAGCCTTGTTTGGAGTGGTGTTAGGTAGTTAAAGTAATATTAAGTACTTCTGTTTTAGGCTCCCTTCCCGAAACAGTTTAACCATGAACAACAAAGTCAACGTGCCACGCTTATCAGTGGTAAAATGATAAAAGCTCACCAACCAATGAAGTCACTAATGAAAAATTGTAATCAATGCGGGAAATGCTGTATCAAATACGGAGATGGTGACCTTGCCGCAACGCAAGAAGAGATTGATTTGTGGGAGTTGTTCAACCCAGACATCTTTGAGTATGTTCGTGGAAGCGAGATCTGGTTCGACCCTGAATCTGGTGAACGTTTAACTCGCTGCCCTTTTCTGGAGCTGGTTCCGACGAAAGATACCAAGGCTCAAGCCAAGTACACATGCAGCATTTACTTAGACCGACCAGAAGATTGCCGACACTATCCAAGCCTGATTAATGAGATGGTACGAGATGAGTGTGAAATGATTGAGGTGGTGGATTTACAAGACACGAAGAAAGCTCAAAGGAAACTCGACCTGTTGATGAAAGACAGCCGCCCTTCAAGCTATTCGTAAGCGATGATCTTTTGAAGATCAATCTTCAACATTAGCTAATAGCCGCTAAAACCTTAAGCCAAATACTGGTTCGCTTCTAACCAATCAAGCGCAACCAGTGCTGCCAATGAACATACCGCTCTGTCGTTGCCATCAACAAACTTAAGCTCTTCGATTTCGGCATCTGGAGACAGTTCGCCAGTATAATCAGCAAGATAACAAGTCAATTGCACTGATACGCCTTCCGCTTTGCCATCAGCTTGGCCTGTAAACGTTTCAACGTATTTGATTGAATCAGGCACTAAATCTACGGAGATCTCTTCTTTTATTTCGCGAACCAGTGCTTGTTCGTCACTTTCGCCAGCTTCACGCTTACCACCCGGTAGATAGAACAGTTCTTTGCCTTTTGATCTCACCATCAACAGCTTGCCGTCTTTGATGAATATCCAAGCCAGCTTATCAATTACCTTATTCATGTTCTTAGACCTTGTTATTGTGTTTATTATTTTGGTTAGCACAACGTATCGCGCTAGGCGTATATTACATCCAGCAGTGAACATATTCTATTGAATCGAATAGGAAATATCATCGCCAAAACGAAAAATAACAGCTTTCGAGACAATGCTCGTTAACCGTCATTAGCGTTGTTTACGGATTGCTCTCTAGCTGTCCGTAGATAGAATCAATCAACTAGCCACTTAAGCGCAGAGTCGTGGTCTTCGAATGACTTAATCTCACCCGACACAAACCAACTCCCTACTTTTGAAGCGAATTCTTGCCAGCTTTTATCACCATAAATCGCGATTTTGTCTATCTTCGAATTGAGCTCTAATCCCAGTATGAAATCATCCCAAGCAGCACGCAACTCCCAGCCCCTTAAGGTAGAGATGTCGACCAGCATCTTGAGTTTCGATGAATCGAGTTCTTCTAGCGTGGTATTTAGAATTGGTATCATTGCTTGATAATCATCATGTGTGAGTTTGCCTTTCGCTTTGAACACAACGATAGTTTCACCGCTAACACGTTCAATTCCAACCGATATTCCGTGACGTTCGATACTCATAACCTAGCCCTCAAAGTAGAAACTAGAGTTAGCTTAGAGGATTAAATAACAAAGAGATGAGAGGTTGGCATCAAAACGAACAAGCACTTTATCTGGGCTTAATATCAGAGAGTTAATCGCGCTTCTCCAACAGTTCGCTTAGGCTTTGAACTTGTACGACATTCGGATTCTCTGACTTAAGCTCAACTCCTTCCGTGTTCAGCCACACCGCTTGCAAACCCGCTTCAAGTGCTGGGTAAATGTCTTTCTCTAAGGTGTCACCTACCATGGTGATATCTTGTGGTGCAACACCGAGTTTGGAAATGATGGCCGGATAAAAGCCCGACTCGAACTTAGAAAAGCCAATGCTCGCCTTACAAAAGTAACCCAAGATATATTGAGATAGGCCAACGCGCTCAAAGGCTCGAATGATGTCGTCTTTACTGGAATCACCAGCATTGGTGGCAACATAAACTTGGTAATTTTTGGAGAGTTCAGTCAGTAATGCACGAGCACCACTCACTTCTTGTACCGTTTCCCAGTCACACATCTTCCCTTGTGCGTCTGGGAAATCGACCATCAGCGTATTGCCCCAGTCGAATAAGACTACTTCTGTTAATTCGATTAGCTTTGTCATCTTGCCTCCTGCATACGATGAATTATCTAATGTTTAAGCGAGCCTATAAAAACTTCTCGATCAGGATCTCGTCAAAGTACTGGTCGCCAATCTTACCGTGTTTCTTAGCCGTTCCGACGATTTCAAAACCTTGCTTAAGGTATACCGCTAACGCGCGCTCGTTGTCTGCTCTTACATAGGCGAACAGCTTTTCATAACCTTTGGCTTTCGCTGATTTGAATGTGTAATCAAACAACTGCTTGGCGACGCCCTGCCCACGGCTATTGGCATCAACATAGGTTCCAATGATACCAACATGGTCAAAGGCTTTAGTATAAGTAGCAAATGGTTCGACATTCTGGAAGCCAAGTAACTGACTCGTAGCTTCGTTAACTGCAACGCTAAACACACCACGCGCAGGGAACGACTCAATGAATGCCTTTTCTTCATCAACAGTAAAAGTCTGATCCAAGATCGTATAACGCGCTTCGATAATGATTGGATTCAAGACATCAATAATGCCTTGTGCATCTTCTACTGTTACTTCTCTGATTGTTAAGCTCATGCTTCTCTACCTTTTTATTGCTTTGGGCAGATTCTATCGTTACATGCGATCTCTTTGATAGGACAGAATGTTGTCGAAAGCGATATCGAAGTAGAGTTCGTAGCTATTTTGTTCAACATAGCCTAAATGTGGTGTCGCAGTGACGTTTGGTAAGGACAGTAGCGGTTCGGCGTCTGTTGTTAGGGGCTCACAATCGAACACATCAATAGCGGCAGTTTTGGTCGGTACCTCGCGTAGTTCATGATACAAGGCCATCGGTTCGACTAACTCGGCACGGCTGATGTTCACAAACAGTGAGTTCGGTTTCATCAAGCTAAGGTCGTGTGCCGTAACACATCCTCTGGTGACATCATTCAAACGCAAATGCAAAGAAAGAACATCAACTTCTCGAAAGAAGTCTTGTTTGGTTGCTGTTGCTTCGAAGCCATCTGCTTGTGCTTGATCGCGTGAAGCTTGGCTGCCCCACACTACGACAGACATCCCAAATGCTTGGGCATAATGTGCAATGCATTTGCCGATCTTGCCGTAGCCCCAAATACCAAGCTTCAAGCCCTTCAAAGTTCGACCTAACCCTAACGAGCCAGAATCTTGCCACTGGTTTTGCTTAAGGTTTGACGCGTAAGTAGGAATGTGGCGCGATGCAGCCATAATCAGCGCCCAGCATAGCTCGGAAGGCGCAACAGGCGAGCCTCGACCTTCTAAAACGGTAACACCAAATCGTTCGCACATTTGCGAGTCGATATGGTTACTCACTTTGCCCGTCTGGCTAATCAGTTTGAGGTTAGGGAGTTGTGATAACAGAGATTCGGTGATCTCGGTTCTTTCACGAATGAGCACAATGGCTTCAAACGAGACCAACTTAGCGACGAGATCTTGCTTTGAGTAAGTCTCGGTAAATACCGTGACATCGTGTTGTTCGAGTTTGTTGAAGCAATCGAGGTCTTTAACGACGTTCTGGTAGTCATCCAATATCGCTATTTTCACATCACTCTCCTTGTGATTGTTAGTTATCTTGTATTGGTCAAATGAAGATCAAAGTGCCATGTATCGAGATTCAACACGGCACTCGCTGGGGCTTCACTGTTGATAAACCACTTTGAAACGCTCCAACATAAGTAACATGTTCTCACTTGGTGAGATCTTGAGCTCTTCACATTCACGAGAGAAGAAGTTCCAGTGAGCTTTTCTCCACCATTCTAGTGTTTTGTCACCCTCGCCTTCTGCAGCAGCAAACTCCGCACTCACTTCGTTGTATTTGCACGACGACACCGACGTGATCTCAACAATACAGACGGGCTCACCATCCCAATCGGTGACGACTTGCAAGTGACCAACGATGGGTCTCGTCTCGCCTTCATGGGTATACCAGTGTTCAAGGCCGCAGGACGCCTGTTTTTCACCTTTTAAAATCAACTGCGCGCAGAGGTTGGCGTTGTACTCGTCGGCGCAGTAATAATCAGCACTAAAGGAGGTGTATTGCGAGGCAACGTCTGCTGGCAATGTGTTGAGGTAGCTATCAAGATAAGCTTGGCTTCTTTCTTCCATGATCTTTCCAAATTCAATATTAGGTTGAGCCGATAAATACTTATAGATTAAGCATCTGGCTGCATTGGGAGTAACCTATCAAGTCAGGTTATTGCTGTAAACCGAGTGAATATCAAAGTGTGGGCTGAGAAAGAAGAATATCGGAAGGATTTCGAGGCCAGTACAAGAAGAGCCAAAAAGTAAAAAAAAGCTAAAAGCGCCTTTAGGCTGTGCTTTTAGCTCTTCGTATCTCGTTACTAGTACCTCGTAACTGAGAAGGAAATTAACGTTTTAAGAAGTCGACCGCTTTGTCCGGGAAGTCGGTAAACACACCATCGACTTTTACTTGATTGTAAAAAACGTCCAACATGCCATCAAAATTATCGGCATAAGCTGGGATTCTCCCAGGGTCAGCACGGAACGTGTACGGGTGAACGTCTAAGCCCGCGTCTTTTGCTGACTTCATCAATGGTTTAATAATGATGTTATCTTTGGTCGATGCATCGTCCACCAGCATAGGTTTCCATGGGCCAATGCCATCAGCATAGCTAGCGACTTTTGCCATTCCGCCCTTCTCAAACATCCAGTCATAACTGTACGGCGTTGCTTTGTCACCTTGGTACGTCATGGTTTCATTCCAATCTGTATAAGCCATCAACTGAACGAGCTTAAGATCCATTTCCATCGCTGGCATTAACTCATCATTGATGCGTTGAAGTTCATTGGCGTCGAAACACTGCAAGTACACCTTGTCGTCTTTCGATAGATACCCATATTGTTGCAAGGTGGCAAGCACAGCTTTAGAGATATCTTTGCCTTCGTGACGATGGAACCAAGGTGCTTTAATCTCTGGATAGATACCCACGTCATAACCGAGCGTCTTGTTTAGACCTTGGATCAATTCAATTTCTTCTGCAAATGTGGCAACACGAAAATCAGACTGCCACATTGGGAAGCGTGCTGGGAACCCAGCCACTCGATTACCTTGGTCATCTAGGTTAAAGCCTTCAGTCACTTTTAATGATTTGATCTCGGCAAGCGTAAAATCAATCGCATAGTAACGGCCATCTGCACGAGCGCGTGTTGGAAAACGATCCGCGACATCGGTGACGCGATCTAGATAGTGATCATGTAAAACCACCAATTGGTCGTCTTTTGTCATCACGACATCTTGTTCGATATAGTCAGGTTTCATTGCATAAGCGAGTGCTTTAGCCGGTAATGTATGCTCGGGTAAATAACCAGAAGCACCGCGATGCGCAATCACTAAAGGGTCGGCGAACGCATTTGCAGATAAGCTAAGTGCTAATAAAGTCAGAGACAGTGACGTTGTTTTCATTATTGTTTCCCTTGATAAAACAGAAGCAGGATATACCTGCCTCTGTTGTTATTAGTATGGTGTGGTTCAGCTAATAAACTACTGAGTTAGCGCTTCTTTCTGTCGTTCGAGATCTTTTTGTTTATGGTGTGCACGCTCACCGAGGAAGGCGTAAAGCAGACAAATTATTGAAGCAACACAAGCTCCGACCAAAATCATGAAGCCGCCATCCCAACCGTAATGATCGACCATGAAACCAAGCACCGCATTGGCAGCAACTGCCCCGCCTAGGTAACCAAATAGACCCGTTAAGCCAGCCGCTGTACCTGCCGCTTTCTTTGGTGCAAGTTCAAGTGCATACAAGCCGATTAGCATTACTGGACCATAAATAAGGAAGCCAATCGCAATCAGTGCCAACATATCAACCGTTGGGTTACCCGCTGGGTTCAACCAGTACACCAACACTGCGACAGTTACGAGAACCATAAACAGGATCCCTGCTGGAGCGCGTCGACCTTTGAACAATTTATCTGAAATCCAACCACACAATAACGTGCCAGGAATACCTGCCCACTCATACAGGAAGTAGGCCCAAGAGGATTTATCTACAGAGAAGTCTTTCGCTTCTTTTAAGTAAACTGGAGCCCAATCAAGTACGCCATAACGGATAAGGTAAACAAACGCATTAGCAATCGCGATTGACCACAACAACTTGTTAGAGAAAACGTACTTAAAGAAGATCTCTTTCGCCGTCATTTCTTTCTCGTGAGACGTATCGTAGTCGTCTGGGTAATCGTCTTTGTGTTCTTCAATCGGTGGTAGACCACAAGATTGAGGCGTGTCTCTTACCGTAAACCAAACGAAGATAGCAACGAGAGTGGCAAAAAATGCAGGAACATAAAAAGCGGTTCGCCAATCATCGTTAAAAGCCCACAGTCCCAATAAGAACATCGGGCCAATCAAGCCGCCGCCCACGTTGTGAGCAACGTTCCATACCGATACGATCTCGCCACGCTCTTTGCGCGACCACCAGTGAACCATGGTTCGCCCACAAGCTGGCCAGCCCATGCCTTGAAACCAACCATTCAAGAACAGCAGGATAAACATCGCAGTGATGCTGCCTGTCGCCCATGGCATGAAGCCGAAGCAGAACATGACCAATGCCGACATTAACAAGCCGCCACTGAGAAAATAACGAGGATTAGAGCGATCAGAAACGCTTCCCATTAAAAACTTAGATAAACCGTAAGCGATGGATACTGCGGCTAAAGCAATCCCTAGCTCTCCTCGACTGTACCCTTGCTCAATCAGGTATGGCATCGCCAAACTGAAGTTTTTGCGGACTAAATAGTACCCCGCATAACCAACAAAGATACCGAGAAAAAGCTGCCATCGTAATCGTGTGTAGGTGCTATCGATCTTATCGGTAGATAAACGATCGATATGCGCCATAGGTTTGAATATTCCAAACATAGGAACCTCATGTGTATTGGGCGATAGAAATAAAATGCTCGAACGAAAAAAGTGTAGCGCTCATTCGAAAGCCTGGGAATTGTATGTGCTTCAGGATTATTTTCTGTGATAGAGATAGCCATTAACAAAAAATAACCTTAAATACAGCACTTTAGTTTCATTTGATTAGACTACGCTTCATATTTTTGTTTTTGATTTCTTATTCTAGGAAGGCATTTGTATATAAATCATACTTTCGAGTGAGCAATTTATTATCAATTTCACTTAACAGAATGTTCGGAACTTCAGTGTGGTAGTTATCAGATCAATAGATTGGTACATATAGAGCATGCATAGTGAATGAGTCAGAATATAAGCTTGCGCAATGCATAACACAAATAACACATAGCAGATCGTGATGTATTGTATTTCTTTTCGTTTATTTATCGACCTGACCCGATTGTTTATTGTATGTCTCAAGCGATGCAGCAATGTCTATACACAAGGCGTGTACCCGTCACCTAGTAGTGAAGTTAGTCAGTGAGCATCTTACGAATTCAATAAACGATAGGAAATATCATGAACAAATCACTTATCGCACTCGTTCTTACTGCAGTTTTAGCAGGTTGCTCATCTAGCGGTGGTTCTGAACCAGCACAACCTCAATTTGATGGTGATTATGGTTTCGAGAACATTGACCCAGGTTTTGGTAACGGCGACCCATCTTTTGACGGTGATAATGGTTATGACAACGCAGACCCAACGTACGGCAACCCAAAAAGTATTGCCGACAGAATTGATGAAGCTGATTTAGGTTTTGTTCATATCCCTGAATTGGGAGACATTCCTTTCTTTAACCGAGATGACAGCGATGCCCATGTATCAGCCGTTCGAGAGCAGGTTAGCGACGAGCATACTCTCTACAGCATCTACGTGGATGATAAGCGTGTTGGTGAAGTCATCATTCGTGACAACTATGTCACGGTTAGCTCTGGTGACAAGATGATCTCAGGTGAGCAGAAGTCTTATCTTGATACTGAACATACCTTTTGGACAGTAAAAGACACTAACGGCAATGTAGTTGGTGACTTTAAGCGACTCGACGATGGTGTTTGGGTGTTCCGTGAAGAGATGAACCGTGAAACATTTGTGGTTAAGTATCACGATGGTCAGTGGAATTTTATCCCAGTTGCGGATATTAAAAATAAGGTTAAAGACAACTTGCCTTCTCAGGCAGAAGTTACCAAAGTTCGTGCAAAGATGCAGGTCAATAAGCTGCGTACTTTAAAATAACAATTACCCCCATTCCCATATCAAATAGGCATCCTCAAATCTAAGAGGATGCCGTTCAAAACATCTACGAAGAAAACACTAACAAAAAGCTCAAGGAAGATCCGGACTAGGTTACTAATTTACTGACATTCAACGTTTTTGAATTCGTCGATATTTGTATACATAAGCGAGCGATCCAATGACCAATAACAAACTTCCCCTTCTCATCTTAGCCGCTACTCTGTTCTTCACTATTTCTGAAGTTCAAGCCAATGAACAAAACCAAGAAGAAACTGCGATAACATTTGGCCTATCGGCTGAGCGCGGATGGAGAGATTGGTCTGCTTCTTACATAAAATATCGCGGCCCGGGTAGCATAGGTTATGGTATTGAGTTTACTCGTTCGGCTTATAACGAAGACGAAGAATCGTACGAATACAAACAACGTGACAACGAGTATCAGTTTCACGCCCCTATTGGAATCACCGAAAACTTGTACATCACTCCCGGTTACGGGATTAAGCGAACACATACAGACGTAACTTTGGATAGCCGCGAGTTCTCTGACAGCTCAACCAAACAAGTCGGAGGCGTAGATGCCACCTATATTATGGACAGTGGCTTTGTAGTGACAGCAGGATTCGATAAAGCAGAAGGTGAAGACTTGGAATTCTCAATTGGTGCTGGTATCGCCTGGTAAAAGTAATAAGCCTAATAGATTTAGCAAACAAAAAGGGTCTAGATTTCTCTAGACCCTTTCAAGTAATAACTCTTAGTGACTTTATGTTGGCTAATTAGACAAAACATTTGCTAACTACACGAAGCATTAGCTCGTCACACAAAGCGATTATTCTTCGATGTAAAAAGCTTCTACAGAGCCTTTTAGAGTAATAAGCATTGGCTGACCACGGCGGTCTAGCGCTTTTGGAGAAGGGATCTTAACCCAACCTTCGCTGATGCAGTATTCTTCAACATCAGTACGCTCTTTACCATTTAGACGAATGCCGATTGGGTATTCGAAACACTCAGCCACGTGGTGTGGGCTGCGTGGGTTACCTGCTAGATGATCTGGTAAAGCTGGTTTTGAATTAGTATCGCTCATGTTCATTACCTGTATGTACGTAAATAAAAAAAGTGCGCCATTCTAGTCAATATAGGCTTTGTGCTCAACAACTGCTGCAATAAATCGTAGTGATCGTTTTAATCAACAGCGAGTTGTTTGATTTAAAGGCAATATAGGTATCATTTCAAACGAAAATTTAACAGGATTATACGTTGTTGATAAAGAGATAGGTTCAATACTCGATAGGTAGATAACCTAATAGTCGGCTTTGCTCTGAGCTTATCAAATAATCTCTATACTCATCACTTTATGGTTTGCTTCTGAGTCGATATCGACGACTGACCAACCTAATCCTTGGTAGAGTTCCATTACATTGGTGTACACGTACAGTTGAGTTTGTACTGTAGAAGAAAACTGTTTTACACCACGATTAATCAATTCACTTGCAATACCTTGACCACGCCATTGAGCATCAACATAAACAGCATTAATCCAAACCACATCTCTTACTTGATGAGGTTCCTGAAAATGGGAATATGCCAAGCCACCAATGACCACATTATCTCGAAGCACTACTATTACTGGAGGGAGTTGTACGCAGTCTTTATAGGTATCTTTAAACTTAAAATCCGACCATTCACTTTGAAACAAGCGCTCTAATTCACTCCAATATGGCGAACTTTCATCGCAATTTCTAAAGATTACTTTCTGCATGTTTCCGTCCTTTGAAAGGGAGTAATTTGGCCATCCTAGCCTTGGTTTATATCAGTGTAGGTAAAGTTACTCTTCTTCGTCATAATCGTCTGCAGGGTCTTGATTGATTTCTTCGCCACACCCTAAGCATTCGGCTTGCAAATCTGTTGGCATAATAATAATCAAACCACAATGCGGACATAAATCGCCTTGTTGAAACATCCTGCTATTCCTTCTACTTCATGGCTATTGCTTAGGGTACTTTTGCTTACTCGCTTCTAACCAGTCATGGATGACTTGGCGAGCCGACTCCGACGGTGGTGCATTTCGTTTTCCGCAAATTTGGTCAATCTCAAACGGAAACGTTTTGCTCGGGACACGACGTAAACCTATGGTTAAACGCTGAGGTTTGAACATGCGGAATACCACATAGCGGTCGCTCATGATTCGATTGTGATAAACACCAATGCAGTGTTTTTGCTCCATGCCTTCTTTTTCAAGGTCGTAGTAATCAGTAAGCGGATGAATATTGTCGTTACCTAGCAAAGGAACCGGATAAGGAATGTCTTTATCCATTGGGCGGTTACCCTCTAAACGACGCAGTTGACGTTGCTCTGTCCATCTATCGTGAAGTTGTTCGAACATCGCAAATGAGTTCTGGCTGGTAATGGCGCGTAATGGATCATCCATCTCCAAATCTAGTCCTAACAATATCGCATCTTGGAACATTGCCATTTTTGAAGGCGCATTAAGCCTGCCCTCTTCCACCATCGCAATACCCAATCGACTGCCGGTTAGAAACGGATGAACCTGATCCAAACGCAGCGCTGTGTAGCCAACTTTGGAGTAATGCTTGAATTTAAGAACACGTCTTTGCAGGGGTTCGAGAATTCGTACAATGTGGTCAAGCTCATCACCGACGTTGTAATGAAGCTCTAGCTTATCGATGAATTTTAGGGTCGCTTTACTGCCGTCTAAGCCCAGTTTGGTTAAGATTCTCTTTTGCCCTAGGCGACTCAGTTCCAACGCTTTCTTGTTATCGACACTGTGCTTCATGCAGATTAATGCCAAAATAACCGGCCTCAATTCAAGCAGTTGAGCTGCTTCATAAGTATTCGCCGCGAGCCACAACATCTGGTATTGATACTCTGGGAAATCATCGGTGATTTCACGATAACGAGCAGGCAATGAATCTAACCAACGACCATTCACATCAAACTGCTCAACGAGGTTGAGGCTTAAACCAATACCACCATCGAGCGGTCGTCTACCATCTTCAAATACGTGAAAACCGACAAGTTTTTGAGACCAATCGCGGATCTCAATATCGTAGTCAAAGCCTAATGTTCGAGTTGGGATGGTGAGTAATGCTGTCATTAATGCCTCTTGGTTATTGACGAGTTGGACTAGCGAGCTTATCTAATAGCAAAAAGCGTAAAGATCGAACTCACTTCACTATAACAACCTTTTGTAAATTTCTTATCAATCAAAGCGATATAAATACGAGAGTACTTAGAAGATCTTTGAATGATGATTTTACGCAATATGAGACCTCTTCGATATCATTTACTTAGAGAGAAACTATGCTTGTAACATCACTAATAACAAGAGGCTTTAATTATGGAATACCGACATATTCTGGTCGCACTTGAAATGTCTGATGACTCGAAAATACTCATTGATAGAGCAACCTTCTTCGCGAACAAACTAGAAACGGAACTTTCGTTTGTTTATATCGACGGTACTCACGGAGAAATCTACCCAGAACTCGTTGATATTCAGCAAAATAATGGTGACTTACCTGTCAATGATGATGCGATAAAACACTTAAGAGAGTTTGAGGCTTACGCTAAACAGCCGGTTCAGCATATTTTTGTAGGTACGGGTGATTTGAATGACAAACTCAAAGATGCTGTGAAAACGCACAACATTGATCTAATGCTCTGTGGTCATCATCATGATTTTTGGCATAAGATCATCTCGCACTCGAAGCAATTGATAGACTCTTCTCCCGTCGACATACTCGTCGTTCCTATGGACTAGAGCTCGTTCCTAAAGACTGACTGCTGCTATGGACTAGAGTTTCTATGGATTGTCTGTTCCTAAAGACTGTCGCTCTTAAAAAATAGCTGTTTGGGCTAATAAAGCCAGGCTTCATTAGCCAACCTCTATCGGTATTATTGGTTGGCTTCTGTCCCCTCCTCAATCCTCTTCTTTCCCCAAATTCAACCAATACCCATTTGACGTAATCATTTGTGATCTTGTTTGTTCATCCACTCGTAACCGTCTAATAACTAACAAATCACGAGTGCAAGCAATGAAAAAGATTGGTCTCTATCTTTTTACGAACGACTTAAGAATCAACGACAATCAATTGCTCCATTGCGCTGCACAGAGGATCGAAAAACTCATTTGCGTGATTGTCGAACCCACTTGGGTTCATTTCTCTGCTGATTTAGCGCAAGAGCAAAGTTATGGCGCACATCGCCAGGCTTTTGTTTCACAATCGATAGCCAATTTAGAATCGAATTTAGTAAAGCTTGGGCAGCAACTTGTCGTAATTCACAGTAACCATATAGAACCAGGCGCTGCTGAGCAAACACTCAGCCAAATTATTGCTACACAGCACGTCACCCACTTTTTCGCCAATGCACACTGCGGTTACGATGAGCGACGATTGATTCGATCAATACAAAGACAGTCGCCTAACTTAGTAATGTGTTTACCACATCACTCAACCTTGTTTGACTCACATGAGCTACCGTTCGAATTCTCAAAAGTCCCGAGCTCTTTTACCAAATTTAGAAAGCTAGTCGAGCACTTAGACGTTAATGACGGTGAGACGGTTATTTCAGCTCTACCACCAGCAGTGAGACTAGCATCGACATCGACAATCTCATTATTCAGTTCACCAAATGATGAAAGCGCAGTAATAAGCGATTATTTGGGTGGAGAAGACGCAGGACTAGCGCATTTAGAAAACTACTTTTCACATGACTACGCTTTTAATTACAAGCAGACTCGAAACGCATTTGACGGCATCGAAAACTCAACCAAGTTTTCACCGTGGTTAGCGCTCGGCTGCGTTTCGCCTAAAACGATTTATCGCCATTTAAAACAGTTCGAAGCCGATCATGGCAGTAACGATTCAACCTATTGGATCTACTTTGAGTTGCTGTGGCGCGAATATTTCTATTGGAAGTGTTTGTTACTGGGTTCCTCGTTGTTCGGTGAAACCTCAAACCATAAACTCGACTCTTCCAACTCCTCAGAGACGTTGAACCTGAATTTAGCCAAATGGAAAAGTGGCAATACCAACTATCCGATTGTCGATGCGTGTATGCGTCAGCTCAATACAACTGGCTATATGTCGAACAGAGGAAGACAACTGGCAGCCAGCTGTTTGATCTACGAACTAGGGATCGATTGGCGACACGGCGCGGCCTATTTTGAGAGCCAACTTATCGACTATGACGTGGCATCAAACTGGGGCAATTGGGCGTATATAGCCGGAGCACTGAGACCTCAGGTAAGCACTCAAACCAACAAGCAAAAGAATGCCAACCAAGCACAACCCAAATCACGTCATTTTGATTTGGGTAAGCAGACCGATATGTACGACCCAGACCATGCGTTCATCAACAAGTGGAATGTCAGAAGCAAAGAACTTGTCTTAACCAACAATCAGGATGTGTTATGAATTTCAAAACCGTGCGCCTTGTCTTAGGCGACCAACTCAATATCCAGCACTCTTGGTATCAACAGGTTGATGACGAGGTCATTTACATCATCGCTGAACTTAAGCAAGAGACTGACTACGTTGCATCGCACATCCAAAAGGTGGCCGTTTTTTTCTCTGCGATGGACTATTTTGCCGACGAACTCAAACAACAAGGTCATCAGGTACTCCACCTCACTCTTGATGACACCACGCAATTTGAAAATCTCGATGCGCTATTGCAACACTACGTACACGAATTCGGCGCAGAGAAATTCGAATATCAAAGGCCAGATGAATATCGCCTTTTAGAGCAGATGAACAAGCTGAAGCTCACTAATGCGACCAAAGGTTGTTGTGATTCCGAACACTTCCTCTTTCCATTCGAAGAGATCGAACAACAGTTTCCGAAAGACAAACACATCATGATGGAACACTTCTATCGCCGAATGAGAAAGCGCTTTGACATTTTGCTAGAAGACGGAAAGCCAGTTGGCGGCAAATGGAATTACGATGCGAGCAATCGAAAGAAACTCAAGAAACAAGACATTGAAAGCCTGCCTCAACCTCTGATGTTTGCCAACGACATTTCCGCGATTTTAGAACGCATCGAGCGTCATCAAATTCAAACCATTGGTGAAGTTGGCGACCAATTATTATGGCCAGTTAACCGCGCACAAAGCTTGTCTTTACTCGCGCACTTCTGCCAAGTCTGTTTACCGCTGTTCGGTCAGTTTCAAGATGCGATGACGACAGAACACGACTCAAAATGGAGCTTGTACCATAGCCGCCTCTCCTTTTCGATGAACAGCAAACTGCTAAGCCCCCAAGAAGTGATTGATGCTGCGCTGTCGGCTTATCAGGCCTCTTCTAAGATAAACACACCCACTATCGACATTGCACAAGTCGAAGGGTTTGTACGCCAAATACTGGGGTGGCGAGAGTACATACGCGCCGTCTATTGGGCAAACATGCCTGCGTACGCCAATAAAAACCATTATTCAGCAACCAATAAGCTGCCTCATTACTTTTGGGATGGACAAACCAAAATGAATTGCATGAAGCATGCGATTGACCAGTCCCTTGAATTTGCTTACGCGCATCACATCCAAAGGTTAATGATCACTGGCAACTTCTGCTTAATTACGGGCATAGATCCCGACCAAGTCGACAGTTGGTACCTTGGTATATACGTCGATGCGATTGAGTGGGTCGAAATGCCAAATACGCGAGGTATGGCACTGTTTGCGGATGGCGGGATCGTCGGAACCAAACCATACTCTGCCAGCGGTTCTTACATCAACCGTATGAGTGACTACTGCAAAGGTTGTCACTACAAGATAAAAGAACGCAGCGGAGAGCAATCATGCCCTTTCAATAGCTTGTACTGGCGCTTTATGAACCAGCGCCGCGATGCGTTAAACCGTAACCCACGCATGGGCATGTTATATCGCTCTTGGGACAACATGAATGAACAAGACCAACAAGCGATACTCGAGACCGCAGAACAACGAATCACAAACTTGGAGAATTTATAATGGTTGAGCAACTCAGATTACACATTTTGGTGGTCGGTGGGAGTGGCGGTATCGGTTTCGCTGTGGTTAAACACCTATTATCTGAGCTCTCTCGCTTTGATTTTCTTGATGTGCATGTAGACGCGACTTACCACTCTCAACAGCCAGAACTAGAAAACAGTCGTTTGAACTGGCACAAAGTCGATGCAACCAATGAAGCTGATATTGAGCAACTCAGCAAACAGTTTGAAAAATTGGACTGGTTGATAAACTGCGTGGGTATGCTTCACACATCAGAGCTCGGGCCGGAAAAAAACTTGTCTTCTATCGACCCTGAGTTTTTCCTGAAAAACATTTCGGTGAATACCCTACCCAGCTTATTACTGGCAAAGCACTTCACACCTATTCTTAGAACGAGCGACAATCCAAAGTTTGCTGTAGTTTCCGCAAAGGTAGGTAGCATTTCAGACAACCGATTAGGTGGATGGTATAGCTATCGCTCTTCCAAAGCCGCACTCAACATGTTCATCAAAACCATGTCGATTGAATGGCAACGCACCATAAAGAAAGGCACAGTATTAGCGCTACACCCGGGCACAACAGACACGGCTTTATCGAAACCTTTTCAGACCAATGTCCCTGAAGGTAAGTTGTTTGAGTCGAGCTATGTAGCCCATCAATTGGTGGACATCATTCGCACTGCTACACCGGATAACAGTGGGCACTTCTACGCTTACGATGGTGAGCAGTTAAGTTGGTAATTAATACCAGTGGCCGTCTTCCATGAGTGCTAAAAAAGAAAACCCAACAGAGTTGAGGCTCTATTGGATTATTTTTTGAAAGAACGTCTTAGTTTTTTAAGGCGTTATGACTGACATTTAACGAAAGATCAAAAACGATGATCACGACTACTCAGCCCAATTGAACTTGCTGTCGTCTACACCTTCTTTTTCTTCTTTAACACGCTCGCGTCGGTGTTGTTCTTCAATTCGCGCAGCGTCTATCTCTTGCATAATGGCTTCGATGTCTGCCAAATCGTCAGTTTCTGTAAACTCGCCCGTCAGCTTGCTGTCTGGCTTTAAGTCGCCTTTCTCGTACAGCGCCCACATTTCCTTGGCATACTCGGTTTTCGCCAATTCAGGGGCAAATTGAGCGTAATAATCACGGATGTTATTGATGTCACGAGCCAACATCCACTCAGCGTTGTTATTAGCCGAAGCGTCGACAGCTTGCGGTAGATCGATAATCACCGGGCCGTATTCATCAACCAATACGTTAAACTCAGACAAGTCACCATGGATCAAACCAACGCAAAGCATTTTAACCACGTAAGTCATCATCACCGCATGATCTTCAATCGCTTGTTCTGGTGGCATCACAACATCGTTCAATCTAGGAGCCACATAACCGTCATCATCAGTGACTAGCTCCATAAGCAGCACACCATCAAAACAGCCATAAGGCACAGGCACACGAACACCCGCTTCGGCCAGTTTATACAAGGCATCCACTTCAGCGCTTTGCCACACTTTTTCTTGCTGTTCTCGACCAAAACCAGAGCCTTTTTCCATCGCTCTGGCACGGCGACTGTTTCGGACTTTTCGTCCTTCACGATACGCCGTTGCTTTTTTAAAGCTGCGCTGGCTTATTTCCTTATATACCTTGGCACAACGGATCGTATCGCCGCAGCGTACTATGTACACTGAAGCTTCTTTGCCACTCATTAATTGGCTTGTCACCTCGTCGACTAAACCATCGTCAACTAAGGGCTGTATTCTTTTAGGTATCTTCATGCCGCCTTTATACATTAGTTGTCTTACAGATAGAAATATTAACTTAAGAAATGAATGACGAAACTATTAACGTGTTCTAAAAACGAACAGAAATTACGCCAAAGTTGGCTTATGACGACGACAACGTTCAGAACAGTAGATCACGTCATCCCAACAGCGCTGCCACTTTTTACGCCATGAGAAAGGCTTTTGGCAAATAGGACATGTCTTAGTTGGTAAATGAGACTTCTTGTGCATGGCCGTTTCCTTTTTGATGAGTCCACTTCCTGCGTCTACTAGAGATTCTCTATTAGGTTCATTCCTCGCTCTAGGGAGTGACGAAGGCAATACCAACAAACTCAGATTCCCCGTTACGCTCGCGCCTCATTTTAGGGAATAGCGGCAGCTACTCTAATCGTTCTTTACTGCAGAACGTGACGGCGGAGTGATTGATAACAGCCCCCCGAAACTCCGTCATCCTCGAGAAGGAGGAACGACTGAATCGGGGATCTGCTTAACCCAGCTCTGTTTCTATTTCTGCGCTGATGGAATATAGCTAGAACCTAAGCAACAACCTTGTACTGCTTCTCCATCTCACTCACACCAAGGCCTGAATGCTTTGTTACTTTAAGCTGAACGGGCACACGCTCTTTCAGTGCTTCAACGTGGCTGATTACGCCGATCATCTTGCCTGATGCATTCAAGTTATCGAGCGCGTTTAAAGCAATGTCTAAGGTGTCACTATCCAACGTGCCGAAACCTTCATCCAAGAACAAAGAATCAATACTGGTTTTGTAACTCACAAGATCAGAAAGCGCTAATGCCAACGCCAAGCTCACCAAAAAGCTTTCGCCACCGGATAAGGTTTTGGTGTCACGCATCACATCGCCCTGCCATGTGTCGAGCACTTGCAGTTCTAAGCCATCATCGGCTTTACGTTTAAGTTCGTATCGACCATGCAAACGTTGTAGTTGTTTGTTCGCCAAGTACACCAAGTTTTCCAGTGTTAGACCTTGAGCAAACTTACGGAACTTGTCGCCGTTCTTTGAGCCAATAAGTGAATTCAGACGTGAGATGTCATCAAACTCGACCTGTTGCTCGTCTATTTGCTTAAACAGATCTTGCTGATTACTTCGGTTCTGGCTATCCGTTTCAAGATTGGCAGAAATTGCACCGATCTTTGTCGCATGGCTTTGTTGTGCGTTTTGGCATTCAGTAGTCGCTTCTTCAACTTGCTGTTGGTCTTGCTCTTGCCATGCTTTAGCATTTGCGTGGTTTTGTAGCTCCACTTGCGTCACTTTGGCGGTGTTCAACCTAGCTTGTGCACTGACAATCGCTTCGTCTAAAGACTTCTTCAGGCTTTGAAGTTGAGTTCTAACCTCTTCATCCAACAATGCTGCTTCAAAATCAGCCTCACCTTCGAATGGGCTGGTTTTCAGCGCTACTAACCAAGCATTCGACGCTTGTATGTAGCTCGATTGCTTACTGACTAACTCGTCCGAGAAACCAGTGTGTTTGGTTTGCTCAGTTCGATGTTCAAGTTCACAACGGTTAAGCACCAACTGCGCGGCATCAAATGCATTTACCGCTTCGGTGACTTTTTGCTTCATCGCATTGCTGGTGGCTTGAATATCTTTGTCACCAAACAGCTCTGTTCTTTCAGCCGTTACACGAGTCAGCTCTAACACTAGAGACTCACTCTCTTGCTTCAGTGTCGCGAGCTCTTTCTCAACACTGCTTAGCTTGTCATCTAAGGTTTTCAATTCGGCATTTTGAGTGATCAGCTGCTTCTCAATATCGGCCTGTTGTTGTTTAGTTTGCTGCCACATGCTTGATGCCTGTGATTTCGCAGTAAACCAATCATCGATATGTTCAAGTTCAGGCGCTTCGATAGCCGTTTGAACCATGCTCTCTTTCAGAGAGTTCCATTGCTGCTCTTTTGCTAGAGCTATCTGAGCCACTTGTTCGTTCGTGCTGTGATTTTGCTTATTCAGATCCGCTAAGCGTTGCTCGGCCAACTCGAGATTAGACTGCGCCTTGTCAGCCATAACACTTGCAGACAAGCGTTGTTTCTCAGCTTCAGCATAGTGTGCTTTCGCATCAGCCAACGCTTTGAGTTGCTGCGAGCTCTGACTTAGTTGAAGTTCACACTGCTGAGCAAAGGTCGCGACAGTAGCTTCATTGCCGAGATCGTTAATCGTTAGCAGTGCCAATTCAGGAGCAGTGCCAACGAAATCCGATAAGCTCTGTTGAAGCTTGCCGACAACGCCTTGCCAATTCATTTGAGCCTGCTGAATATCCGCTTGTGCACGTTGAATGTCATCGTTAAGCGCTGCAATCATAGGGGCAAGAGAATCTAACTGCTGACGATGCTCTTGGCCTTCTTTTTTGATAGCTGTTAGCTCTAGGTTTTCCGTTTCTTTTTGAGCAACCAAATTTGCAGTGTCTTGCGACTGTTCAATCGAATGGTCTGTTGAACCACATAGCGGGCATTCAGATCCAGATTCTAGAGCTGCACGGTATTTTGCTAATTCGCCTTCTTGATCAATCAAACGCGTTAATCGCTCAAGCGAAGTCTCTTTCTCTTTATATCGCTCGACTAACACTTCACGTTCTTTCGAAAGCTTGTCGACCAATTGGATGTTGGTCTGATGTGCCTGTGTTTTTGCATGCAGCTGTTGCTGGGCATTTAGGAAACCACGATTGATCTCAAGTAATGAGTAGGTATTGCGATTCCAAAACTCCAACAGATCTTTTTGCGCATTCAACACTTGTTCGCTGGTGTTGCCTTGCAATGCTTCCCACTGTTGTTTTGCACTACTCTCTAGCACAACCAATTCAGCTAAGGTCTTATCTTGCGTTGCTTTAGCGTCTTGCGCAGATTTGATGATCGTTTGCTGTGCATCAACCGCACACAAAGCTTGCTTCGCTGAGTTTAGTTGTTCTGCATGTTGACGCTCTAAAGTACGAACTTGCTCAACTTTGGCTTGCCATTGACCTAGGTATTTTTCCAGATATTGGTCAGCTTGATGTGTATTTAAATACTCAGTGCTGAGTTGATCTTGTTGCTTCAGTGCATCTGTTTTTTGGACTAAAACGACTTGTTGATTACGCTGCTGCGTATGTTGCTCGTTTAGCGTATTTGCTGCATTAACGGCCGCAGTTTGCTTATCTTTGAGTACGGCAATTTGGTTATCTAGCGGACGGACAAGATCGATGATCTTCTCTTGTTCTTGTTGCTCGGTTTTAACCTGTTCGACAATCGCACTGCTTTGAGTCAGTTTAGTTTGCGCGTCTTGCTTCTCTACATCACGGACAGCAAGTAACTTGGTGCTGTTATCTAAGTGAACTTGAGTGGTGTTCACCTCTTGTTCGCAACGCTTTAAATCTTTGTGCATTGGGCGCAGCTTTTCAGCCGGCTCACTATTTGCCAAGCGCTCTAGTGACGGTTGGTTACGGTCTAGTTCATCTTGAGCTGTTTTAAGATCGTGCTCACTGGTCGCAATAGTTTGCTCAGCTTTGGTCACGTCTTTCCACCAGCTTAGATGCGCTTGCCACTCTTTTAATTGCTCGGCTAAACGCTTCTGTTCGGCTTCTAGCGTTTCTCGTTCTGCGGTTAGCTCTTTGATTTGCTCTTCAGACAGTAAGCTCACACCTTCTGCTTTCGCTTTAAGGTGATTAAGTGACTCTTCACTCGACTTAAAATGATCGTAGATACGCTCTGAAATCAAGCTATAGACTTCTGTGCCTGTTAACTCTTCCAATAACTCTGCACGATCGTTAGCATTGGCATTTAAGAACGCCGCAAACTCACCCTGAGACAGCATGATCGATTTAGTGAAGCGTGAAAAATCGAGCCCTGTTACCTGCTCCACCAACTTGGTTTTCTTGGTCAACATAGTTTCTAAAACTTTGTCGGTGTCCGCATCAGCAAACTCACACGTTGGCGTTTGTAATGCGCCATCGTGTTTTCCGCGAGCACGCTTTTGATGGAAGTTCGAGCGGTAGGTTTTGCCCTGCACTTCAAATTCCAGTTCAGCAAAACACTCACCCGTGCCACGTGTCATTAATTCATTGTTGCCTTTGGCAATGCTCTTCAAACGCGGTGTGCGGTGGAACAATGCCAAACAAATCGCGTCAAGAATGGTGGTTTTACCCGCCCCTGTTGGACCAGTAATCGCGAACAGGCCATTTTCCGCAAACGGTGATTGGGTAAAATCGAGCTTCCAACGCCCTTTCAAAGAGTTCAGGTTTTCAAATTCTAGGCTTAAAATCTTCATACTGGTTACTCTTCTACTTTGTTTGGCGCTTGAGCGCTCTCAGACACTTCAACCATCACTTGTTTAAACTTCACCGTCATGCGCTCTAAACGCGCTTTTTCAGAATCGGTTTCAAATTCTTCTAAGGCAATACGCTTCGTAAACACGTCCATCGGGCTCAATTCAGACAGCGTTTCTGCCGACTCTTGCTCTAAAGCTTGGTTACGGCGTTCTCTTGCTCGGCGCAGTTGCAGCACTTCAACGTTCAATCCTTCGGTTAGTGCGCGCATACGTTCTTGAAGATCCGATAAGTAATCTTGCGCTTGCACTTCTATCGATAACCACACGCTTTGTTCGCTATCTAAACCTATGTATTGGTTCAGCTGAGATTCGATCTCGCTCAAGTCGCCTTTGATTTCAGCTAGGGGTTGGAACGTTGGAACTGGCAATTGAGAAATGGTGCGCTCGCCCTCAACAAACTCAACCACACATACCTGCTTTTGAGATTTAAGTTCATCAAAGCTTAATGGGATTGGTGAGCCGCAGTAACGAATGTATTCACGCTTTGCCACCACTTGTGGGCGATGGATGTGACCAAGTGCAATATAATCTGCGTCTGGGAAGCCATCAGCGGCAAAACCATCAAGGTTGCCAACATAGATATCGCGTACCGAATCCGATTGTTGGACACCCATCGCCGTTAAATGACCGGTAGCGATAATCGGCATGTGCTCGCTGTTATCAAACGTCGCACGTTTTGCAACAGCGGCGTCATAGACACTTTGATAATGCTGTTTGATAGCATCGCCGAGTTGCTTCTGACGCTCAACGCCTGTGACGCCCGCCTGGCTGGTCAACACATCACGAGGGCGAATAAAAGGAATGGCACAAACCAGCGCTTCTACATCGCCGTTCTTGCCTTTTAGTTCAACAACCTGAGTCGCATGATCTTCATTGGTATTAGGAATCACGTCTGCGCCCATGTATTTGAGCAGCTGTTGTGTCTCTTTAAGCACAGACACCGAATCGTGATTTCCACCTAACAACACCAATTGACAGCCGACCTTGTTCGAATCGACCACGAACTTGTTATACATCTCACGAGCGTAACTCGGCGGTGTACTGGTATCGAAAATGTCGCCAGCAACAATGATCGCGTCAATGTCGTGCTCTGTAACTTGCTCAAGTAACCATTGTAAAAACCGTTCATGTTCATTCTTACGGCTTTTATTGTAGAAGTTTTGGCCAAGATGCCAATCGGACGTGTGAAGAATCTTCATTGCTGCTCACTGGAAGTCGGTAATACCTTTAATCTACCAAAATAGTCGACATAATTCCCTTTTATAAGCTTGTGAAAACCAACTAATTTCAGGCTTTGGACCAACTCCGCCCACAGCGTGAGCAATCGTTATTTTTGACATAAAAAACCGCTCTACGTTAGAGCGGTTATAGGTGTCCATGACATTAGCTGTAAGTTATTTCACAGAGGTCATTAAAAATTGTACGAAGCACCCAGTGTTACTGTGCTAAACGCGACATCGCGGCTTGCCAGTCTATTACCATTAGGGCCGAAGAATTCGATATTTACTGCATCTGCTTGCGAGATTAAACGTAAGGTTAGGTTTTCTACTGGCGTGTATTCAACACCTATACCAAAATGGAAGCCTGCACCAGAATCATCATCAATGTAACTAGAGCCCTTAGAGTTTAGATCAACGTAGCTAAGGCCTGCGGTTACAAACGGACGAATTGAATTATCAAACGTGTAACCCAAATTTGCCGCAACAGAGAAAGATGTTGGTGAAAGTACCTTAGTGCCAAATTTTTCGTAATCAGCATAATCTGTGTAACCAAGTTCGATACCTACAATGCGGTTAAATTGGTAACCACCGTAAAGGCTATATCCCATGCTTTCAGCATCTAAATTACCTGCGCCATCAGTGTCTGAGTCTTGATACACGCCAAGGCCAGCGCCAATGTATGGACCACCCTCGATACCAGCAGCAAATGTAGGAAGTGAAACTAAGCCAACTAGGCCCAATAGAAATGATGATTTAAGCATGAAAATACCCTTTTTTTGTCTGTCCTACAGTAACGTTGATCAACAGCCAATAGTTTCCGACACTATTTCACCTGTTGCGTTACTGTTTAAAATAAATTAAATAAGCAGCCCCCAATGAATAATAAAACACTGTTCATTTACGGAGCGAATGAGAAAGTACCACAAGATTTTTAGGTCATCAAACGAACAATCATAGATATTTAGTCCAGTCTTATTTATGAGACAGATGTGTTTCCTGAGAAGTAACGAGTACTAAAAAACGTATAAACCTGATAGTAAACCTGAGCATCATCAATATTAAGTTATTTATAATCATGTCGTTACCGTACTAACTAAATTGTTACTCGTTCTCAAAAACAACCTGAATCTTCACGCCTAAATATAAAAACTCATCCTGCTCCTCTCTTTTTCCAATAAAAGATATAAAGAGAATAATGAGTTTAATTTTGGGAGGGCATTTATTTAGAACGGCCTGCTGTTAAAATATATTTCAATTTGATTCATATTATTAACGAGCTTCAGCGAGACTAGCCAAATAGTTATTCGTTAAATAAAAGCCGCTGAACTTCTCAATAAAGTCCGCAGGAACGGTTTTATCGGTCAAGCCAGATTCAATCAGCGCCGCTTGCCACTTCTGTACTTTCGGAAAGCCTTCAAGCATATCAAAACCGGAGCCTTCTTTAATCACTGATGCTCGGTGTAACAGTGGTAGCCAAGCGATGTCGACGTTAGAGATGTAATCGCCTTTAAAGAAGTCGCTGTCACCCAGCTTGTTCTCGGCCTTTTGGAAGGATTTTTGAAGATTCGCTAAACGTGTCTCAAAGGTTTCTTTATCTTTACTGCCCATCGTTCCACATTGCGGCATGTAATGTTTGCTTGCCTGATAAGACCAAGCGCGATCTAGTGCTTTTTGCTCTGCAGACACCTCTTCTATCGGCGCATATTTATCGTCTAAGTATTCAACAATTGCATCTGACTCAAACAGAACTGTGTCATTTTCTGTAATCAATACTGGCACTTGTCCGTTTGGCGAAATATCTAGGAACCATTGAGGTTTATTATTTAGCTCAATGTATTCAATTTCAAATGGGACATTTTTGATTACTAAAGCACCCATTACACGTTGAACGAATGGGCAGTTTTTAAAGCTAACAAGTTTAATCATGGTTGACTCCGAATTAGGTCATTAATTTGTATTTGTACCCCTAAGACGAACGCCAAAACCGAAAGACGAAAAATAATTCTATTTTTGTGGAAATAATTAAATACGAAGGCAACTAAAGGCAGTCACTTTAAGTCGTCACTTTAGGTAGGAACTTTAGATAATATGTTTGAATGCCTAATTACGAGCGGCTAGACGATCAAAGATATTGCAATAGATGCCATGATCACGCCAACGACAAACTCCAACACCTTCCACGCTCTCGGGTTCTTAAACATTGGAGCCAAGAAGCGTGCGCCATATCCAAGTGAAAAGAAGAACACAAACGACGCCGATACTGCACCAGCGCCAAACAACATTTGATTAGGTTGATATTGCGTTGAGATAGAACCCAGCAATACCACAGTATCCAAATACACATGCGGATTAAGCCAAGTAAACGCCAAACACATCGCAATCGCTTTGGTTAGCGAGTCTTTGGTTTCAGCAGTGGCTTCTAAGGCGTGGGTTTCAGTAAATGCTGAACGGAAGCTTAAGAATGAGTAGACACCCAAAAAGATAGCACCACCATAACGAGCGAGCTGCTCAATTTGTGGGAACTGTTTAACGATTGCGCCAAAGCCTGTAACGCCGAAGCTAATTAGTAAGGCATCAGAAATGGCACATACAGCGCAAACTGCCAATACGTGTTGATTCTTAAGCCCTTGCTTTAAAACAAATGCATTTTGAGAACCGATTGCAAGAATCAGCGAAAGCCCAAGGGAAAAACCAGCAAAATAAGTCGTCATGGAAAAAGGTCTGTAAAAGTAGTGACGGTAATAATTGACACAATACTGCCAATTAATCAGATTGTTAACAAGTGACTCTGTTGTTTATCAATGACACGTTTCGTGTATTTTTGGCCATTAGAGTAACAAAAACACGAGGAGCAGACGCACACTTCGACTCTAACCGAAACGAGTCACCCTACTCTCAGATACAATAATTAACAATCCAATCAATTGATTTTAAACACCTTTAATTCCAAGCTTTATTTTATAAATGTTGATTTTATTAATAGAATTTAGCTCAAAGTTTGAGAATTAAAAATCGATCACAGTGAGATCTTCCTACCATTTCATTGACCAAGCGAATGATACAAGTCTGATTGCATATTACCTTTTAACTGCGTTTTGAGCGGGTATTTCCCTCTCACTCAACTGACTTACTGCGTGTTTTTTACACTTCGTTTCGAAGAAGTCAGCGTTAGTCGCACAACTATTTAGTCGCACAATGATAAGGATGCACCACAGATGAATCACGGACAAAGACTTACCACTATAGCCCTAGCTATTATGGCTTCAACCCACGTATCAGCTACGACTCTGAACGAAAGTAGCCCAGAGCCACAACCTATCAACTCTCCTTTTATTCAAGATGTAAAAGGCACGATTGTTGAGGATTACTCACGAGAAACTATTCAACCTTCGTTCTTCTCTATGAGAATGATGAGTAACGCCGATGAACAGCGCGGCGATTGGTTTAACTTATCGGCGAGCTACACAAGGCTTCAAGGCGTGGGTTCAGATATTGTGTATGACTACCTAATGCCCCCTCTTATGCCACAGCCAGTTATCGTTGCCGTTCTTGATTCGGGTGTGGATGTTGAACATGAAGACCTAAAAAATAAACTTTGGACCAACGAAAACGAAATCCCAGGCAACGGCATTGATGATGACGGCAATGGGTACATCGATGATGTCCACGGCTGGAACTTTCTGGGTAACTCGTTAGGTATTAACGTTGATCAAGACACACTAGAGGTTACCAGAGAATACAAAAAGTACCTCGAGTTAAAAGAAAATGGACATTGGATTCCGCGTAAGAAACGCAAGTACTATCAAGGTGTTGAATCTGATTACTTGTCGTCTCTAAAAGATGACCAAGATGCATTGAATCGTGTAACAACAGCAACAGACCAAGCCAATGAGTACAAAGCAGAAATCCTTGAACTCACCGATCACAAAGACTTCACAGTAAACGGATTGCAACCGCTATTGAATGACGAAAACCCGAGCATTGTAACTGCAGCTGAAGGGCTTTTGAGCGTATTTGATTCATGGTACTCCTTTGAATATCTGGAATCTCGTCGTAGCCGCTATCAAGACTCTCTAGATTTTCACCTTAACCTAGAGCTCGATACGCGTGGCGATATTGTTTGGGATGACATTTCTAACCCTTGGGAAAAAGGCTATGGCAACAACGATGTGAAAGGCCCTGTAGGCTCACACGGTACACACGTTGCTGGAATCATCGCTGCTGAGCGCGGCAATTTTATTGGTATTGAAGGTGTGGCAGATCATGCTCAAATCATGGCAGTACGTATGGTGCCAAATGGCGATGAGCGAGACAAAGATATTGCTAATGCGGTGCGTTACGCCGTCGACAATGGTGCGAAGATCATTAACATGAGCTTCGGAAAAAGCTACTCACCACGCAAATACATTGTCGACCATGCATTCCGCTATGCCGCTCGTAAAGGCGTGTTGATCGTTCACTCTGCAGGTAACAGCCGCAACGATAACGACATCAAACCAAGCTTTCCAAACCGCTACGCTAAGCACTACAGCTCGAAGCCTATTTCAACGTGGTTAGATGTGGGCGCATCAGCGAAATACGCCGACGAAACGTTAGTGGCGAGCTTCAGTAATTTCGGTCAGAAATCGGTTGATGTATTTGCACCGGGATATCGAATTCTGTCAACCACACCGGGGAATACTTACGGTTTGAAAAGTGGCACAAGTATGGCTGCGCCTGTCGTTTCTGGCGTCGCTGCGTTGGTGTGGTCGCGCTATCCTGATTTATCGGTAAAAGAGCTAAAGGCGATGTTAATGGGTGAATCAAAAATCTACCCAGAGCTGCTTGTTAAAAAGCCATCAAGCCCAGAAGATCTGGTTCCTTTCAGTACCCTTTCGATCTCAGGCAGCGTTGTGGATGCAGAAGCGATATTTGCAGAACTAGAAACACGCTAACGCTTTAACTATTAGTCATTGATGCCAGATATTCGTCATTCCCTAAAGCGAGGGACGAGCGTTATAGGGAATCTCGCTTTGCGGTTAGAGATTCCACATACCTCGTCCCTCGGTTCTGGAATGACGCTGGGGAATCAAGTCAATGTTGTGCACGTCACTTCCGACTGTGAGGTGCTAAAACCACCTCACTCTTAACAACGAGGAACTACAACCGTGTCACTTTCTACGTAGAGATCCCCCCGCCCGTCATTCCCTTCAGTGAGGAACGAGTGTGATAGGGAATCTCTCTTTGAGATTAGAGGTTCCACATACCTCGTCCCTCGGTTCTGGAATGACGCAGGGGAATCAAGTCAATGTTGTGCACGTCACTTCCGACTGTGAGGTGCTAAAACCACCTCACTCTTAACAACGAGGAACTACAACCGTGTCATTTTCTACGTAGAGATACACCCCGCCCGCCATTCCCTTCAGTGAGGAACGAGTGTGATAGGGAATCTCTCTTTTACTTCCATCTACATTTCGACCGCATCTACCTCATCTACCTCATCTACCGCAATTCAATACTCATAAATTTGCTGTGCGGGTCCAACACATAGTCAGCAAAGGGTTCACAGTATCCGAAGCCAAACTTTTCATACAGGTTACGCGCGGCCTTAAAGTAGTCTTCTGAGCCGGTTTCTAAACTGATTGTTTGATACTGGCGAATGGCCGCTGTATCTAATACGTGTTGTAAAAGTTGGCTCGCAACACCTGACTTTCGAGCAAACTGTGAGGTTCTCATTGATTTGAGTTCAGCGTGTTGGGTATTTAACTCTTTAATGGCAACACACCCAAGCAGTTGGTTGTCTTTCCAAGCGCTGAAAAAGGTAATTTCTGGCGACTTAAGTCCATCCAGATCCAATGCATGAACGCTTTCAGCTGGTGACGTGGCATACATATCGGTAAGGTGTTCTTCAAGCAATTCAACGACTTCCCCACCCGACAAGTCATCAAGCTTAATTTCTATTGATGTGCGGCTTTCCAATGCTGTTCCGTTTCCCATTGAATCCTGTGCTTTTATTTCTGGTTTCATTACCTCAACTCTCCTTGTTTAGTTCGCTTATTTAGCTTGAGTGATTTGGCTTTATTTACTGGCCTGCTTTCCTGATTGTTTCCTTTTCAAGAACTCGGTTTGAATCAGTAAAATTACTGATTAATCATGAAATTATAAATGCCATACTGACCTTACCTAGATAGCATATTTTTCTTATCTAGTCTCTTCATAAAAGTGTTCCACAATGCCTGTGTGGTCACTACACCGAGGAACAACACCTGTTTCAATTTAACGAATAAGTAGCCAGGTCGATATGAGCATTCAATTAGATTTAACCACCACGACACCCTGCCAGAACTTCGATTCCGCGCAAGGGCGCATGACACTGCAAAATCACCGAATTATTGATGTCGACAACGAAATCGCTCAGATCTTTGGTTACCGAACCCGTGAAGAGCTGTTATTGAACGTTGAATTTGTTTATGCGTTAGTTCCTGACAGTTACCAAGAGCTAGCCAAGAAACGTTACTTAGAGGCCATAAAAGGCAAACTAAAAAAAGGAAAGTTGTACACCGATATTCCAGCCAATGGCCGCAACATCTCTATCTTTTGCCTATCACACATTATTGAACTCAATAGTAAACCTGCCCTCCAAGTCACTATCATCGACATCACATCCGTAGTCGAAGCTCAGCGCAAACGTAACGAAACGGATCGTATGTATCGCAAGCTACTTAATACATCGAAACAAGGGATCCTGATCCATAGAAACTTCAAACCTTTAATGGTCAACCAAGCATGGGTAGAACAACAAGGTGCAGACTCAATAGAGCAAGTGCTTGCGATGGACTCTATCCTATCCATCGTACCTGAAGATCAGCGTTCAACGGCCATCAGACGCTGCGAGAACATTCTCAATGGCAATACACCCAACTTTAGTTCCGTGGTGTCTAACCAATGCTTTGATGGCACCCACAAATACTTCAACCTCTATGACAACGTGATTAACTGGGAAGGTGAAGACGCGATACAAGTGATCCTTGAAGAAGTCACCGATAAAGTATTACTAGAAAGGGAGTTGCTGCATCGAGCGATGCATGATGACTTAACGCATGTGTTCAATCGTCGTGCTATTTACGATTGGCTCAAGAAGCCGGTAAATCAGCATATGGAGATGTCATGTCTGTTGATTGATATTGATGACTTCAAATCGATTAACGATCGATTTGGGCATACAGTGGGTGACACGGTGATTAGGCACTTAGCAGACACAATTAAAGCTCACATTGAGTTGTTAGGTGGCGTAGTTGGACGTTGGGGTGGCGAGGAGTTTATTGTGTTCATTCCAAAAGCGAAATCGGCCCATACCAAAATCATCAGCGAACGAATCTGCCACACCTTCAATCAACATACCTTCTTTGGTATTAATCGCCGCGCTTTTACAACGAGCGTGAGTATTGGCGTTACCAACCAGTGCTTGTGCCACTCTGCCAACACCATTGATACACTGATTCGTGTTACCGATGATGCACTATATCGTGCGAAAGCGAATGGTAAAAATCAAGTCTCGATCAACGATGATGTGGTTTGCTATGAAGCACTAGCTTGATCGCAGTTCCCTGTTCACCTTCATGTTCCTCTGGCTCTCCTGCATAACCCACCAGTTCTCTCTCATAATCCACCGCCTTTTTAAGCTTGCGCTAAATGAGTCGGCTAACCGTACAAATTGAGCACAGCCACACATAATTAAAGTACAGCCACCGAGAATGAAAGCACATAACTTGATCGAATATTTGATTGCGATTTCGACATTTCGGTATATGATGCGCCACCCTCATTATATCAGCTAACGCTGTAGGCACTTATGTCCGCCAATATGTCAGCTACTATTTCTTCCAACGCACTTTATACCGACCTATCCGGTTACTACGATTTAATGTGTGTTGATATTGACTATCAAGCGCAAAGTAACTGCGTACGTAGGCTACATCAAATTTTCGGAAATGGTGGAAAGACTCACCTCGACTTAGCTTGTGGCACTGGTCCACACGTTCGTCACTTTATCGATTTTGGTTACCAAAGCAATGGACTCGATCTCAACTCGCCAATGCTAGATATCGCTCAGGCTCGCTGCCCCGAAGCCAATTTCTCAGAGCAAAACATGAGCAGTTTTGAAGTGGCGGAACCTCTGGATTTGATCACCTGCTTCTTATACTCAATCCATTACAACGATGGTTTCGAGAAGCTCAAAGAATGTGTTGAGAGCGTACATCGCGCTTTAAAACCAGAGGGGATTTTTTGTTTTAATGTGGTGGATAAAGACAAGATCAGCAATGATCTTTTTGTTCGACACACCACCAATCTTGAACAAGATGATTTCACGTTCAGCTCAGGCTGGTATTACTCTGGCAAGGGTGACAAGCAGGCGTTAAAACTCAGTATCGAAAAAACGACTGCTGGTGAAACTCAAGTGTGGAATGATGAACACCCGATGGTGGCATTCTCGTTTAAAGAGCTAATCGAGATATTGAAGCCCTACTTCGAGGTTAATATCTTCGAGCACGATTATGACAAACTGCTGCCTTGGGATACCAAATCAGGTAATGCTCTGATCGCTTGTGTAAAAATCTAGGTCAGTCGATACAAAACGAATTAGCCAGATTCAAACACAGACAAAAAAGAACCCACACTCGCCGTACTCTTTATCGATCATCCAGCCAGTGTGGGTTCTTTTGTATCAAGCTATCGGTTACTGAACTCTAAATTAGAAGTCCGCTGTCATACCTACGTAGTAAGTACGTGGCTCTTCAACATAACCCATGCTCTCTAGCTCTTGTGATACCGCTTCGTCAGTCAAGTTAGTAATGCCTGCGCGTACTCTAACCGAATCATTAATGTTGTATACCCCACCAATATTAAGCGTAGTATAGGCTTCTTGAGTCAAATCAGTTTCGATATTACGCTCACCTCGGTAACGCGCACTAACAAAGGTGTTCAGGTCGTAAGTTGGGCTCCAGTTCAGTTTAACTAAACCCGAGTGCTTGTAACGCTCAAGCAGTTCTTCACCAGTAGACTTATCTTCAGTGTCTAAGAAAGTGTAGTTACCAGACACGCCCCATTCATCCGTTATTTGGAATTGGCCAGTAAGCTCAGCACCTTGAACCACGGCCTCAGACACATTGGTATAAGTACGTTTGCCTTTCACATAGCCAGTTGAGCTAGAACTATCGGCACACCCTTTACCCGATTCAAACATTCCGCCGTTCTCGCAGTAGGTTTCGTCACGATCAATAAGGTCGTTGATTTCATTGCGGAACAAGGCACCTTCAACGTTCCAACGAGGTTGGCTGTATATCGCCGCAATCTCATAGTTCCAGCTCGTTTCAGGCTTCAGGTCTTCATTGCCATATAAATCACAAGCACCTTTACAACTGTTAACTGTGTAGTCGGCTTGGTTTTGAGTCAAAGTTGGAGCTTTAAATGCTTTACCCACACCACCCTTGATGATCAGGTCATTCGTTGTTTGATGAACCAAGTACACACGTGGGCTGAACTCTTCACCGTACTGCTCGTGCTTATCTAAACGACCGCCGATGGTTGCTGTTAGTTGATCAGTCATCAGCCATTGGTCTTGAATAAATAACGCACCTTGATACGCTTCTGATGTGTCATTGACCAAGTTTTCTTTGTTGGTTAGTTCACTTAATTGGTAGTCCATACCAAACGTAAGCGTGTGATTATCACCCAGATAAGTCGTCGCCGACGCTTCTACGATCTGAGTTAACTCTTCTACGTCACTGCTGTAGGTGGTATCAGAATCCGCAGCGTCGTTGTCAGTCACATTTTCGCGTGAGTAGCGAACTTGTGTATCACCCCAGCTCCAAAAGCCACTGTGCGTAATCGCTTGGCTCTGACGCACTACTCGTGTGTCAGACTCGATCACAGACGATACGTTTTCTGCAGATGATTCACGTTCGTCGTCACTGTAGCCAAAATCGAAATCGATGGTTTGGTTGTCTGTTGCATTCCATGTGAGGCTCGCGAGTAAGCTTAATGTCTCTCTTTCTTCTAACGCAGTAATGTCTGAACGATCGTAACCAGAGCTATGCGTACCAGAATAGGGTTTCCAAGCATCACGGCTAGTTTGGTTAACAGATAGGCGAGCAAACAATTCGTCTTCAATTAACGCGCCTGATGTTGTGAAGCCCATCGAATACTCTTCTCCACCATCACCGTCTAACGGCGATGAAGTGTCCATGCTTAACGTCGAGCTCCAATCATTTTCAGGAGCCTTGGTGATGATGTTGATTGTGCCACCCATGCCATCTGAACCATAAAGTGCAGACATTGGGCCGCGGATAATTTCAACACGTTCAATTGAATCAGCAGGAATGGTCGATAGGTCGAAGTCGTTACCTCGGATGATGGCACTCGCCGAGCTTAGACGACGGCCATTCACCATGATAAGCGTGTAATCTGAATCCATACCACGAATAGAGATCATCTGACGGCCAGCACGTGTGCTATCAAAGTCAGATTCGACACTGGTTGATTCTGCAACGATGTCAGCCAAGGTAATACCAGGGCTGTCTTCAATGTCTTGAGCGGTGATCACTGACATTGAAGCCGGCACTTGTTTTAGTGCCATTTCAGTACGAGTTGCCGTAACAACCATTTGCTCATCTGTTGCTTGCGCTTCTTCTTGCGCCAACACGTTAGCCGAAAGTGAGGTACAAATAACAGCGACTGCGATCGAAAGGGGTTTACGAACCAAAAGAGGTTTGCGAATCAAAAGAGATCTCTCAGACATGATATTCATTCTTATATGTGATTGGTAATGATAATGGTTTGCATTAAACAACCAGTTACCACTCTTATCAACGAAAGTTTCATACCAAAAATTGATTCTCGTTATTCAACTTTCAAATAATGGAACCAATACATATTCATTTTAATAGCATCACATCAATAGCATTCACCACCTAGATAGATTGGGTGTATATCTCTTTAAATAAATCGCGAACCCAACGACACATAGGGTCATTATGGAAACGTTTATGCCAATAGAGATAAACATCTTCTGATGGGCTTCTGATCGCTTTGGGAACGCGTTTACAAATTAAATCTCGTTGATTGGCAGCTTGTGTCGCAAATGGTGTCGGCAAGTGAAAGATGATGTCGGTCGTCTCCGCAATATCCGCAGCAATATTGAAGTTGGACAACTGAATTGGGATCGATAGTTGGCGCTGCTTATCAATCAAACCAAGATCTTTAAATCGACTTTCGATCGAGAGCTTCTTGTCCCCTTGCAGTGAGATTTGACCAAGTTGGCTATTCAACAAGTCATCAACAGTGATCTCTTTGTCCGCCAGAGGATGGTCTTTGCTCATTAATAACCGATAATCGCGACTGATTACGAACATTCGATAAAGGTTTTGTTCAGAACTTAATGGTTCATGCGTCGACAACACAAAATGCGCATCACCGGATAACAGAGGCTCAAAGTGTCGTTTAGGAATCGAGTCGATATCGACAACCATATTCGGCGCTTGCTGGCGAATTTGTGCCACTACTTTAGGCAAAAGGTGTGAAACCTGAGGAACCAAACCAAAAAAACGAACCGTGCTATCACTCGTTTGTGGTTCAAACACGTCTCCGTGAACCAGTTTCTCAAGGCGCGTAAGCACAGAGTTGAGGTCTTGCTTGATGACCTCTGCTTTCGGGGTCAATTCATAGCCATAAGCAGCTCGCACCAACAAATCATCGTTGAACACAGTGCGAAGTTTTTGTAGAGATCGGCTCACCGTAGGTTGGCTCATATCCAGCGCCAACGCCGTGTTGGAAACGTGCTTCTCTTCAAGAAGGTGTTTAAGAATAACGAGTAGGTTTAGGTCGACTTGGGCAAGATTCATTATGCAAATATTCACAACAGAGAAAATTCAGTGTGCGCATAGTGCATCTACCACCTTATTAATACAATTGATAATCACTCTTATTTTGATCTAGAGCAAAATGCAGAACCGAGTTTGAGGTTAAGAAAGGTTTGAAGCTCTAAATCAGAAGGAGACAATTAAAAAGAGAGGCACAATGGCCTCTCTTTGATCGTCTACTTTATGTTGCTAGCGTTGAGCTATCAGACTACAGCTTTGTCCAAGCATCTTGCCAGTATTGGCTTTCTGCTGGTGCGTAAGACGCGCTTGCACACCATGCCGTGTACGGCCAAGGTTTACATTCGTACAGACCATTATCGCTGCCGACCACAATGTCACCCGCTGCGTAGTTTGTGCCCGCTTCATACGGAGGGTAATCACCTGGAGGAGGAGTCGTTCCGCCACCGTCTTTAACAGCGAACGAATCATTTACCATCACCATTTCACCGTCAGATGCTTTACCGACAACCTCAAGTGCATATTGCCCTTCCGCTACATCGTACAAGTCGATGGTAATAGCACGGCTGTCCGTTACGTTAACCTGAGTTTGCTCAACCACAGTACCTGCACTGTTGATCACCATAGCGGTAACATCTAACGCTTCATTTGATGTCAGTGTTAGGTCTAAACGAACATTGCCGTTATCTGGCGCATATTCTGACTGAAGGCCTGAAACTGCAAGCTCTAAGTCATCGCCCGGATCTGGGTTACCACCACATGAAGAGTCTGAAACTTTTCTCCAAACGCCCCACTCACCTGTTGTTCCTGGCTCTTCGCCGCGAGTGTACCAACCTGCTCCCCACGTTGAACCGTCATGAGATACTTGGTCACCTTCAACATAAACGGTGTCGGCATCCCATGCAGCAGCACAGTTAGAACCATCCGTCACAGACACTTTACGGTCAGCGGTTACAGTTTGGTTCGCGCTGTCTGTTACGCTATACACAAGCGTGTAGTTGCCGATTTCATTTACATCAACACTACCAGTGTGTGTGATGGTGCTTGTTAGGTCGCCATCTTCAGCATCATTCGCCGTCACGCCAGCCATAGCATCAAATGCAGTACCCAACACAACAGTTGTGTCAGACACACCATTAAATACTGGCTTCTGGCTGTAAACCTCTACCGTTCTCGCTTTAGTAGTTTCGTTGTTATCGCTGTCTTGCACTCGGTAAGTTAAAACGTAAGTGCCAATAACACTGGTTTCAACGTAACCTTCAACATCGATTGATGACGTTAGATCGCCATCTTCTTTATCTGTTGCTGTTACGCCTTCCATTGGGTCAAACGTTGTGCCGTGAAGAACACGGGTATTTTCGACACCTTTAAGAACTGGCTCACCCTCGACTGGAGGTGGCGTCACTTGACCGTGTACAAATGGGCCGTAGTCTTTAATAAACTGCTCGTTGTATTGTTGACCGTTTTTGTTAGTGCCCATGTCCCAGTTGATAGACCAAGTCATTACACCACGCAGGGGTTGGCCTTGAGTCGTTAAGGTCTCGAACGCGTCGTATAAATCTTGAGGGTCTTGCACAAAGCCCGTCGCTGCAGCATCGATACTTGAAGGAATACCAAACACCAGCTTGTCATGAGGGATCTTGTGGAAGCCACGCGTTCCGTTGATAAGCGAATCAGAGATGTAGTAGATGAATTCTTCTTTTAATGCATCGTTGTTTTGAGCAATCCAGCCCACACCGTCAACCCAGATACCGTCGCCACCTTGGTTGTAGAACTGTGGGTTAATCCAGTCGTAATAACCTTCTAGATTATCGATATAAGGAACGTACTTACCGCCTGTCGTTAGATACGGGAACTCAGGCGCCATAGTAATAAGGAAGTTTTTCCCTTCGGCACGGTAGTGATCTTTTACTAGCTTAAGTGCGTCAGGAATAACCGTTTGGTTGTTTGCTGCGGTTACTGCTGCTTGTTCAAGGTCGATATCTAGACCATCGAAACCGTAACGCTCAGTAAGGCGGATTATCTCATCAGCAAAGGCTCTTTCATCACCCGTTTCAAGTTCTACGTGTGCATCAGCACCACCCAGCGCTATCAGTACAGAACGGCCTTGCTTGTTGAGTTCGGCAATTTGGTCAATAAATTGTTCTTCTGATAACCCAACGGTTGGGTCCAGTTTAAAAGTTGGGATTCGACCATCAGCCACATCGTAAACCTTCATGAATGACACATTCACGATGTTATACATTGGGTTTACTTCATCCAGCGTCACGCATGGCGCATTACCACCTTGGTAGCCGCCACCGTCACACCAGTTGTGCCAATAACCGACCACGACACCAGAATCTGGATTCGTCATATCTGAACCATTCGCATAAACAGCGCCAGACATTGCGGCCATGCCGACCGATACAGCTAATTGTAGAGCTTTACGTTTCAACATTAGTCCCACTTCCTTACTTAACAGCTGTGCCAATCACAACCGAACCAATTCATTGTAATCATGAATATTTATAGAGAAGTAATGGAATTTATAGGAAAAGATGACCTTTGATTTAACTTGTGATTTTAAGTCATAGATTGAATATCAGAATCAATATGATTTTGACTTTTCATTCAAAATGAAATGCTAAAAGCTGTTATTTTCGACTGGACACATTGACCATGCAAATATTTAATCAACCTTAATTCACATAGATAATTAACCAAAAATATAAAAAATCACCAATAGGAAAAAACGAACTTTAAATCGACAAAAATTGATCCAAACACACTGTAATTACTGACCTCAGACCAGATACCATTGCGAGTGACATCACTAAAATAGCTTGGATATAGCCGTCATGCATGTGCTAGAGATACACACGTATAACGGAATATAGGAGTGAAAATTTGTGGAATTTTGGATGTATACCTCAGGAATTTTTCAGTTGACCCTCAGCACTAGATGAATAATATGCATCCAATAGTGAAATAAAATTCACCTTATCAAGTTCATTAAGTTGATTAATACCAGCCGCTGCTTTTCTTCCTCCACCCGTTTCAAAGCTTGAGCAAATTTCGTCTGCACCCGTTCTGTTTGATAATGGCGCCCGTAAGCTCACCGTGTAAGACTCGCCATCTTGGTTTTTCGTTAATACTGCTTGCGCTCGGTTTGGATCTTGATTAACGATTTCATTGCCAAATACACCACTGATGCGCCTTGCCCACGTCTCACCTGGCAGTTCAAACACGCGTGCTACTTCACTTTCATAAACAGGAGCAAGGTTTGATAGCTGTTGACGATCATTTTGATAAGCAGCTCGTAGTCGATAAAACACAGAGTTTTTATCATCTAAAAGATCAAATGGGTTCGGGTATTGATAAAGGGTTTGGTAGAGCTCAATTGGCGTGAAATGCAAATCGCTTAATGAAGAACCGTAACCATTGTAGTTAACCAAGGTACCTAGCTCTTCTAAAAACTCTGTTTGAGATTGATCGAATCCATTTTCATCCGCTAGCCGCGCGGCCACTGTTTTTAGGTTATCACCAAAAGCAGCCGCGATTGCCCAAGCCACATGCGCACCATTCAGCTTCTGGTTAATCAGCAAGCTCGTGCAGCTCTCTGGCGCGGTATCAATCAGAGTATCCAAATAGCTAGAGTCAGGTACCTCACCAGTTCGATGGTGATCGCAATAAAATACATTGATGTTGGCGTCTAGCAGTGAGTGCAATGCAGATAAGTTTTTTTCCATCGACACATCTAAAACGGTAACGGAAGAAATGTCACCTTGCTTACCCGGCTCCATAATTTGAGTAACAACTTGAGAGACCAACTTAATATCACGCTTTACACCTGTAATGAGCACGCTCTCTCTTGGCTCACTGAATCGCAGCTGTAACAACGCGATTATGCCATCTGCGTCTCCGTTGAATACGTCGTAGTGCATGTTGTTCCTCTTCCTATAGATTTAACCGTTTGCCAGAAACGCGCCAATACGTTCGTTTATTCGATAGTCTGTCATTATTTTAGTTATATTTCACAGATACTTAAGTCTATTTTGGAATGCCTTATTCTCATTAGATTCAAAAGATAAACACATTAATAATATTGTATGACTTATATCACAGTAAAAGAACCTGAAAAGATTATAAAATAAGCGCCTCCCACTTAATGATAAAGAGACGAATGAACACTACCACCACTCTTGTTTATGACACTTTGAAAAGCCTTGCTGCTCACGCTCCTGAGCAACATGCCGAGATTCGCCAGCGTTTATATGAGCAGTTGAGCCTGCCATTTAACAAGCAGCTCTCGTTATACGCTAATGTGCTTGGTCCTATCAGTTCAGGTAAGTTAGCGGGATGCGACAATATCGATAAAGCGGTTGAACTGGCACTGGATGTGCTGGAAGGCCGAAATAAGTAATTCCCCTTAAAATACGTAATATAACGGCCCAGATCTTCCCCCAGATCGGGCCGTTTTTTTATTCTCGTCATTTATCTAGTTGAATTTCAGGCACAAAAAAAGGCGCAGATGATCCACGCCTTTGGTTTAGTTTACTCTAAATGTTTAAGAGGTCTTGAACTGCGCCACCGCTTTATCCATCTCATGGGCTTGCTCTGCGACTTTATCCACTTCAACTAAACAATGTTGCGCCGAAGCGTTGTTATCACTTGAAATGGTGTTTAACTCGGTGATTGAGTCGCTCACTTGTGCCATAACAGCACCCTGCTCTTCAATCGCTGATGCAATACGCTCAGAGTTGCCCTGGATGCTTTCCATGTCGCTTAAGATAAGCTGCAGGCTAGCATCGAGCTCTTCCGAATCTTTCAGAGTCAGTTGGCCTTGTTGGTTACATTCACCAATCTCGGTCATAGAAGCGTTCATTTGACTTTGAATTGCCGTTACTACACTGGTAATTTCAGTCGTTGATTGGTGCGTTCTGCTTGCAAGAGCACGAACTTCATCGGCAACCACGGCAAAGCCTCGGCCTTGTTCACCGGCACGTGCTGCCTCAATGGCTGCGTTCAGTGCCAATAAGTTGGTTTGCTCTGCAATGCCTTGGATGATGTTTACTGCATCGCCGATTTGATCAACATGATGGTTCAATGAGCTGATCGAATCTTGGCTGCTAGAAAGGCGTTCAGACAACTGAGTAATGTTGCTGATCGTATCAACCACCACTTCACGGCCTTTATCGGCATTCACTTTTGCTTGATGAACACCTTCAGCCGCAACTGATGTGCTTTCTGAAATTTCACCTATTGTGAGTACCATCTCTTGCACTGACGTTGTCATTGTAGAGGTGTGGTTTGCTTGAACTTCAAACTGTTTGATTACTGACTCTAGCTCGTCATGCATGTTCGACGTACTTTGTGTCAGTTGCAGTGACTTAGATTGAGATGCCGCGATTAAGCCCTCCAATTGATCAAGCAATTGGTTGAAGTATTGGCCTAAAGTGCTGAGTTCGTCTTTACCATCTAGGTGAGAACGAATAGACACGTCGTTTGAATTAACGATATTACGGATAACCGAAAGCAGTGACTCAATTTTACCAATGATAGAACGGACGATTAACCAGCTGAACAGAATGATCGACACAAGTAACGTGACGCAAAGGATGTTGTTGATCAGCGATAGCTTGTCCATCTCTTGTTGGGTTTCTTGGTCTAATACCGCTGAGAACTCTTTAAATTGAGTTTCGATAGCATGAGAACCCGAACGAGCTTGCCCAAGCAGACCTTCGTTGTGCTTCAAGCCAATCACTCGCTTCTGTTCAACTACTTGACGCGCAGCATCTATCAAAGCAGTTGAGCTTCCAGCACTAGAAATAATAGAAAGAACACTCGGATCGAACTCACCCTTTTCGATTAAGTCATTGAACAGGTAAAGCTCGATTTTTTGTTCAGCACTGGCTGTCGCGCTGATGTTATCGAGCAAAGCATGAAACTCGCCTAGCAAGCCTTTGTCACGTGCTAATCCATAGACTTCACTCGCTTTTACTAAGTTAACAAAGCTTGTGTGGTAGGTTTCGATATCTTCACGTAGGTGTGTGCTGTTGGCTAAACCTAAATCACTGAGCACCGCATTGAGCTCAGATTCAGACGCTAAGAATTTGTTGTAGTTTACGTCAAACTTGTCGAGGTATTTCATATCACTACGCAGCAAGAAATCTTTCTCGTTACGGCGAAGATTAAGTAGTCGCACTTCAAGTTCTTTGGTGATTTGTTTGGCTTCGCTCATTTGAGCTGTGGTGTCTGCAAATTGCGATGTGGTAAACAACAATGAAATCATGCCGAAGATGGAGAACATCCCCAACGAATAGAGCTTTTTCTTTATATTCATATACGTGGCTCGTCTTTACTAAATTAACTATGAGTATCTAATTGATCGCATCGAAGCATGGAATACAACTCGTGCGACCTGGTTATTGTTATGGTTATGGTTATGGTTTTTGTATCAGTAATGAGCACCAAATCTAGCGACTGTTCAGCCCACCAGCAGTGACATTCTCAATGGTATTCAAACAGAGAATGAATCTTTTCACTAAAGATAAAAGCATCAATAACACAAATTGAATACATGTACATTAGTTGAATGATAAAAGTGAGAGACAGCTATTTGACGGAACATAAACAGCCTGAACACCATGGTATACAAGGCATTGAATTAAAAGACTTTGACGCACATTTGGACGCATTACTTATGATGACATTTTTTTGGCTCTCCAGAAGAGCACGAGCGAAGCGCAATATTGGAGGTTTTGACTTGGTTTTTAAACAGTGAATCCGTCTATTGATGATTGTACGGTAGAGCGTAAACGGCGAAAAAAATGGACCAACTCAATTCGAGTCAGGTCCATTTTTGGATTTTCTAGTCAATTGCTTTGCTACTAAAGAGTTAGGGTGCGAACTCAAGGCTGACTAAAACGCTTTCACCATCTTGGTTAGGCACTTCAATAACACCGCTTTCTCATCTTCTTCGATGTCTTGTGTTAGTCCATCAACCAAATTCAAGTGAACCTGATTGTGGTGAACGTGTATCTTCTGCCCTTCATCAGTCAAAGCAACCACAATCGCACGACGATCTGTTGGGTGTTCATGGCGCTCAATCAATTCAGCTTTAACCAACTTTTCGATTTGAACGGTAAGCGTACCCGTGGTGATACCCAACTTTTCAGCGAGCTCTTTCATTCTTAACGCGCCATGCATACCAAGCACTTCAATGGTGTGTACTTGAGCCAGGGAGTAACCCGTCTCTTTGACAACAGACTGCTCCCACGAAGACATTTTATCGTAGAACTCAGTCAGTATTTGGTTAAGCTGTTCTATATTTCGCATGGTCGTTTGAATGCACTTCAAGAGTAAGATGATTAATCTTATCAAACTTGGCGAGCATTTGTTTATATTCAGAGACGGTTTTATCACTGTTTGATTCAAGAGTAATCGCTGCTGAATAGTGATGCCCACTCACCTTCCACATGTGTAAGTCGGTTACGGCTGCGTAAGGAGCTAAAGCTTCAGTGATTCCGTTACGGTACTCATCATCAATATTCTGATCGAGCAAGATTGGACTTGTCTGCTTCATTAGGTTCATTGTCCATTTGGCAATCACGACAGCACCCACCATGCCCATTGCTGCATCTAACCAGTTCCAACCGTAAAACTTACCAAATAGCAGCGCAACAATCGCAAGCAGAGATGTCAAAGTATCCGCCAACACATGCATGTAGGCTGCGCGTAGGGTGTGGGATTGGATTGAGGGGAAACAGGGCCACTTCGTTAAACGCTTGCATAATTTGTGCTTTCTCTAAGGCTTTATATTATTAGGTAAAGTCACCCATATTAAAAGGGGTTGGGGTGAAAAATGGATCACACTACTAAAAAGTCACCACACCTTTTAGGAATTCAGGGCCATTCGTAAAACGAAATAACAGTGAAATCTGACTTTAGAAAGGCGATATTGTATCCGTCATTCCGCCCCCCAATTTAATAATTAAAATAGTATTATCCAGCGTTCATTTATCAGTAAAAAAACGGCACCATCTTGACCGAGCTCGGCAGTTTTGATCTATTACTGTTATTGGCTTTGTTGCGTAATTCAGTGGAACTAAATCATGAACCTACGATCTGTTCAGCTACGTCCACTACCTCTCATAGCCCTATGCCTAAACATCGTCACAAAACAATCAACTGGAAGCAAGACAGCCAATCACTCATTAACTGCGGGTCTCTGTCTTTTTGGATTGATGAAGAGGTGATAAGTGGCTGAGCGCAAAGCAAAGCCGATTGGCGCGATGGTACGTCCAAGAATCTTGTTATTTCTAGCCTGTATTTTGGGGGTGAAAGTGCACCTGTATTTTCAATTATTCACCACGTCCCAACAGACAACACAAGTAGCTCACCAAAACTCAATTCCATTTGAATAATTCTTCGACCCAATCAGCAACCTCTCCCAATAGACTAATACCCCGAACAACGCCAAAAATAAAAGACACTATTTGGCCAATAGAAATTCGTTTCTTCATTAAATACTCCATATTTCAGATCTAAAAAAACCACCTAACAGCGGCGACAGAGACTAAAAATATTTGTTCAACCTCTCCACAATATTTTGTTGTTACCTAATAGGTAGGTTAATTATCAAATACGATTTAGTGTGATCGTGTGACTTCATAACTTAATCTGAGACCAAAAGTCTAACGCGTTAGACAAAGTAGTCCTGTTACTACAATTCGACATATGTGTGTAAAGCAAGTAAAGAGGTCGAGAAAGCATAACTCTCCTCCATTACTAGCTTTTAAATGACACTCACATCAAAATACAACAAAAAAGGGAGAGGGCAAGCGCCAAAGATAACCATCCCTAGCTTTAACGACATTAAATAAAACAACTGTTAACAACAAAAACTTAACTAGTCTACTTTAGATCTTTGGTGTTCATTATTCCTACTATGTTAAACGGGCGAGTTAGCTCTTCAGAGCGATTTATAGGGGAAAAATCAGCATGTCCATTTGAAGCAAGAAGCGCACAATGATACCCATTTTTCATACTTTGTGAATTTTGACGTAACTGATTAATACTATGAGCAAGCTCAGCTTTGAACTCAGAAAAAATTAATGCCGTGACTTTGGCTCCATCGAAAAGAGCATGGAGTAATTGAACCTGTTCGATATTTCTCAGGTAAGCGACTTTACGTTCACGAGTTAGGAGAGAGAATTTAAACTCTTTAGGAGAGCCACTGCTCTGCAGTGAAATTGGGGTGGCGATACGTGTGTAGTATACGCTATTTGGAAGTCTCAATAAGTACATCTGCGCAAGATGATTTTCGAGATTTTAGATAAGAAAAACCGACTTAAAAACAGCAATTTAATCTTTAAGGGTAGTGGAGGAATAGGAATTTGGAAATTATCTCCAGCATTCCCATTAAAAATAACCTATTGCTATTAGCTAGTTAGACTATTGGGTGTGTGTACATCTACGAAAAAGATAACCACCTGCCGAAGTAGGTGGTTATAGGTTTGAAGCTCAAGAACTCATACGTTAAACGTTAAGGAACTGAGACGCAAGACGCGTACAACTCCTCTTCTCCCATACTAGCCCCTTCGTTACCATTCTTGAGGCTTGCATTTAAAAATCCAGGACCACGACTTGTACTTGACCAGTAACTGAGCCTGACTGGCCAGCCGCGCGCGTTGAACATATTGCCGTATGTATTGAAGAGCTCTAACTTTAACTCATTTTTTGTTGCCAAACGCCAGTTGGTGCGTCCTGCTAAGCTTTCGTTACCATATGTGGCACATAATCTAGATGCATTCTCCCGGGTGAACCAAAAGAAATCTCCAGCAGGCCCAGAAGTTCCAATTTCTTGCGTAAAACCATTATTTACACTTCCTCCGAGGCTATGAAGAGCGATTTTTGATGGTGAATTGGTAAACAACTTCCCACTCCCAGTATCGAATATATCAATACATGATTATGACCTGACAGCAACACGCCTCAATTTCTCCCTGCTGACTAACCGTTCGTAAAGCCCCTTCAAGTCGCGATAATTCATCCAGACTTAAAAAGCGATTCAACTTCTTTTTTCGGTTCTGCTTGATACCATCGCAAGGATTTTTCAAGCAATACCCTTGTCTCTCGGCATATTTAAAAATGGAACGCAGCACATCAAGAGTGCGATTAGCCGCTCCAGCATAGTCTTGGCTTAACTCATCAAACCAACGCTGCACATGACACGAATCAATACGAGTGACGGGGTAATGCCCAAACTCTGGTAATAAGTGTTTATTTAATGCCCCCCTTGCCCCTCCCTGTGAGCTGGTTTTCCATGTTGAGCACACTTTTTGTAACCATTCACCCTGTACCAATGCATCAAAACGCATCGCCCCGATTGCCCTACTCTTATCATTATCCTGCATCAGGCTTAACGTTTTTTGACGAGCCTGACGAAGAGATAGACTATCGACAGGCGCTATAATCTTATTGCCACCGCCTGTCTTCATGACATAAAAACGGGAAGCGTCTTTGCCTACTCGCACCCCAAACCCATATTGCTTTGTATCCCAAACAACATAAGTTTTGGGTTGGGGCAATAAATACTTAATCTTTTTCTGAGTGAGTCTGATATAGCTCATGAGCGCATCCCCTTAGCCAAAGTCGCTGATATATGAGAGGCCGCTTTACAAGCATCCAGACTGCTTAAGTGGGCATATTTCAGCGTCGTTTCTACATTCGCGTGACCCAGTAAGCGACTAAGCACCGTCAGATTAATGTTGGATTGAATTGCAATACTGGCGTACGTGTGGCGTAAATCATGTAGGCGCACACCGGCTAACTCGGCTAAACGGCGCA